>JACPPY010000072.1 GCA_016190755.1 Chloroflexota bacterium | reverse complement strand
GAGGTGATCGCCAAGATGATCGCGACCACCCCCGGGGTGGGCTGGGAGTCGAAGATCGTCCGTTCCCTCCCGCGGCTCCAGGGCGCCTACTCCCTGGTGATGACGACCTGCGACACGCTCTACGCCGCTCGCGACCCGCTGGGCGTTCGGCCGCTCTGCATCGGCAAGGTCGGCGGCGGCTGGGTCATCGCGTCCGAGTCGTGCGCCTTGGACACCGTTGGGGCAACCTTCATCCGAGAGGTGGAGCCGGGCGAGCTGATAGTGGTGGACAAGGATGGGCTTCGCAGCGTCAAGGCCGTCCGGAGCGACCGCCGGGCACTTTGCGTCTTCGAGTTCATCTATTTCGCCAGGCCGGACAGCGTGATCAACGGCCGGCTGGTGTACCAGGTCCGGCAGGACATGGGTCGCCACCTCGCCCGGGAGTACCCGGTGGATGCGGACCTGGTGATCCCGGTGCCCGACTCTGCGATACCCGCCGCGACCGGCTACGCCGAGGAATCGGGGATATCGTTCGGGGAGGGGTTGATCAAGAACCGCTACATCGGGCGTACCTTCATACAGCCCGACCAGCGGCTGCGTGACCTGGGCGTTAAGCTGAAGTTCAACCCCATGACCGAAAGGATATCGGGCAAACGCCTGGTTGTGGTGGACGATAGCATCGTCCGCGGCACGACCACCCCACGCGTCATAAGCCTGCTCAGGAAAGCGGGAGCACGCGAGATACACATGCGCATTTGTGCCCCACCTATACGATACCCGTGTTTCTTCGGCGTAGACATGGCCACTCGGAGCGAGCTTATTGCCTCACAGAAGTCAGTTCCCGATATATGCCGGGCGATTGGCGCCGATACGCTGGGATACCTGAGCGTGGAAGGCCTTATCGAGGCAGTCGGATTGCCTCGCAGTACTTTCTGCCTGGCCTGTTTCATCGGCGATTACCCTGTACCGGTGCAGCTTGAGATGGACAAGCTGGCGTTGGAAACTATGCCGGCCAAATGCTGAGATGAAACATACCTATGCTGGCGCAGGTGTGAACATCAATGCGGCCGACAGGACCAAGGCGCGCCTCAAAGACATAGTCCGCACTACCTTCCGGCCTGAGGTGATGACAGATATCGGCCACTTCGGCGGCATGTTCCGGGTGCCGGAGGGGTTTAAGCAGCCCGTCCTTGTCTCATCAGTAGACGGCGTGGGCACCAAGCTCAAGGTGGCAGCGGCGTTCGGCCGTTTCGACACGGTGGGCCAGGACCTGGTCAACCACTGCGTCAACGATATCCTATGCTGTGGAGCGCTGCCCCTGTTCTTCCTGGACTACATAGCCATGGGCAGGCTGGTGCCTGAACGGGTTGAAGTATTGGTGCAGGGGCTGGCAACGGCCTGCAAGGCACAGAACTGTGCTCTGGTCGGCGGAGAGACAGCCGAAATGCCCGGTATCTACAGGGGGGACGATTTCGACCTGGCCGGCACCATCATAGGCGTGGTCGAGCAAGGCAGCATTCTGGACGGCAGGTCCATACTGCCGGGTGACGCCGTTTTCGGATTGTCCTCCAGCGGACTTCATACAAACGGCTTTTCGCTGGCCCGCAAGGTGCTGGCCCGCGTACCTCTGGACCGCCATGTGCCACAGCTTGGAACTACGTTGGGCGATGCCTTGCTCCAGATACACTGTTGCTATCTGCCGGCATTGAAGCCCGCGCTGCCGCTGCTGAAAGGCCTGGCGCATCTGACCGGAGGCGGCTTCGAGGGCAACATACCGAGGGTGCTGCCAGACGGTACGGCGGTGCGTTTGCAGCGTGGCTCGTGGCCCGTGCCTCAAATCTTCCGCCTCATACAAGAGAAGGGAAAGGTGGATGAGTCCGAGATGTACCGGGTGTTCAATATGGGGATAGGCATGGTCGCTATCTGCGCAGCTAAACGGGCAGACGAGTTGCTCGCAAAGGTCCCTGAAGCCCGCCGCATTGGCGAAGTGGTGCAAGCCGGAGAGAAAGGCAAACCCAGAGTCATCTTTGATTAGCCGGATAGGTCCGGCCAGCAATCGGTCGACCCCGCAAGTAATACGCCTCATAAGGAGGAAACCTTTGCGCGCGATACTGAGCGTATCAGACAAGACCGGATTGGAAAGCTTTGCCCGTGAGCTGGTAACCATGGGATGGGAGATCTTCAGCACCGGCGGCACCAAGAAAGCATTGACAGCGGCCAGGGTGCCCGTACACAGCGTATCCGACATCACAGGTTTCCCGGAGATACTTGACGGTCGCGTCAAAACCCTGCACCCCGCGGTGCACGGCGGCATACTGGCCCGACGAGACCTGCCGCAGCACGTGGATGAGCTGGCCCGCCATCATATTGAGCCCATAGATATGGTCGTGGTGAACCTGTACCCCTTCGTACAGACGGTCAGCAAGGCCGATGTCAGCCTCACCGAGGCGCTGGAGAATATAGATATAGGCGGCCCGACATTGATCCGGGCCTCAGCCAAGAACTTCCCTTCCGTACTAGTGGTCGTGGACCCCGCCGACTACGGAATGGTGGCCGAGCAGCTACGCAAGGGCAGGGTGGAGCTGAGCACAAGGAAACGACTGGCCCAGAAGGCCTTCCAGCACGTGGCACTGTACGATACGGCTATATCACAATTCCTCCGTGAGTCAGGTGACCTGTTCCCCGCCGACCTGACCCTAGGCCTGAAGAAGCACGCCGACCTGCGTTATGGAGAAAACCCTCACCAGAAAGCAGCATTGTACCTGGAGCAAACAGCCGGTAAGCGGCTGTCAGGCGTGGCCGCTGCGACCCAGCTCGGCGGCAGCGAGCTTTCCTTCAACAACTACCTGGATTTCGATGCGGCCTGGAGCGTGGTCTGCGATTTCGCCTCCTCGACGGTGGTGGTCATAAAGCACACCAACCCATGCGGCCTGGCCAGCCACCATGATTTGCCTGAGGCATACCGGCGCGCGCTGGCGGGCGACCCGTTATCCGCGTTCGGCGGCGTCGTGGGGGTTAACCGCATAGTGGACATCGCCACAGCGGAGGAGATAGATAAGACTCACTTCGATGGCGTAGTAGCCCAGGATTTCACTCCAGAAGCACTGCGACTGCTGCAGCGCAAGAAGGGCCTCCGCATACTCGCGGTACACCAGCCAGCCGAGGCGGAGTCTTATATGGATATTCGGCGAATCAGGGGAGGGCTGCTGCTGCAGACATCGGACGCCTTCTCAGTGGCCGAGTTCTGTCCACGCGTGGTTACCAAGCGCAAGCCTACCCGTGACGAGACGCGTGACCTGGCATTCGCCTGGAGAGCTGTGAAGCACATAAAGTCCAACGCCATCTCGCTGGCCAAGGACTCAGCCCTAGTGGGCATGGGCGCCGGACAGCCAAGCCGCGTGGTAAGCGTCGAAATAGCGCTGAAAAAGGCCGGCGATCGCGCAAAAGGTAGCGTGTTGGGCTCCGATGCTTTCTTCCCCTTCCCAGATGGCGTGGAGCTGGCCGCGAAGGCTGGCGTTACAGCCATAATGCAACCGGGCGGGTCAGTGAAGGACGAGGATGCCATCAAGGTGGCCGACCAGTACGGCATGGCTATGGTATTTACCGGCGTCAGGCATTTCAAACACTAAATTGAAACCAAAATGGAACCCTCATACCCGCTCAGGTAGATCTCTAACCTGAGCGGGGAGTGAACGAAGGGGCTGCGCCCCTTCGAGTAATACAGACCTCTCTCCCACCTGAACTGAGTAAACCATTCCATCACCACAGGGCTTTTTATGCTAATATTTCTTCGCTTTCCGGAGTAGTGCGTTGTCAAAGAGAGTCGTTGTCGCCATGAGTGGAGGGGTAGACTCCTCCGTCGCAGCCTACCTGCTGAAGCAGGCAGGCTACGAAGTCATAGGCATACACATGAGTTTGTGGTGCGAGCAAAAGCATGGCATCGGCTCACAGCACCGCCAATGCTGTTCCGTGGAGGATATGCATGACGCTGAGGCGGTCTGCCGTACGCTGCAAATACCGTTCTACGTGCTCAACTTTCAGGAGGAGTTCCTGGAGCACGTGGTGGAGTACTTCTGCCGCGAGTATGGTGCGGGGCGCACGCCGAACCCCTGCCTCGTCTGCAACGAGCAGTTGAAATTCGGCCTGCTGCTGCGCCGCGCACTTGCCTTAGATGCGACGTACCTGGCCACCGGACATTACGCACGGATACAGACAACGCCCGACGGCTATGAGTTGCTCAAGGGAATCGACGCAGGCAAAGACCAGTCGTATTTTCTGTACATGCTGGGACAATTCGAGCTGGCGCATCTGCTCTTTCCCGTGGGCGACCGCACCAAGGACGAGGTACGCTGCATCGCGGAACAGGCGAGCCTGCCGGTAGCCGAAAAGCCGGACAGCGTCGAAATATGCTTCGTGCCGCACGGCGATTACCGTCACTTTGTTGGCGCACGCGTGCCCCAATCTCCAGGCGAAATAGTAGACTTGGAAGGCAATGTGTTGGGCAGGCACACCGGCCTCGCTTCTTACACCATAGGCCAGAGGCACGGCCTTGGCCTAGGTGGCGGCGGTCGTATGTATGTTGTCGGTATCGATTCGGCCGGAGGCAGGCTGGTCGTCGGCCCGGAGAGTGGCCTTTACTGCTCAAGCCTGTTCGCTACGGACGCCAGATGGGTGAAGGGACATGCCCCACAGGGCTCCGTCGAGGTTACCGCCAAGATAAGGTATCGAAGCCAGGAAGCCAGGGCAACGGTAACGCCAAAAGGAAACGGTGTTATACTGGACTTCGCTAAACCGCAAAGGGCCGTTGCCCCTGGGCAGGCCGTCGTGTTTTACTCCGGGGACAAGGTGCTCGGCGGTGCGATCATAGAAAGGGCCACTGCGAATGGTCAGGGGCTCGCCTCCGACGGCACTGGAAGAGCGCCAGCTGCTGGCGGAAGGCTATAGGCTGATAGCGGGCATAGACGAGGTAGGGCGGGGCTCACTTGCAGGGCCGGTCGCTGCCGCTGCTGTCATACTGCCCCCCGGATCGGACTTCTCCTGGTCGTCGTTGGTCCGCGATAGCAAGCTGCTCACCCCGAAGCAGCGAGAGGATGTGTCGCCGCTTATCTGTCGTGATGCGCTTGCCGTGGGGCTGGCAATGGTCTCATCGGAAGATATCGACAAAATGGGCATACTGGAAGCCACACGGCGGGCCATGCATCAGGCCGTCGCGCAGCTTTCACCAAGGCCACACTTCTTGCTCATCGACGGTATGAGGGTGCCGCAAATAGATATGCCGCAAAAGGGCATCATCGGCGGCGACAGGCTGTGCCTCTCCATAGCATGTGCCTCCATCGTGGCCAAGGTGGCCAGGGATCACCTGATGGTCACATTGGATGAGAAATACCCCGGCTACGGGTTGGCAAGACACAAAGGCTACGGCACGGTGGACCACCTGGAGTGTCTGCACAAGCTCGGCCCAAGCCCGATCCACCGCCAGTCCTTTGCGCCGGTGCGGGCAGCTCTTATCTAAATGGAACGTCAGCGACTCGGCGCGCTGGGTGAAAAACTGGCCGCCGACCATCTGAAGAAGCGCGGCTACCGGCTGGTGGAGCGCAACTACCGCTGCCGGGAAGGTGAGGTGGATATCGTGGCCCGGCAGGGCGATTGCATGGTCTTTGTCGAGGTGCGCACCAAGACGAGCGATGCCTTCGGCACACCGGAGGAGTCCATCACCACCGCTAAGCGTGGCAGAATGATTAAGGCAGCTCTCTTGTACCTGGGTTCGCACAACAGCCTGCCGGAAGACTGGCGCATAGACGTGGTGGCCGTAGAATTGGACAGCAAGGGAAAACCGACGCGCATTGAAATCATCGAAAACGCCGTTGAAGGGTGAAAAGAATACATAGCAACAAAGTAGTTAGCGATAATGTTTTCAACGCAATATTCATATTGTAGCCTTGCGGCGTCTTGAACCTGGTTCTCTAGTTGACGACGATGGGCGTGACAGGTGAGATGCCTTTGATCAAGTAGTTACCCCATCCCGATGGAGTGTTCAGTTTTGGGAGTCAAAAGGGATACATGAATATGCCCTGCCTTGTGCCGTCTAGGGGTCTTTTCAACAATATGATAAGGTGTTATTATTATATGCAATCAAATTTCCCTTGGAGGTGATGCTGATTATGGATCAGGCCAAAGCTGTCATAAACCTGAAAGAGGGCAACTTTCAACTAGAAGGTCCGGTAGACTTTGTCAGGGAATACCTGGAACGCTTTGCGGCGGCCAAAGGGTTGCAAAGTGTGCCACAAGAGTTGCAAATCATCCCCGCAAAGGGGGTGACAAAGGACACCGGAAAAGCAGTGCGCCGGGCATATAGGCGGAGGAGACGTGTTTCCTCTGTTGGCGCTATTCAGGCTGCGCTGAATGCCGGTTTCCTTAGCCAGGCGAAATCGGCCAGAGAGATCAACCAGCATCTGGCGGAAAAGGGGCGAAGCTATTCACCGCAGACTATCAGGATCGGCCTCAGGAAACTGATTGATAGAGGATTATTGAGTAAGACTTCGGCTGGCAGGGGCACGCGGTATGGCCAGAGCGGCTAATTCAGCACTAATTGGCCCAATGGGCGGTCCGGCCACGGCCGATTTCGTCATATGGCCTTGACCCCTTTTCGTCATGCATCGCTTAGCCTTTTTGGCTGTCCGCCATTCGCGCAGATAGCATTGTGGTGTCGCCGCGCTGCGCCTGCGTCGCGGGAGTAGCGCGGCGGGAGTCATGCAGTTACCGTGAGCAGTGGCAGTAGCGTCCTCATGTCGATATGTCTCCGGAGTTGGCAAGATATGGTGTTCACTCGCTGCGAGAACTTGTGCCACCTTGATAGCTGCCAACCTTCTCTTCCTCTTCAGCGCCGCATCCCTAGTGAAGGCACAATTTGGCTTGCCTTTCAGCGGTTAATATCAGCCCTCACATCGTTTGATAACTCCGACCAGCTAACTGCTAACCCGATATTAGACCACCAATAAACCCCGGCGTGCCTATAGGATCATACGTTGCCGTGATACAAAGGGGGGAGGCTATCCAATGTTGGGTAAAAGGTTCGATTTGGCCGTGCTCCTTATACTCCTGCTCGCATTTGCCGTCACCGCGACAACCGGGCTCCTGGCCGACTATCTGGGAATTCCGCGCAGCCTGTACCATCGCCTCAGCGCATATTCTCTGGCGGCATTGGCTTTATGGCACGTCGTTGTTCGGCGGCAGCAACTTCGTGGGCGAATCAAGGCGGCGTTGGGCAGGCGCGAGCGGAGCGGGCATCGTTACCTCCCGGACAGCGCCATGCCGGCTTCCCAGCTGCGACGGTCAGCGCTTTCGCGCCGGAGTTTCCTTATCTCGGGGGTTACCGGAATAGCCGGTTTCTTCCTCGGGCGTTGGTTCGTGCAGGGGGGCCTGCCTGCGGAGCTGGAGGGAGCAGACCTGGGCCTGGCCTATCACGAGTGGAGCAAGCCAAGCGTGACAGCCTTCCTGCGGAAGCCCCTGCAATGGGGGCTACAGCCGCCGCAGTATAAAGACTACCCCTCTGCACCACGTATGCCCCTTCCAGCTATCACAGACTACAAAGGGTTGCCTTTCGGGGAGACAGTACAGCGCAGACGTTCACTCCGAGAGTACGCGGGCAAGCCCCTGACCTTGGAACAGCTTTCCGTACTTTTGCACTCGGCCTACGGTATCACCGAGCGGACGTACCCACTGCGGGCGAGCCCTTCCGCAGGAGGGTTATATCCCTTGGAGATATACCCTGTCGTGAACGAGGTGACCGGCTTGTCCAGCGGCGTCTACCACTACCAGCCCAAAGACCATGCGCTCGACCTGATCAAGGAAGGGGACCACCGCTCGTCGCTGCTCGGCGGCACCGGAGGGCAGGACATGGTGCTCAAGGCTGGTGTCTTGTTTGTAATAACTGCCATCTTCCAGCGTACGCGTTGGAAATACCAGGACCGTGCCTATCGCTACATACTTCTCGACGCGGGGCACCTGGGAGAAAACCTGTACCTTGCGGCCACCTCGCTGGGGCTGGGTCCATGCGGCATCGGTGCCTTCTTTGATGAAGAGATGAACCGAATAGTGGGAGTCGACGGCAAAGAGGAATCCACGGTCTACCTGATAAGCGTCGGCAACCTCGTGTGATGAACTCGTCAAGAGGGATAGCGTACACCAAGTCTTGCCAAAGGCAACTGAAAGTAGTTGTAATACTGACGGTGGCATTCATTGTTGCTATAATAACACCACATAAGGAGAAGAGGCGGCTAATGAACCTGAACCGGCTGTCGCTTTTGGCGACGTTGGCGCCGGCCATTTTCGTTGTGGCGGTAGTAGCAGGAAGCTTCCTGGTCCACGACAAGTTGTGGATCGGACACTGGCAAGAACACATCTTAATGGCTGTCGCCATACTGCTTGGCATCTTTCCATTTTCTTTCATGGTGTTCCGTGTTTTCCGAGGCATGGCGAGACGGATGGAGGTGCAGAACCAGGAGTTATCGCGACGGACGGAAGAGATGGAGGCACTGCTCAAGGTAGGACGTGCGGTTGAGGGCTGCCTGGACATGGACATGATGTTGCCCGCGGCTCTCGAGGCAATCTTGCAGGCCACCAACGCAGAGGTCGGAGAAGTATGGCTCCTTAACCCCTTGGACAAGGCTATTTCTTTGCGCTGTCTCCGAGGAGTGAATGTCGAGGCTTTCCGGGAGGTTACCCGGTTCCGGTTGGGAGAAGGTTACCCGGGCATCGTGGCCAAGACGGGCCGATCGATCCTGGTACACGACCTGCCCAACGACCCGCAGTTCGCGCGACAGGGAATTAAGGCTGCCGGCTTCTATACATACTACGGCCTTCCCCTGCGGCGTGTCTCCGGCGAGGTCACTGGTGTGCTTGGCGTGGCCGCCCGGGATTCAAAAGCTCTGACAACGGAAGACGAACTCGGTCTCCTCCAGATCATGGCTGACAGGATTGCGGCGGCGGTGGAAAACGCCTTGTTGCACGAGGAAGTACAAACACTGGCCGCTCTCACGGAGCGAGAGCGGATAGCCCGAGAGATGCACGACGGGCTGGCCCAGGTTCTGGGGTATGTGAATACCAAGGCACAGGCAGTGAAGGAGCTGTTGGATACGGGACAGATCCAGGCAGCGGCAACTCACATGGAACAGCTCGAGAGCGCTGCTCAGCGGACCTATGACGATGTACGAGAGGCCATCTTGGCACTGGGAACGAATGAGAAGCGGCGGTCCCTGGACAAGAGCTTGAAGGTCTACGTGGAAAGATTTGCCGAGATGTCCGGTATTCCGACGGAGTTGGTTGCCAACGGCACTCCGTGGACATTTAATCCGGGTGTCGAGTTGCAACTCCTCAGGATCGTACAAGAGGCCCTGTCCAACGCGAGGAAGCACGCCCAGGCCAAACGGATCAAGGTTCGCCTGTCTTATGACTCTGCCGGCTGTTGTCTGATGGTAGAGGACGATGGGCACGGATTCGACCCGGCCAGGCTGGCGCGTGGCCGATGGCCTCACTTCGGGCTTTACTCCATGCAGGAGAGGGCGGCCGCGATCGGCGCGCGGTTCGCGCTGGAGTCTGCCGTGGGAAAAGGGAGCAGGGTTATCGTAAACCTGGCGGGGCCGGCGAGATGACAGACCGGAAAACTGTTCTAATCGTGGACGACCATGACCTCTTCAGGGATGGCATCGCCAGCCTGTTGCAGGCCCGGGACTACCAGGTGGTAGGCGAGGCCAGCAATGGGCTGGAGGCGGTAGTGAGAGCCCGCGAACTCAAACCGGACATCATTCTCATGGACATACGCATGCCCACCATGGGCGGGTTGGAGGCTACGCGGCTCATAAGGTCGGAGCTGCCGGACACCAAGATTATTATGCTCACTGTGTCTGATGAGGAAGAAGACCTGTTCGAAGCCATCAAGAGCGGCGCGCAAGGCTATCTCCTGAAGAAGCTAAAGGCTTCAGTGTTCTTCGATCTTATCTCAGGCGTCGTGGATGGCGAGGCTCCTATATCGCCCAGGATGGCGGCCAAAATGGTTGAAGAGTTCTCAGCCCGCAGCCAGGGCAGAAGGCCATCGGAACAACAATGGGACGGCCTCAGCGAGCGTGAGCAAGATGTATTGAAGCTAGTGGCCCAGGGCAAGACCAATAAAGAGATCGCCGCCTTGCTCATTATCTCCGAGAGGACTGTCAAGTATCACCTCAGGAACATACTGGACAAGTTACACCTGGAAAATCGGGCCCAGGTTACCGCCTATGCCGCCAGGCGCGGTCTCGGCTATCAGGAAAAGGAGACGGGCACGTAGAATGCCTTCGCGATAGCCGCCGCGCACCCGCATGCAACCCTTCTAACCCTGCTTCGGTCGTGCAGGCATAATCCGCGCCACGAGGACCGCAGCCAGCAAGCACGACAAGCAATTGGAATTCCCGGGATACCAGCATTCACATCGCGCTCGCCACGCGTTATAATCACACCGTATGCAAACCGGACCACAACCGATGGCCAACTATGTAGCTCGTTGTTGGCCCTCGGACGGCAAAGTGTGACGTTTTCAGGAGGAAAACTTCAACGAATACCGCCTCATCCTTATATGGAACACGGTTCAAGTATATGCTCGTCGTGCTGTTTGCGCTCGTGGTTGCTGACGGCGTTGTTACCCGCTTCCTCCTCGACTACGGGCTGGCGACTGAAGGAAACCCGTTACTGCAGGACCTGGTAACCGGAAACCGGTTCCTACCGACCAAGATAGTGGCCGCGTTTCTTTGCGTGATACTGCTCTCGCATATCTATTGGAGACGTCCGAGAGCGGCCATGCGATTGACCATGACATTCGTTGCCCTGTACACGGGAATCGTGTATTGGAATATATCCCTGGTCTTTTTCGGATTATCGCAGATGCAACCCTAGCCCCTCGCTCCGCGGGTCGTTTCTTGAGGCCCGGGTTTTGCGTTACGTGACAGACGCTGCTGGTCCCGTCGGCGTCTGGCGCGCAGAGATTTCGACACCGGCTCCTCTTTTGACAACCTATGGCGATCGTGGGGAAATGATGGGCATTTGATTAGGGCATAGCTCAGGTATTATCATTGTCGCCTTTGGAGAGAACAGTAATTGCACCTGAGCAGGCCGATAACGAATAGGGTCAAGGGAGCCCTGAGGTACTCCACAGCGGAAGGCGTTGCCTACGGTGCCTTCACAGGCTTCGGCGAGCACTACCTGGTAGCCTACGCAGTAGCTCTTCAAACCAACAGCCTTCAGATCGGCATGTTGTGCTCGCTGCCGGGCTTCATCGCCTCGTTATTACAACTCTTCGACTGCGAGATCGTGCGCCTGATGAGAGGCCGCAAGGCCACCATACTCATCTTCGCGTTGCTCCAGGGACTCATATTCTTACCAATACTGTCACTATCTATCCTTGCCCGCTCCAACCAGGGGTGGTGGATGATTCTCTTCGCCACCTTATACTCCATCTTCGGTGCACTGACGTCCCCGGCCTGGGGTAGCCTCATGGCGGAAGTTGTGCCGCAAGGGCTGCGCGGCAAGTACTTTTCCCGCAGGGGCATGTTTTCCACCGTGGCAAGCATATTCACTTTCATGGCAGGTGGCGTCTTCCTGAATTTGCTGGTGCAGCGGTCACTGTGGGGCTTTGCCGTGCTTTTCGGGGCCGCTGTCGTATGCCGGCTGGCATCCTGGCTTCTCCTCACGCGTCTATACGAGGTCCCGCAGACTGTCAGTTGCGAGCAGTCGGTCAATGCCAGCCAGTTCTCGCGGGGCTTGCTTACTACCGATCTCGGCAAATATATGCTGTTCCTGTTCGCCATGAGCTTCGCCGTGAATATCGCCGGTCCCTACTTCACTGTGTACGAGCTTCGGGATCTGAAGTTCTCATACCTGACCTATGCTGGGCTGGAGGCCGTTTCGTCGGTAGTCACAATCTTTTCGGTCACACACTGGGGCCAGGCAGCCGACCGTGTCGGCAACTCGCGCATCGTCCGCATGACGGCGGCGCTGGTGCCCCTGGTGCCACTTTTGTGGATACTGTCAACGAACGTGGCCTACCTGGGGCTCGTGCAGGTATTTTCCGGCCTGGCCTGGGCCGGGTACAACCTGTGCACGGTAAACTACCTGTATGATGCAACTACCCCCGAGAACCGCACTCGATACCTGGCGTATTTCAACGCCGGCAATGGCATTTCCGCCGGCATGGGAGCACTCACAGGCGGATTCCTGGCTCCACGCATTCCCGCGCTTAATGGCTACCCTGTACTGACTTTGTTCCTGATCTCCGGTGTACTCAGAGGAGCGGTGGCAGCAGCCTTTGCGCCGCGCATCAAGGAAGTCCGCAAGGTCAGTAACATGCCCGCCGCTGAGCTTTTTCACATGCTGTTGGGCGGCCGGCCGGTGAACCGCAGGATAAGCCACAAGCAGCAGGCGCATGTCCACTACCACAAGCCTTCCGGGGTTGCCCTCGAGTCCGAGGACTCTTTAAATGCTGGCCAGGCCCATCCAAAACACGCGCCTCAAGCCTGAGGACGGCTACGTCGCCTCGCGGGCTAGGCGATTTCGTGCTGCTACAAGCGTTCCGATTTTTGTCCGTGAAAGAGACTATGCTACAATTCAATATAATACGGCAGCAATCTGCTCTGATATTGGAGTTGCTTCCATGCCCATATATGAATTCCGCTGTCGCGCCTGCGGGAAGAAATCCACCTTCTTGACCAGGAGCGTTAACCAGCCTTTGCGGCCCGTGTGTTCTTATTGTGACGGCTCGGACATGGAACGCTTGATCGGCTCTTTTGCCTATCATAAATCGATGCAAACTATTCACGAAGAGTCCGGAGAGCCCACAATGAACGCGGGCCCCGAGTACTACAAGGACCCCCGCAACATTGGCCGTTGGACGGAGAAACGCTTCAAAGAGATGGGCCACGAAATGCCCGACAGCATCAAGACAATGATCCAGGTGGCCAGGGAAGGAGAGATGCCGGGTCCTGTGAAGGACCTGCAAACAAGCTCACCCGATGCTGCGTACCATTGATGCCAACCTCAACCGTGCCAGAGAAGGGATGCGGGTACTGGAGGATATAGCCCGCTTCACCCTTAATGATGCCGCGCTCAGCAAACAGTTCAAAGACCTTCGCCACCAGATATCGGCGGCGACCGCAACCCTCGGCCTTCACCTGCTATCGGACCGTGACTCGTCGCACGATGTCGGGGCTGAAGCAAGGCCTGCTGAAGACCTGGGCCGGCCGGACCTCATTGCGCTCTCCACCGCCAATGCCCGGCGCGTGGAAGAGTCCCTCCGCGTGCTGGAGGAGACTACTCGACTGCCCGGCCTCCCGGAGTTCGACTGGAGGACTTTCCAGAGGGCACGGTTCGCCCTGTACGACCTGGAAAAGCGCCTAGTTTCCAGCCTGAAACGCTCCGAAGGCAGGTCTCGGATACGGGGGTTATACCTCGTGCTGGACACTGCGGCGCTGAACGGCAGAAAAGAGACCGATGTGGCACGGCAAGCGATACGCGGAGGCGTTACTATGCTGCAGCTTCGAGACAAGGGGCGACGCGGCAAGGAGCTGCTGGCATCGTCGCGAGAGCTACAGCATATGTGCCGTGAAGAGGGAGTATTGTTCGTAGTCAACGACTATGTGGATGTGGCCATGGCGATGGACGCCGAGTGTGTCCACCTGGGACAGGAAGACTTGCCCCTGGACGCAGCGCGGAGGCTGATCCCGCAGGGCATGCTGCTCGGCGGCACCACTCGCACAGTCGAGAGGGCCATTGAGGTGGAGGCGCAGGGGGCCGATTACGTCGCTGTTGGCTCAATGTATCCGACGAAGTCCAAGCACGACACACGCGTGGTCGGGCCTGAGATGCTCGCGAAGGTAAGGGCAAAGGTCAGTCTGCCGTTGGTAGCTATAGGCGGAATCAATAAGGACAACGTGGCGGCTGTCACAGCGGCAGGCGCCGACGCCATCGCAGTGATAAGCGCCATAATGTCCGCCGGCGATATTGAATCGGCGGCTAGAGAGTTGGTAAGGGCAATTGAAGAGAGCCGGGACCAGAGGCGCACATAGGCTTGTGGGCACATCGAGAGTATCCAGGAAGAAGCTACCCACAGCTAACCTCGACCAGGTATCCGAGGACATAAGGCATACTTTCCAGTCCAAAGATGCAGCGCGGGAAAAGACCTTGCGGCTATGCCGTGAGACCATAAGGCACAGCGCCAACGGCATAAGGGCATTGCACAGGCAGGAAATGAAGCAGGCGGAACAACTCCTGCGCAGCGCCCGCGACCTGCTCGAGGAGGTACGCCGGACGCTTGACGGGCACGAAGACCTCTTTTGCAGTGGCCTGGTACATGACGCAATGAAGGAATATGCGGAGGGCACCATCACGCTGGCGATGGTAACCGGAAAGAAGGTACCCGATCCGGCTGCGCTCAACGTCCAGCTTCCAGCTTACCTGAATGGGCTCGGAGAGGCAGTGGGAGAACTTAGGAGATACCTGCTTGACCACTTGAGGAGGGGTGACGTGGCGAAGTGTGAGCGTGTGCTGGCCATGATGGATGACATATATGCAGTGCTCGTGACCATGGACTTTCCCGACGCCATCACAGGTGGCCTCCGTCGTACCACGGACATGGTCCGGGGGGTCCTCGAAAAGACCCGCGGCGATCTCACACTGGCGCTGCAAAACCGGGAACTGGAAAACAGGTTGGCCAGCTTCCTGGCTGGCACCGGAGAGGCTGCGGACGTCCTGCCGCTGATGAGAATGCCCCGTGGAGGCCCGAACTCCACAGGTAATGGTTCAACAGAGGAAGGGCAACCTGGATAGCTCGAACCGCGCATGGAGAAATACATTTGTATCCACGGTCACTTTTACCAGCCGCCACGGGAGAATCCGTGGCTCGATGCGGTTGAGGCCCAGGACTCCGCGTACCCCTACCATGACTGGAACAAACGCGTAACGGCGGAATGCTACGCACCCAACTCCGCGGCGCGCATACTTGGCAGCGACGACCGGATAGAGCAGATAGTAAACAACTACTTGAAGATCTCGTTCAATTTCGGTCCAACCATACTCTACTGGCTGGAAAAGAACTCCCCGGCAGTATACCGGGCGATACTGGAAGCCGACAAGGACAGCCGTAAGCGGTTCTCTGGCCATGGCTCGGCCATAGCTCAGGCATACAACCACATGATCATGCCCTTGGCCAACCGGCGTGACAAAATAACACAGATAGTCTGGGGTTTGAAAGACTTCGAGAGCCGTTTTCAAAGGCCTGCTGAGGCAATGTGGCTTCCCGAAACGGCTGTGGACCTGGAGACGTTGGATATCATGGCCGAGAACGGCCTCCGGTACACCATACTATCTCCATACCAGGCCAGCCGCATCCGAACAAAGGGCGACGGGCCATGGCGAGACGTACAGAACGGCCGGATAGACCCGACCATGGCCTACGAGCTGAGACTGCCGTCTGGCCGTAAGCTAGACCTTTTCTTTTATGATGGGCCGGTATCCTTCGCCGTAGCCTTCGAGCGTCTGCTGGCGAATGGGGAGCGTTTTGCGGCCAGATTGATGAATGCGTTCTCCGGCACCCGCGACTGGCCGCAACTGGTGCATATAGCTACAGACGGCGAGACTTACGGTCACCACCACAGGCACGGTGATATGGCTCTCGCTTATGCGCTGCATCACATAGAGTCCAGTAAACTCGCAAGATTGACTAACTACGGCGAATACCTGGAGAAGCATCCGCCGACACATGAAGTGGAAATACTTTCGAATACATCCTGGAGCTGCGCACATGGAGTCGAACGATGGCGCAGCAACTGTGGCTGCAACGTCGGAGCAGGTCCAGGTTGGAACCAGGAATGGCGGGCTCCACTAAGGCAGGCTATGGATTGGCTCAGGGATGAGCTAGCACTACGTTTCGAAAAGAAAGGCCTGGAGTTCCTGGCTGACCCGTGGGCTGCCCGTAACGACTACGTGGCGGTGATAAACGACCGCTCTACGCAGTCCCTCAAGCGCTTCCTGGGGCGTCACTCCGCTCGCGCCCTCAACGAGCCGGACAAGACCAGCATCTTGAAGCTCATGGAGCTACAACGCAACGCCATGCTCATGTTCACCTCATGTGGCTGGTTCTTCAACGATGTGTCCGGCACCGAAGCGACTCAGGTCATGCAGTACGCCGAGCGTGCACTGCAACTGGGCGTTGACCTGTTCGGCGACCGCCTTGAGGCGGGTTACCTGAGAATACTGGAGCGGGCGAAAAGCAACCTACCCGAACACGAGAACGGGCGCCGCATCTTTGAGAAATGGGTCAAACCGGCCGCAGTGAACTTGAGCAAGGTTGGGGCCCACTACGCTTTTACCTCCATATTCAAGGCTTACCCGGAACGAGAGAAAGTCTATTGTTATCGGGTTGATCGCGATGATCCTCATCACCTTCAGATCGGCCAGGCGGTTATGGTCGCAGGCAAGATCAAGGTGACGTCTGATATCACGCTGGAATCGGCCAACCTCGCCTTTGCCGCCGCCTACCTGGGAGACCATAATATTAACGGCGGCGTGATACCCTTACCTGGCGAGGGGCCTTACCGCTCGGCTGTGGCCGAGTTGAGTGAGGCCTTCTCCAAGGCGGACTTCAGCGGAGTTGTAAGGGCAATGGATACGCACTTTTCCGGGGCGGATTACTCCCTGGCTTCGCTGTTCAAGGACGACCAGAATGAGATCGTGCGGCGCTTGATACGGCCTCATACCGACGATGCAGAGGCAGCTTACCGGCGTGTCTACCAGGACCACATACCTCTCATGCGGTTCTTATCACACCTGGGGTCCCCACCTCCGGCCGCGTTGCACCTTGCAGGTGAGTACATACTGGGTGTAGACCTGCGCCGCGCACTGCAGAACGACCTCACAGACCAAGCCAAGATACACGATCTGCTCGAAGAAGCGAAGACGTGGAGAGCCAAGCTCGATGCCGCCGGCCTGGGCTATGCAGCAGGGTTGACCTTGGAGCATATGGCAGATGAGTTCCAGGCCTCACCCGAAGACCTGCGCCTGCTGACGGAGTTGGAGGCGGCAGCAGGGATGGCCCGCCAGTTGCCTTTCGAGGTCGACTTCTGGAAGCCGCAGAACATCTACTACGGGTTGATGCACTCCCATTACCCCATCATGCGTGCCAGGGCATCCGAGGGCAACAAGGAAGCAGCTACCTGGGTCGACCTGTTCCGGTCGCTGGGCGATAAGCTCAGAGTGAAGGCGGAATAAGGGTTCTTAGGACACTGGTGCCGACTCTATGGCGTACAGGTCCCAACAACTGCTCTAGCCACGCCAGTCCTGATTATCATATAATCAAGCGTAACTATGGGCCGGATCCTGGATGACGCCAAGCGCCTGCGGAAGAGTCTGGGGCACATACCCGAGCCAGTAGTCAGACCATCTCTACTGGTGGTGAGTGGGTTGCCGGGTAGTGGCAAGTCATACTTCTGTCAGCAGCTAGCCTTGCGCACACCCTTTGCTCTGTTGGAAAGCGAAGCCTTGCGTCATGTCCTGTTTTCTGTGCCTCAGTACACAAGTGGTGAGAGTTTCAGACTGTTTCGAGCCATCAGGTGGGTGATAGATGAGCTGTTGAGGCAGGGGGTGCCAGTGATACTGGACTCGACCAACCTGTCGGAGCACCACCGTGAGCGACTTTACCATATCGCCGACTCAACTGGCGCCAGGCTAGTGCTCGTGAGGGTGGAAGCCCCCGACGACATAATGCGCCAGAGGCTTGAGGATCGCACGAGGGGGGCTGGTCTCGATAAATCCAAAGCAGGCATTAACGTCTACAGCAGGATGAAGCCAAGTGTGGATGTGATCCGGAGACAGCACATCGCAGTGGACACGTCGCGTGATATCCGTCCTGCCCTGGACAAGGTGCTTCGCGCGATATCGCGTGACTGAGGCCCGATCCCTCGCAGTATTGCCGGTTCCAGGTCCTTACATATGGTGTACAACAAGGTATTTCGAAGGAGGTCCCGGTGAAGGTTAGTGTTGTCACGGGTGACATAGCCCGATACTCAGCCGACGCGATCATCGTAGATGTCTTTGAAGGAGCGGCCCACCCATCTGGCGCGACAATAGCCGTGGATGAATTGCTCAAGGGCGCCATAGCACAGATGATCTCGCAGAATGAGGTCAAGGGAAAGGTTGGCGAAGTCACCCTGATCCATACATTGGGCAAATTGCCTGCAGCGCGAGTCGCCGTTCTCGGGTTGGGAAAGCAAGCTGAGCTAAACACGGACAAAGTGCGCCGCGCGATGGCTGAATGCTGCCGTGTTTTACGGCGTGCCGGAGCCCAGAAGATCGCCTCTGTAATCCATGGCACAAAGGATGGCGCACTGCCGGTGTCGGAGGCAGTACAAGCCACCGCCGAGGGATGTATCCTCGGCCTATATACATTCCGCAAGTACTGTACCAAGGCTCCAGAGGAACCGCAGGTCGAGGAAGTGCATATCGTGAGCACCGAGGCTGATGCCTCTGCCCTGGAACGCGCTTGTGAGAGGGGATCCATAATCGCGGAGGCTACCAACCTCGCCCGGAGCATGATCAATGAACCATCGAATCGGATGACTCCTGCGGAGATGGCTGAGATAGCACATGACCTGGCCCGCAGCTACGGTCTGCAGGTCCGCGTGCTGCACCGCGAGCAAATGCGTGCCAAGGGCATGGGAGCGCTACTCGGTGTGGCCCAAGGCGCTGCCCAGCCGCCGGCCTTCATTCTACTGCGCTACAACGGGAATCCTCAATCAAGCGAGGTCCTGGCTTTGGTCGGGAAGGGCATAACCTTCGACTCGGGTGGCATCTCGCTGAAACCTTCCGAAGGAATGGAGGAGATGAAGGACGATATGTCCGGTGGCGCCATTGTTATGAACGCCATAGCTGCCATCAGCCGCCTGAGGCTGAAAGCCAACGTCATAGCCATGTGCGGCGCAACGGAGAACCTTCCCAGCGGCACTGCGCTCAAACCGGGCGACGTACTCAAGGCGTTGAACGGCAAGACCATCGAGGTTATCAGCACTGACGCCGAAGGGCGGCTCACGCTCGCGGACGTCCTTTCATATGCCGTCAGGGAAGGTTTTTCGCCCATCGTTGACGTGGCTACTCTCACCGGTGCATGTCGTGTGGCGCTGGGCCAGGTAGCAACGGGGCTATTTACCAACAATCAGGAGCTTGCCAATAAGGTACTCGAAGCTGCGGCAAAGGCGGGTGAGAAGATGTGGCAAATGCCGATGTTCGAGGAGTATAAGGAGCAGAACAAGAGCGATATCGCGGACATGAAGAACAGCGGAGGTAGATATGGAGGCGCGATAACGGCGGCGCAATTCCTCTCGGAGTTCGTCGGGGTTACGCCATGGGTCCACCTGGACATTGCTGGCACAGCATTCACGGAGAAGGTGTCAGGTTACAACGTAAAAGGGGCTACTGGCGTGGCTGTGCGGACTCTGGTGAACCTGGTGGAATCTTTGGCGGCTTAACACTCAGCCTGGCAGGCTATAATCGGCAGCTCTGCCTGCCGTCAGCGCAAGCATTTGGAAAGGGAGGAGCTTCTATGAAACTGAAGTACCTGGCACATGCCAGCTTCCTCATCACCTCGGACTCTGGCCTGAAAATCATTACGGACCCGTACGAAGTGGGCGGGGGTATAAAATATGCCCGGATTTCTGAGTCCGCCGATGCCGTAACGGTAAGTCACGGCCATCGTGACCACAATTCAGTCTCTGGAGTAAAGGGCAGTCCGGTGGTTGTGCAATCCAGTGGAGCCACTGAGGTCAAAGGTATCCAGTTCATGGGAATACAAACCTACCACGACCAGTCTCAGGGCAAGCAGCGTGGCAACAATATCGTCTTCTGCTTCACAGTAGACGGCATTCGGCTTTGTCATCTGGGGGATCTTGGACATGAATTGAGCCAGAGGCAGGTGACGGATATCGGGACAGTTAACGTCCTGTTGGTGCCAGTAGGCGGCACATATGCCCTTGATGCCGGAATGGCTACGTCTGTCTGGAAAGCGCTGAACCCCAACGTGACTGTTCCCATGCACTATAAAACCCCTAAAGTGGATTTTCCCATCGCGGGTGTCGATGACTTCCTCGGGGGCAAGAACGGCGTCCGGAAGGTCGACGGCAGCGAGATTATGCTGGACGCCCAAAGGCTGCCCAGGAGTGAGATAGCCGTGCTTGAACCCTTTCTGGGATAAGCCCGAGGGTGCGGCCCGGCGGACTGGAGTTAGCAAGAAGCGAGAAGTATAATTTCAACTAGTTCATGTGAGTCGGCAGACCGGTTGCAGACGACTGTAGACACGATCCCGGGTCTGACTGAACCATCGCGAGGTAGCGGACATCCAACTCGGCGAATTCTCAGATGTTACCGGAGTTGTTCTGGCTGGAGGCAAAAGCAGCCGCCTGGGCCGGAACAAGGCCTTTGAGGTTGTTGGCGAAGAGAGCCTCCTGAAGAGGACAACAAGGCGGCTCTCAGCGTTGGGCGAGGTGCTGGTGGTGACGAACCACCAGTTTGCCCTCTCGCTGCAAGACCAGGACCTGGGCGCCAGAGTAGCGGAGGATATTTGGCCGGGCATGGGCCCTCTTGGGGGCATACACTCGGCATTGAAGGCCGCGACGACCCAGTACATTTTGGTCGTCGCCTGCGATATGCCCTTCCTTAACTGGAACCTGCTCAAATATGAGATCGGGCTTCGTCTCGGCTTCGACGCTGTTGTGCCGCGGCTCTTGGGATTCCCGGAGGCGTTGCACTCCGTATATTCCAAGAGCTGTCTACCGGCAACCGAGGCTGTGCTGTCCGGGGGGAAATCTCAGGTGTCGCTGATGCTCCGGGCTGTACGTGTTCGATACGTGGAACAGCACGAGATAGAAAAATTCGATCCGCAACACCTGTCGTTCTTCAATGTGAATACCCCGGCGGATATAGACAGGGCCAGAAAACTGGCAGTCCATGACAAATGAAGGAATAAATAGAAGGGGCGAAATGGTAGCTACGAATGTGGGCATGCTCTCCGTCGAGGAGGCACAGGAGAAAGTGCTCTCGAATGTCAGGGTGCTCGAAAAGGAGGAGAGGCCGCTGCTCGAATGCCTCGGGCAGGTGCTGGCGGAGAACGTGTTTGCCTCCATCGACGTACCTCCTTCGGACAACTCGGCCATGGACGGGTTTGCCGTGAGGGCCGAGAGCATTGCTGGTGCGTCCCCTTCTTCCCCGAAGCTCCTCCGTGTAATTGCTGAGGTAGCTGCCGGGCATTCATCGGACAAGGAGGTCGCGCCTGATACGGCGATCAGGATAATGACCGGAGCGCCGGTGCCCAGAGGCGCCGACACGGTCGTGCCATTCGAAATGACCGACGATATTGCCCGGAGGACGCGGGGTTCCGCCGATTCCAGCCAGGTGATGGTGATGCAGGAGTTGCCTGCCGACGCCAACATACGCCGCGCGGGGGAGGACGTCCGCCGCGGCAGCCTTGTACTCAAAAAAGATACCGTCCTCCGCTCTGCCGAAATCGGCGTGCTGGCTTCACTGGGGCGCAGCAGGGTCCCGGTCATAAGACGCCCATCGGTAGCCGTACTGGCCACGGGGGATGAGGTCGTAGATATTTCCGAGCCTCTGCCGCCCGGCAAGATATATAACAGCAACACCTACAGCATCGCCGCACAGGTCATCCGCTACGGAGGCATCCCGAATATACTCGGTGTAGCGCCGGACCAGAAGGAAGCGCTGGTGGGCGCGATACGCGAAGGGCTCAAGTCGGACCTGCTTATCACGTCCGGGGGAGTGTCGGTGGGCGACTACGATGTGGTCAAAAACGTTCTGGCGACAGAAGGCGAGATCCAGTTCTGGACGGTGCGAATGAAGCCTGGCAAACCTATAGCCTTCGGTGTCCTGCGCGCGCGCAGGAAGGCTGTTCCGCACCTGGGGTTGCCCGGCAACCCCGCGTCGTCCATGATAACCTTCGAGATGTTTGCCCGGCCAGCGATACTCAAGATGATGGGGAAGAAACACCTGACAATGTCGTCGGTAGTTGCGCGCATTATGGATGCGGTCAAGAATACTGATGGCCGCCGCATCTTTGCACGTGTGAAGCTGGCAAAGGAACACGGCGAGTGGGTGGCACGCCTCACGGGGCCGCAAGGGTCCGGCATACTTACCTCCATGGCCGACGCCAACGGCCTGGCTGTGGTGCCCGAGGACGTCATGCAGGTCAACGCCGGAGACCTGGTCGAAGTCCTCGTGCCTGATTGGAATGAAGAGCAATTCTAGCAGGGGACATGCATGATACCTCTCGTTTGTATCGTAGGTAAGTCCGGGACAGGCAAGACCACATTCATGGAGAAGCTCATACCGGAGTTTAAATCCCGCGGCTACAGGGTAGCGGTCGTCAAGCATTCCAAGGATGAGGGGGTGTTCGACCGGCCCGGCAAAGATAGCTGGCGGCTGGTTCAGGCCGGGAGCGACAGGGTGCTGCTGTTTTCTCCAGGCCGCGCATTCTCGAGCACACGCCTGAAAAAAGACCTCAGCCTGGACGAGGTCTTGGCGCATGTCGGCGGCGACTACGATATCCTGCTCGTGGAAGGCTTTCACAGGGATATCGCCCCGAAGATCGAGGTGCATCGCCGGGAAATTGGACAGGAGCTGATCTCGACGCGCCAGGGACTGTTGGGCGTTGTGACCGACGAATCCCTGGATGTCAAGGTCCCGCAGTTCGCTTGGGACGACGTGAAAGGTGTCGCCGACCTGATTGAGCGAAAGCTCGTGTCCAACCGTGGTGACCTGGATATCGGGCTCTTCGTAAACGGCTTGCCGGTCGAGGCTGGCGATTTCGTCCAGGAGATAATGGCCAAGACTGTCCAGGGCATGGTCTCTTCGCTCAAGGGAGTGGACCGGATCGATTCCCTTGATATGTGGATACGGAGGAGGCAAAACACGCCGTCTGAGGGTCACCAGACCCATTTGGATCGCGAGGCATAGCGTCGAACCTACTATATGAGGTATGATATGGCTTGTTTGCCCGGAAAGCGGGCACGGGCTCCGAACGCGTTGGAACTGGTTGATTTGTTTGTATTAACGGTGTAACCATGGATATATACTGGCTCGGACATTCCTGTTTTCGAATCAAGGGCAAGAGCGTCACAATCGTCATCGACCCATACGGGCCGGAGACTGGGTACAACCTGCCGAAGTTGGAAGCCAACCTGGTGATCGTGACCCATCAACATCCCGGGCATAGCAACGTCGGTGCCGTTTCTGGCGAACCGAAGGTCGTGACCGGCCCCGGTGAGTACGAAACATCAGGAGTCTTCATCACAGGTGTAGCTTCGTTCCATGATGACAAGGGTGGACAACTGCGCGGCAAGAACACCGTTTACCGGATTGAAATCGACGGACTTTCCTTATGCCACATGGGCGACCTCGGGCACGTATTGAGCTCAAAGACAGCAGGCGAGCTTGGAAGAGTGGATGTGCTCCTCCTGCCAGTCGGAGGCGTGACTACCATAGACGCCACCGGGGCAGCGGAGGTCATGCGCCGCCTTGAGCCCAGAATAGTCGTGCCAATGCATTACAAGACCGCTGTCAGCCGAGCAGAGCTTAACGGTGTCGACAAGTTCCTCAAAGAGGTCGTGGTGAAAGAGGTTGCGCCGCAGCCCAGGTTATCGGTGAGTGGCATTAACCTGCCGGCAGCGCTCCAGGTTACTGTGCTGGAATATCCGGGCAGCAAGGTGCAGGCGTCGTAGGCCGTCTGTCATACTCCACTACCTGGAGGCAGCCCGAATGGCCCTGCTTGCTTCACTCTATGGCTGAGGTCTTGATATGAGCGAATGTAGACAGTTGCTTGATCTTCAGCAGGTCGACCGCGAGATATCCGAAAAGGAACAGACTCTAGTCCAGGTGGAGGCTCAGCTCAATGATAACGAGAAGTTGGAAACCTCTCGGCGCGCTCTTGCGGAGGAACAGCAGAAGCTGGCCGAGCTAGAGAAGGCGCAAAAGTCGCTTGAATGGGAAGTGGGCGACTTGGCGCAAAAGGTCAAACAACAGGAGTCTCAGCTCTTTGCTGGCAAGACGAGCAACCCCAAGGAGCTTATAGCTATGCAAAAGGAGCTTGACTCCTTGCAGTCCAGGCGAAAAGCATCCGACGACAAGCTCCTCCAAACCATGGAAGAACTTGAGTCTGCACAGATAACTGTGAAGACGGCCTCAAGCTCCGTAGCCGAGCTCGAAAAGGAGTGGCAGGTACAGAAAGAGCAGCTTGTCCGGCAGCGCGACGAATTGAATTCTGCTATCGCCGCACTCAAGAAGCAACGGCAGGAAGTTGCGGGCCTGATCAGTCGGACAACCCTGGAGATGTACGAGACAGTGAAATCGTCGCGCGGTCAGGCGGTAGCACGTGTTGAGCGTGGCATGTGCCAGGGGTGCCGGCTTATATTGCCGACAGGTACATGGCAGCGCGTTCGCTCAGGCGCCCTCGTCCAGTGCAGTAGCTGCGGCCGGATCCTTTGCCCGGGCTAATCAACGACAGCAATGCAGCCCTGACCCTGGCTCCGGTTTAGCCATGTCCCCCCACCAGTCATGGCGTTGAGCAGCCTGCTACGCTTTGAATGCCAGTGTAAAGACCTTTTCCTGGCCCTCGGCGCGCTCCAGCACCTCGAGTTTGACCGGTGTGCCGACCTCGATCCTCTCGGGGTTCCTTGTGTCCACGCCCAGTACGCGGGCGCATATCTTCGGCCCCTCAGCCAGTTCCACTACGCCGGAGCAGTAAGGGTTGTTCTTGCCCAGGCCCTGGTTGACCATCACAGTGGGGGCCACGGAGATGGCGGTATAGGCCACAAGCTTGCCCTTGCCGCTAAGTTCCGTCCACTCCATTACCGCCTCATGGCAGTGAGGGCATAACGGGCGTGGAGGCAGGTGCAGCGATCCGCACTTCTTACACTTCGAGCCCATCAGCCTTTTTTCGCCAAGGAACTTGTTGAAGGATGCCACAGTGAAATCTCTCTGCTCCATCACTGGTTACCGCCTTTCATAGACGTGGATAACCGAAGTGCCGCCGGTAGCTCCAACGTTGTGGGTGAGACCCAGGCGCAGGTTCTTGTTCGGCACCTGTCGCGGGCCGGCCTCCCCCCTGAGTTGCTTGAAAATCTCAACGGCCTGCGCCACGCCAGAGGCGCCTACTGGGTGCCCCTTGGATTTGAGGCCGCCGGAGGTGTTGATAGGCTTAGCGCCGTCGCGGGCCGTCACCCCTTCAGCAACTGCCTTCGGCCCAACGCCGGGAGCGAAGAAACCGAGGTCTTCGGTAGCTACGATCTCAGCTATAGTGAAGCAGTCATGTACCTCCGCCAGTTGTATGTCCTTGGGCGTTACGCCGGCCATCTGGTACGCCTCTTTCGAAGCGATCTGTGAGGCCTTGATGCAGGTGATGTCCGGCCTGCCGTGCAGGGCGTAGTCGCTTGCCTGGCCGGAGCCGATGATGTACAAAGGCCTGTCGGTGAACGACCGGGCGATGTCCTCGGCAACGAGCAATGCGCATGCCGCGCCGTCGGTTATGGGCGAGCAGTCGAACAGCCTCATGGGCCAGGCGACAACCGGGTTGGCTGCCGCGTCTTTCAGGAAGTCCATCTCGCTCTTGTAGTCCGGAACGGGCTGGCCCTGGTCCTGGCACTTCTTCTGGCGTGCCAGCATGATGTCCTTGATGGAGCGATTAAACTGCCCCTTGGGATTAAGGGCGCCGTTATTGTGGTTCTTTATGCCTACCTGCATGAAGTGCTCGACCTTCGTGCCGTACTTGGCCATGTGAGCCGTAGCGATAGCCGCGTACAGCCCGGGGAAGGTAAACCCGGCCGAGGCTTCATACAGCACATCGCTGGCCGCGGCCAACGTATCTGTGACCCTCTCCGTGGGCAAATTCGTCATCTTTTCCACGCCGCTCACCAGCGCCACGTCGTAAAGCCCCGAGGCGATGGCCAGCACTCCCTGCCGGAGGGCTACGCCGCCTGAGGCGCAGGCATCCTCCACCCTGGTGGCCGGCCTCGGCACCAGGCCTACCCAATCGGTAACGATCGGCGCTAGGTGGCCCTGCGATTCGAACAGGTCGCCGGAGAAGCAGCCTACGTAAATAGTCTGGATATCCCTGGGGTCGAACCCCTTATCGACCGAGGCCTTCATGTCCAGGAAAGCCTCTACGTACAGGTCACGGGAAGTCTTGTCTTTGAAAGAACCAAACTTCGACACGCCCGCGCCTACCAAAGCCACTCCCCTGCCCAGTTTGCCTGTTTTGGCCATTAACTACCCCCTAATCCGAAAAACCTAGGCCCTACACTACTTGCGGCCCGGGTCGATCGCGGTTTCACTAAAGTATACAATCTGGGCTCTATTTACGGTAATCGTAGAAGCCCTTGCCGGACTTCCGGCCGTGCCACCCGGCGAGGATCATCTTCCGCAGCAGCGGCGGTGCGACCAGTGTTGGGTTTTTGAACTCGTTATACATGGCATCGGCGATGAAGAGAATCGTATCCAGGCCGATGAAGTCGGCCAGCGTGAGAGGCCCCATCGGGTGATTGGCCCCCAGGACGATGGCTGCATCGATATCTTCTTTGGTGGCGACCCCTGACTCGTACAGGCGAACGGCGTCGAGCAGGTACGGGATGAGGAGCCGGTTGACGATAAACCCCGGGGTATCCTTGGCCACGATGACCTCTTTGCCTATCGTCCTGGCTACTTCCTTTGCCGTGGCAAGCGTCTCTTCGCTGGTGAGTATGGTCCCTACGATCTCCACCGGCTTCATTATTGGCACCGGATTGAAGAAGTGCATGCCCAGTACCTTGTCCGGTCGCCTGGTTGCCATAGCCATTTCGGTTACCGAAAGGCAGGAGGTGTTGGAAGCCAGTATGGCGCCGGGCGGGCATATCTTATCCAGTGCGCCGAAGACCCGTTTTTTCTCCTGCATATTCTCGACGACCGCCTCTATAATCAGGTCGCGGTCGGTAAAGGCCTCCAACCCCACCACACCTTTCAGCCTGCCCAGAGCGGCGTCCTTATCGGTTGCCGACATCTTCCCTTTGTCCACCGCCCTGCTGAGAGAGGCCTTAATGGACGCGAGGCCCCTGTCCAGGAACTGCTGGTTTACCTCGGACACGGTTACCTGATAGCCGGCCCGTGCGCATACCTCGGCTATGCCCGAGCCCATCTGGCCGCATCCCACCACGCCGATATTCATTACTGGCATGATCGTATCTCTCCTGAAGCGTGTTTTTGGCAGTGTATCGAACTATTGGCTTTATTTGCCCCTGAAGTTCGCCGGCCTCTTGCCCACGAAGGCTGCCGTGCCCTCTTCAAAGTCCTCGGTCTGGAGCAACTGGTCGAAGAACTGAGCTTCCAACCTCAGCGCTCCATCAAGTACGGCCTGCCTTGAAGCCTGCATGACCCTCTTGGCATCCCTCACCGCCAGGGGGGCGCACTCGCATATGCTGGCGGCTGTCTGGCGGGCGGAGTTCATGAGCTCCGATAGTGACACCACCCTGTTCACCAGCCCCAGGCGGTAGGCCTCCTGCGCGTTTATGGGCTTGCCTGTAAACAGCATCTCGGCGGCCATGGAAGCCGGCAGCATCTGCGACAGCCTGGCTGTGCCGCCCCAGCCCGGTATAAGGCCGAGCCTGACCTCAGGTACGCCAAACATTGCGTTCTCCGAGGCAATGCGTATGTCGCAGGAAAGCGCTATCTCAAATCCGCCGCCCAGGGCTAACCCGTTAACGGCGGCAATAAGCGGCTTCCACAGCTCAAGGCCGCGCATAGTGGTTTGCGGGTACGACCATGGGCGGTCAACTAATTCCTTCATCCAGGGGAGTGTTTTCTTGACATCGGCCCCGGCGCAGAAGGCCTTGTTGCCGGAACCGGTAACGACGCCTACCCACAGGTTGTCATCGTCCCGAAAATCGACGAGGGCCTCGTGGTACTCCTTAAGAGTGTCGGGGTCCATAGAGTTCATGGCCTCGGGGCGATTCAGTGTGAAGATCGCTATCTTGCCTTCTTTGGCGTACTGCAGTGGCACGGATTACCCTCCTTAGCTCTCGGAAATAGCATTGAGCGTCCCCGGAAGCTGGGTCGTTGGAGGCGTTTTCTTCACGACCAAATGGCAATTGTATCAAGGTGACTGAGGACGGTCAAGGAAATCCGTTCGAGTTTTTATGATTCCGTCACTGGCTAAGTGTTCTGGGGAAAATGTCACTCCATAAAGAAGGTGACGTTGAACAAAGGGGAAAGCACAAGTTCAACGGCAATGGATGAGGCGCGAATATCTCTAAAGTACTACTGGCCTATAAAGCTCTGGCCTTCGTTCACAAAAACCATGGTACCCGTAGCGACCTGCAGTCACTTTGTCCAAGTCAATGGTAGCGCTGACGAGCTCATCCCCGTCCGTTGAGACCATGGCCTTGACGTCGCCAGTGCCTGCTTCAGCGATCAGGCTGCCGGCGTTGAACTGCCTGCCATAGGCGATCCCGGCCCTGCCTACACCTACCACATAGAAGAAGTCCTCATATGCTCTTGTCCTCAATACGATCTCGTTCATATTTGGAGACATCCCGGCCAAAAGAGCGTCGCCCGGAGTATTGTAGGGTATGAAGACCACCTCAGCGCCTGAAAGAGCCAGGCAACGGCAAGCCTCGGGAAAGCGCCGGTCAAAACATATGAGCACTCCGATCTTGGCCCCTTCTTTCTTGGACTGGAACACCGGAAAACCAAGGTCCCCAGGCGCAAAATACCTCTTCTCCATGAAATAGTATGTTTTCTGCGCTGTACCGCCGGGCCCTTGCTTGTTTTCCATGAGAAACATAGCGCCTGGTACATGGGTCTTGCGGTATTTGCCCAGTATTGTCCCATCGCAATCGACAATGATAGACGAGTTATAATAGCGGCCGTATAGAGGGTCTTTCTCAGCATACGGCAATACCATGCCCATGTTCGCCTCTCTGGCCGCTTTAAACAAAGGCTCCGTCAGTGGCGAGGGCATCTGCTCTTCGTAGTAGTGGTCGTAGTCCGCTATCACCTCCATGGCGAAGAAGGGTGTCAGCGCCAGCTCCACAAAACCGATGAAATCTACCTTCTGCTGTGCCGCCTCCTTGATGAGCACCAGCATCCTCTTTACATTTTCAGCCTTGTTCTCCGAGCCAGGCCCCATCTGGGCAGCCGCTACGGTCAGGTAACGTCCCATCTCTGTTCTCCTCTTTGATACTAGTAAAGCAGTATCGGCTCGATAAACTCCCCCCTTGGGGCTTCCGAAACCAGATGCCCCTCTTCCGCCACCAGCCTCCCACGAACAAAGGTCTTGACCGCCTTGCCCTTCACCGGTATCCCTTCCCACGGCGTCCAGCTCATGCCTCCCTTCAAGCTCTCAACACCCAGCTTCCATTCAAGGTCAGGGTCAACGATGACAATGTCGGCGTCAGAGCCAGGGCTCAGCACACCCTTCTTGGGGTAGATGGAGAAGGCCCTGGCGCTGTTCTCCGAGGTTATCTTGACCAGCTGCTCCATAGAGATCTTCCCCTTGTGCACCCCATAGGTCATCATCACCGGCAGCATCGCCCCCATTCCTGGCCAGCTTGGCCGCGCGTCCCATATTCCCCTGTCCCGCTTGTCCCGGTGCAGGTCCGAAAGCCCGGAGTCCTGGCCAATGGTGTCGATGGTGCCCTCGGCCACCGCCTGCCAGAGCCGCTCGGGGTGTGACTTCTCCCGTATGGGAGGCATCAGCTTGGCTTCAATGCCCAGGGGTTCGTCGTCCGTCCTGGCCAGGTAGTGGGGGCAGGTCTCGGCATAGACCCTGGAGCCCATCTGCCTGAGGAACTTGATCACATCCATGGTCTGCTTGGCGCTGATGTGGACGATATAGGTGGTGCAGCCCACATCCAGGCCGATGAGGCCCACCATGGCTACATCCATGGCTTCGGTGAGGGGAGGCCTGGCGTCGAAGAAGGCCTTAAGGTCGCTACCGCCTTTAGCCCTGGCCCTGTCGGTGAGCATATTGATGATCTGCGCCTGCTCGGCATGCTGGCAGGCCAGGGCCTGCCTCCCAAGGCTCCCTATCGTCTGATACCCTCTGTAGATGAACGCCCAGTCCGTTGCGAATGAAGGATGGAACTTGAAGGAGGTGCAACCCTCCTTGAAAAGTGCAGGGATCTCATTAAGATGGCCTTCCGTAACCATGACGTGTGTGATCTTGAAGTCGATGAAGGAGTTCTGCGCCCCGACCAGCTTGTCCCTCTTCTGTATCTCAAGCCGGGAAAGCTTCGGGTTGAAGTGAGAAGAAGAGCTGGTGGTGACCAGCGTGGTGATGCCTGAGATAGCCGCAGCCGCCGATTCCGACCTTATCTCAGGCCCAAAGGCGCCGGAAGGACCCAAATATTCGTTGAGCCCAAGGTGGGCATGGGTGTCGATGAGGCCGGGCAGGATATATTTCCCGGCGGCGTCCACCGTAGTCTTGGCCTGGGCCAGCGATGCGTCATCACCGACGCAGGTTATCCTGCCGTTCTTGGCCGTGAGGCCGCCCATCAATACACCGGAGGGGGTCACCACCAGGCCGTTTTTGATAGCCAGGTCTTCCATCTTGCCTCCTTCCAATTTCAAAAACTGCTAAAAGCGTGCGCCCTCTTTATCGAGCCGCCCCTGCCAGTACTTCCGAATATAGGGGGAAAGCTCGTCAGTCAGTTTCATCCTTTCAAGATCGCCCTTGTTAAGGCCTCTGGCGAGCGACTCTCTTAAGCCCGCCACAATTTTCTCTTTATTTATCCTGGTATGCTTCCTTTCGCGGAATACGATCTCCCCGTTAATCATGACAGTATCCACATCAGTGCTTTTCGCTCGTGTCCACAAAACATCCGCAATGCTTGTTCCGGCGTCACAGTAGGGCTCAAGAATATTCTGGAGGTCGATGAGGATGATATCGGCCCTTTTGCCTTTCTCCAATGCTCCAATCTCATTTCCGAAAAGGGTTGTCTTCGCTCCGTTGGTCGTTACCATCTTCAGGAGTTGGCCAGATGTCGGACTGGGCCTTCCCATGCCGGAGATGCGATGAAGGTTCGCGCAGAGCCTCAGGTCCTGTATGATGTCATCGTCATCATTTAAGGCAAGGTTGTCCGTTCCCAGGGCAACATTAACTCCTCTTTCCAGCATCCGGTTAATCGGGGCGATGCCATTCTTGAGACGCAGGTTGGAGCTGGGGTTATGGCAAACTGAAGCGCCGCTTCGGGCCAGCAGTTCGATGTCATCCTCGGTTACCCAACCGCAATGGGCAAGGGATACCCTGGGGCCAAAAAACCCTATTTCGCTAAGGTGTTGCGGAAAGGTTTTGCCGAACTTCGTAAGCCCGTAAAGCTTTTGATAGGGCGTCTCTAACATATGAGTGTGTATTCCGGCCCGGTGCTCGTCTGCCGACTGTTTGACGCGAGCAAGCAGCTTGTCAGAACACCAGTGTAAGGCGCTGGGCCCGTGCAGTATGCTTACTTTGGGGTCAGCCTCATACTCCCTGTGCAGTTTCTCAAAAAGCGCGAAATAGTCATCTTCTGACGGCATGATACCTGCGAGGTATCCACGGCTTCGATCAGCCAACGGAGAGGGCAGTGAGTCGAGGAATTCCTGATTATCCGGGTAAACGAAGCTGTACTTATCCCTGATTCCTAGAGCAAAGGCGACCCTGATGCCACCATCAGCATAGGCTCGTAGAGTGCTCATCACCTCTTCTTCATAGGTCTGGTCAGACTGACGGCTTCTTGGTGGATGACTATGCATCACCGTGGTCACTCCCGACTCTATCGACCTGGCGATGCAATACATGGTATCGAAATAGGGATCAACCGGCCGGCGCTTCATCAAACGGGGTTCCCAGAATTCAAAGCCGTCGTCAACAGTGCCCATCAGGACAAACGAAACGCCCTTGCCGTGCTGGTGGGCGTTCACCAGGCCGGGGAGCACAATGTGCCGGTCTGATCCGATAACTTCATCGGCGGCATGTTCGCTCGCAACGCTGCTGTATTTGCCGACATCTATTATCTCGCCGTTTCTCTGGAGAACAGCGCCATCCTCAATCAACTCGACCACGTCGCGATCGTTCGCTTTGCAGAGCAGGTACTTTCCTCTAATGATGCTCGAAGGCACGCTTTTCTCTCGCGAAATATAACCTTTGTTCGGTGTCTTGCCAGGGGTCCCCTGAATGCGGATATCAAACCGCGGCACGGAATCCGACAAATACAGGCCATTGAGATTCCGTGCCGCGGACAGCGTCTATATGATTATCTATTTGTCAAACCAGGCGCTCTCCGGAGTCCAGATGTAGTAGTCTACCTTCATCTGGTTATCGTCGCGGACATATTTTGGCTTGGCGACGTACGACTGGGCTACGAAAAGCGGCAGTACCAGCGCTTCGTCAGCCAGGTTCTTCACCAGTTCAGCCGTGAGCTTCTTATGCGTCTCAAAGTCGGTTGCGCCAATGGCCCGCGACATCAGGTCTCCCCATCCGGCTGGCCTGGCCACGCTGATCAGGTCTGTGTTATCGGGTGGCAACTGTCCGGCCAGGCCAGCAGTATAGTTGGGGTACACTCCAAACAAGAAGCTGAACAGGGAGTTGCTCCAGCCCTCCGTTCTTCTGTGGGCAGCGTATTTGCCCGGGTCGGGCGTATCTATGTCAGCCTGTATCCCTACGTCACTGAGATAGCGTTGCACGGCGACCATCGGGTCTTTGCCTATGAAGATGGCCAGGATAAGCTTGGTCTTGAAACCGCTGGCATAGCCAGCTTCAGCCAGCAACTGTTTTGCCTTCTGAGGATCGTACTGGCGGCCCTTATAGCCCGGGTTTTCACCGATACTGCCGGGAGGAGCCCATTGGTCAATAGGTATCCAGAAACCATACCCCAATGCTTTATTTATCGCCTGTTTGTCGATAGCATGCTCAACTGCCTCGCGCACCTTCTTGTTGGCGAAGGGCGAGTTGGAGTTCTTGCTGTCACCCGCCAGGCCTACGATTGCCGCCGGATAGCCGACCACCTCAAGGCCCGAGGCTTTGAAATCATTGGCGTTTGTAGCGCTTCTGGCCGTGGAGTCACGCACCATCTGGAGTTGCCCCGCCTTCAAGGCTGCCGAGGCTGTCATGGAGTCCTTGGCGTAGTCGATTTGTACCCCATCAAGATAGGGCTTGCCTTTTTGCCAGTATCCATCGAACTTCTCATACACAACGGATACATCGGGTGTGAAGCTCTTGAATTTGAACGGACCGGTCCCGACGGGGTGGGTTGTAACCCACTCTTCACCCCTGGTCTTGACTGCGGTGGGCGATACTATGTAGCCAGACCACTGCCCCAGGTCGGTAAAAACCGTATTGGCATATTGCGAAAGATTAAGCCGCACCGTGTACTCGTCAATAACATCCACCGAGGTCAGTTGCGTCAGGTAGGCAAATTGCCCAACCTTGCGGTATGCCTCGAGGTTGAACTTAACTGCCTCTGCGTTGAAGTCTGTACCATCGTGGAATTTCACTCCTTTTCTCAGGCTCATCGTGATAGATTTCCCGTCCGGGCTTACTTTCCAATCCGTGGCCAGGTGCGGAGTCGGGCGGCCCTGCTCATCCCAGCGAAGCAGTGTCTCGACAGCAGGTATCGCCCAGGCGGAGTCGTTTCCGGGGATCATTTTCGGTGGGTACCCAATATTTTTCGCGATGAAGGTGACGCTCATTTTTAGCGTTCCACCGTATCTGGGCGTGACTGTCGGACTCGGTTTTGGCGTGGTAACCGCCGAGCTTGGTTTGGTCGTAGTAGCTGTAGGACTCGTTGTGGAAGTAATCGCCGGGCTCGATTTGGGCGTGGTAACCGCCGGACTCGTTGTTGTAGCCGGCTTCTGGGTCGATGTGGAAGTGGGGCGGGCGCAAGCCGCTGCGAACGACAGCACCAATACCAGGACTAGGCTGATACTTACAAGCGACTTCAACGGGCATCTCCTGTGCATAAAAACCTCCCAGATAGAATAGGATGTTCCCCCAGCTCACCTCGTGCACTCATCATCTGTTATCACATCTGTCACCACCATGCGTCGGTGCAGGTGCCCATTTTTAACGAAGGTCTATCGCTCGTTCGTCAGATTGCAGGTCTGAACAACTGCCCCCCTGACTTGTTTTCGACATAGCTAGACGCCATGAGAAATACAGTCTTTCAAAGGGAGCAGTTACCATGACGACTATTGTAACAACGCCAAAACATCAATGTCAAGTCACTCGTTACAACTACATGATTCCGTCACTGGTTAAGTGTTCTGGGAAAAATGGCCTCGTTGATAAATCTGTTTCCCGGTTAAGGGTCGCCCATGCCGAATACGTAAGTGTGCTGCCCTGACCAGTATACGTTCGAGCGAAAGAGCCGCTGCTCAGGCATAGCGTCCCTCAGCACCACCATTAGGTGCTGATACGGATAGCGCATCCAAGCGGCGCAATGCAGAATGAAATGGGGGATATCAGAAACAGAATAGGGCACATCGCTCGATAATCGAGACCAAGAAGAAAAGGACCATACCGCACAGGCCGGACTTTGCCTGGCAGCTTTCCTGGAATCTCGAGGCCTTTTTCCCCGAGCACAAGACAGCTGAAACACCGGTATCCTTCGGTTAAGCCCTTCTTCAGACTGGATTCCGTTAGATGAGCTTATCGAGCATTTCTTTCCATTCCACTACGTGCGCGGTGCGAATACACACTGAAGAAAGAGGGGTCACGGTATGTAGGTCAATATCTAACGATCCAATTGCAAACCCGACTGGAAAGTCACTAAAGACAAGAGGAGTTTATGATGAAAAGGATTTTATTCAAGATAGTTCTGGTGATCATGATTGTGACGATTGCCCTGTCGGCGGTCGCCACCGTTGCCTCGGCGGACTCACCAAATAACACTCCCACGCCGGGGTCCTCCGGCATGGACTCATCAGGGATGATGGATGGCGCCGCCGTGGCCTCGGGTGCGGCACAGAGGAGGGCGCTTCACGATGGGATGAGGAAACTATGGGAGGACCATATTATCTGGACAAGGGTAGTCATCATTAGTTTCGTGGGTGGTTTGCCGGACCTTAACTTCGCGATAGATCGCCTGCTGAAGAACCAGGTAGATATCGGCAACGCAATAAAGCCATTCTACGGTAATGCCGCTGGAGAGAGGCTGACGGCGCTGTTGAAGGACCATATAAACGGTGCGGTGGCCGTCTTGAGAGGGGCAAAATCGGGCAACGCCGCCAGGCTTGACGCCGCATTGGAAGACTGGTACGACAATGGCAATAAGATCGCCACGTTCCTGAGCAACGCAAACCCGAAGAACTGGCCACCGGCCGCAATGAAAATTATGCTTAGGGAGCACCTTAACCTTACGTTCCTCGAAGCCACTGCTCGCCTTAAAGGAGCTTTTGATACTGACGTAGCGACCTTCGACAAAGTCCATGTGCAGGCGTTGAGGATGGCTGACATCCTCAGTCAGGGCATCATAGCTCAATTCCCCGGTAAGTTTAATATAACAGGCCGCCCTGGTACCGGCGCCATGACCAAGGACTGTCCGCATGCCAAAGCTTGCCCACATGCCAGAGCTTGCCCACATGCCAAACCGGCGCCCAAACCAAGGCCAACGCCTACAGCTACGCCGAAAGCGACACCCTCGGCGACGCCCATTCCGGTGCCCTGCCCTCCCGTGACGCCAGCGTTAACACCAACCCCCACGCCAAGGGCCACACCGGCGGCTACGCCGACAGCCACACCGAGAGCCACGCCAGCGTTAACACCAACTCCCACTCCGAGAGCCACAGCTACGCCGGCGGCCACACCCAGGGCCACACCAACTACCACTCCGAGCCTGACGCCAGCGACGACACCTACCGCCACACCGAGGGGCAGGCCGGACGATAATCCAAGTCCTGGAGAAGATAATCCGAGGAGATAATCCGAGGGCCACACAGCAGCCAGAACTGCTGGCGCTACCAGTTAAACAGACATGCTCTCCTCTCCTGACAATATGCAGGGGAGAGGAGAGCATGTCACACGTTGGCATGACGGAGGCAGGGTGCTCTGAAAATAGACGCATTTTCATCACTCAGTGGTGCGTCGCAGACGCATGGCAAAGTCTTTCCGTTCCCAAATGAATAGAGGTGCGCTCCCCCTGGACAGTAGAGCCAAGTTCCTCTGGAGAACTAGACATAATCCGTCATTGCGAGGAGTCCTTCAGCTGAAGGACGACGCGGCAACCTCTGCCTCCACCTATCTGCAGGCACAACTCGGTACCTTAAGGACACATAGCTCAAATCCAAGAGGGCTACCTCACCGGTGATATGTACCTCTTGCCTGGTAGGGACAGCACTGACTACTTACTATACTGGAAGCTGAGATTGCTTCGTCGTCCCGATTTCCTCTCATCGGGACGATCTCGCAAAGACGTAGAGGGGGAGCCATCTACTGCATCTGGGCTGGCAGTTGGCTCAAGGAGAGCGGAAAGGCCCTGATGATAGAGAGGCCTGCGGATCGGTCGATTTGTCGAGACCCTGATGCGCGACGCGCATAAGTAGTCGCTAACGCTGGTTTTCCCCATAAGATACGCGTGACCAACAATTACCTTCCGCCCTGCTTTGCAGTATGTTTGGGATAGTATCAAGGGACCGTGTGTCTGGACGGACCGTCTGGCGTGTGCCATCCATTCAGGCCTCACAGGGATCGCTCCGCTAGTACAGAACATCGGATTCCCAATATACTATTCGCTTTCACTTCGGCGTCGAACTAAATACTGTGAGGTAATACGGGAGGTATCAATGAACCGGAATCGATCTTCTATCAAAAAACAAGTAGTAGTCCTGGCGGCAGCCATCATCACGATCATGGCGATGGCAACGGTCAATTTCGTTGCCGCACAAGGAGGGCCAACGCCAACGCCCGTGCCTGTAACGACGGCGGCCCCCGGTGTCCCTGCGGAGATAGTCCAGAACGCCAGAGACTGGCCATTAACCAACAGAGACTATTCCAATACAAGGGCGACTACAGACTCTCCCATCAACTCTTCCAACGTAAACACCCTCGGCGTTGCCTGGCAGTTCAGCATTCCAGGAATTGGGCTGTTCGGTGGAGCAGCAGGTAGCAACCCCATCATCCTGGGCGACACAGTGTACTTCCAAGACCTCAAATCAAACGTCTTTGCGCTGGATAAAGCGACGGGACAGATAAAATGGCGCAAAGACTACAATACCGCCGGGTCAGAGGGCCCCAATGGTCCCGTGGTTGCATATGGGAAGCTGTTTGCCTTGTCTGACCCTTATACCCTGGTGGCATTGGATGTCAACAACGGCAATGAGCTGTGGGCGATCAAGCTTTCGGACATTCCTACTACAGGCCTTGATATCCAGCCTACTCCATTCGATAACCTGATCTATGTCTCCACTGTTCCCGGCACCGGGGATATCTTCTACGCTCCGGGCGGCAGGGGCATACTATATGCCATAGACCAGCAGACCGGGCAGGTCAAGTGGTTGTTCGACACCATTAAGTCTCCCGACCTCTTCGGGCATCCCGAGATCAACAGCGGCGGCGGCGCCTGGTACCCGCCGGCAATAGATACCAACACCGGCCAGATGTTCTGGTCTATCGCTAACCCCGCCCCGTTCCCGGGCACTGCCGACTTCCCCAGCGGTTCAAGCTTCATAGGCGACACGCTCTACACCGACTCCTTGCTGTCGATGAACCACGCCACAGGAGAGCTGAAATGGTTCAATCAAGTTCTGCCCTTTGATATCTTCGACCATGACCTTCAGATCTCACCGATACTGACTCGGGCCAAGATCAACGATAAAGAACAAGATATCGTGATAACAGCCGGGAAGATGGGCAAGGTATACGCCATGAACCGTGACACTGGCGCTTTGCTTTGGGTAGCAAACGTCGGTGAGCATAACCCGGCAGCCGAGCTGAGGGAACTGCCTCCTGGAACCACGAGAGTGATCCCGGGCGTTATCGGCGGCGTTGAAACCCCAATGGCTTACGCTGATGGAGTCGTGTACGTCCCGGTCATCGACTATGCGACCGACTGGACACCATCTAGAAGAGTGGGTACATTCGATGCCTTGAAAGGTTCCGGGGAGTTGGTCGCCATCGAGGTGAGTACCGGAAGAACGCTGTGGATTCAGAAATTCGACTACATGGCGCTAGGTGCTGCCACGGTAGTCAACGACCTCGTATTCACCGCAGACCTGAAGGGCAACATCTACGCTCTAAAGCGCGATACGGGCGAAATAGTATGGCGCTACAGGGCGCCCGCGGGCATCAATGCATTCCCTGCGGTTTCCGGAGACATGATCATATGGCCAGCCGGGGCGGCAGGTGCGACGGGTACTCCGGCTGTTGGTACCCCTGTCGTGTTGGCCTTCAAGCTGGGTATAGCCCCTCCAACGCCAACTCCTTCTCCCACGCCTAGGCCCACAGTGTCGCCCGCACCGTTCCGTACTCCCACACCCATACCGGGCCGTACAGCCATACCTACACCTACGCCGACAGCAACTCCGGCGGCGACGCCCAGACCAACTGCGACTCCTACTCCGACTCCCAGCGGCAGGACGGCTACGGTCAACCTCAGTGCGCAGAACCTGGCCTTTAACACAAATACCGTGACCGTTCCCGCAGGAGCGCAAGTGACGGTGAACTTCAACAACGCCGACTCCGCCATTCCCCATAACTTCGCCGTCTATACCAGCTCCAGTGCCGCTACTTCGATCTTCCTGGGCGAGACGATCACCGGCCCATCGACCACCGCATATCGGTTCACCGCGCCATCCCAACCCGGGAACTACTTCTTCCGCTGTGACGTACACCCTCTGTTAATGACGGGTACATTTGTGGTAACCCCCTGACAATTGAAGACCTGTAATAGGACTGTGCTCCTGTCTTTGTGTAGAGACAGGAGCACAGTCCTATTACAGTAGCGAAGCTAGGTTGAGCGAATACCCATGTCAAGACGCGGTTTGTCAGGCTCTGCCGCTTCGTTACACCTTTCCAAGCTGACGCATCAGACCCCAGACGTCAAGCAACTGCCAGGTCTCTGCTATCTTGCCGTCCTTAATCCGATACAGGTTCACGGCGTTGACTTCAACACGTTTGCCGGTGCCAGGAACTCCAAACAACTCGCCCTGGTGTGTGCCTGTGGAAGCCATGTGGAGCGCCACGCGATCCTCGGTGGCAAAGATCTGCTTGATATCTATGCGCATGTCGGGCACTGCCCGGAGCAAGAGTTGGATCAGGTCGGCCGGACCCGTGGCACCCGAGACTTCAGGCAGTGCTCCGGCCAGGTCGTGCCGCTTGAATTCGGCATGGGCCCCATCCCGAAGGGCGACAAAATCTCGCGCGTTCACCGCGTCAACCATACGCCTGACTATTGCCACATTCTGTTCAGCAGACATCGCTCACCTCCCACATTTAGGCAAGATTTTACCATTGTTTGGCAGTTTTCGCATATTACGGGCATAGCGGCGCAGCCATGGGTTAAACCACCCGCCACCATTCGGCTTCGGAATAATCTGTGAGTTGGAACCCTCTTTCTTCCAATGCCTTGTATTCGGCCGCGGCTTCAGGTTTCGACATGACCTGCCCCATAAAGGCATAAACTCCGCGGTATCTTTTATTTCCACTTCGGCGACTACTCTATCCGAGCGCCCGCTAAAGTGGTCTACCAGGATGCGCATCTTGGTATTAGGGGCATAGCGGCGCGCAAGAGTGCCGCTCTCCCTCAAGAGTTGGACAATCTGGTCGGCAGTGCCCGGTTTGCCGTACAAAACCCTTCGGTAAATGAGAGGCATAATAGTCTCCTTTCGAGTCCGCCTTCCTTCCTACATGGCGGTCGGGCATTGGCCAGGCAGGCCAGGGCGTTGTAAACAAAACTCTGCTGTGGGGAATCACCTCGTGCCGAAGGTTAACTTCAGTATCCTGTCGTCTCCGGCGGCAGGGTTTCCGCGACCATCGCGATTGCTGGTCAGGACGTAAATGGCCCCGTCAGGCCCCTGGGCCACATCACGCAGGCGTCCGTATTTGCCGGAAAACATCGGTTCGAAGGACAAGACATTGCGGGGATCCAAAGGGTCGAGAATAAGCCGGTAGAGGGCTTCACCGCGGAGCCCGCCAAAGAGCAAAGAACCCGACCATGGTCCCTGTGCCACGAAAGCAGCACCGGCGGGAGCCCAGGTGGTTGAAGTTCCGCTCTGAAGTACGGGTGGAACCATGCCCGTGCTTGTCTCGTCTCCGCTTATCACCGGCCATCCATAGTTCTTTCCTGCTTCGATATAGTTGACCTCGTCGCGCCCACCGGGTACGCCGCTGGGGCCATGTTCCGTCTCGTACAACCTGCCGGTGCCCGGCTGCCAGGCAAGGCCCTGGGGGTTGCGGTGTCCATAGGAGTACACGGGAGAGTTGGGGAAGGGGTTGTCCGCGGGGACAGTTCCGTCAGGGTTGAGTCGTAATATCTTGCCATTGAGAGAAGATATGTTTTGCGCCAGGGCCGGGCTCCCGACTTCCCCTATGGTCCAGTACAGCTTGCCATCAGGGCCGAACTTGACCCGTCCGCCGTCGTGGCCACCCGCCCCGGCAACTCCGTTGAGGAGTACCCTGTCCAGGGCGCCCCGCGCGGAAGCGGGTTCATCGCGCAACCGGACCAGTCTGTTCTGTAGCTTGCCGTCAGTGGTGCGGTAAGTATAGGCCACGTAGATGAAGCGGCTTTGTGTAAACTGAGGGTCCAGGGCCAGGCCCAGCAGTCCCGACTCGCCTGCTTCCACCACCTCCAGTGTGAACCAGGGGTCTGGCTGGAGTGATCCGCCCTTGATAACGCGGATGCGCCCCGGCCTTTCGGTCAGAAAGATTCGGCCGTCCGGAGCGAAGTCTATTGCCCAGGGAGTGACGAGGCCCCCAGCCAGTGTACTAACCGCCGGCACTGCAGTAGGGGACACGGTTGTAGGGCGCGCAATCGCAGAGGGCGAGGTTGTAATGGGCGCAGTCGTGGAGCGTGCGGTTGTGGTGAGCGCTGCCGAAGGGGATGCAGTCGTCCCCGCTGGCCGCCCAGAACATGCCCAAGAAAGGAACAGCGAAATGATTGCTACGATAAATACGGTCGCTCTGATAATTTTGAGCCCCCTTATTCGAAGATAGAGTACATACCTGAGCGTTGTCAAGCCCGATCTGCATATCTCGAAACAACCTCTTGACGAAGCGATTTTCACGCTAGCCACGCCGGTGGTAGAATGCTCTAACCAAAGCGGGCATTCAACGGTCACGGAGAGAGATCGACATGGTGTGGCGGTTCAAGCGGCTGGGTATGCAGAAGCGTATGATGCTCTATGTTGCCGCGGGGCTTGTCGTCTTGTTTGGCGCATTCGCCGTCGTGGGCTTCCTTTCTGTTCGAGAGGCGACGCAGCTAGTGTACGAAGAGCGCCTTGCCACAGCCTACACGGTGGCCGGCATCATGGAGAGAGATTTCCTCCATGTTGCACGAGATGTTCACGAGGTTTTCGACCCGATGCTTGCGCGAGGCAGAGAGCCCTCCGGGACAGCAGCACAGGAGTTGCTGAGTCACCTCTCTGAAACCGACCCGTTCCCCTTCTTCCGAATCACGGGCGTTTGGGTTGTAGCTCGTGATGGCCGAATAGAGACAGCTGCGGGAGAACCAGAGGTTTCCCCGGGAGGACAAGTCGCGCAGGTGTCGTCCTGGATGGCCAAAATGGATCAAGCTCCGTTCTTGTCACTGCCGGCTGTGAGCCCCATACCGGATGCTTTTCCCTTCGCGACGATGCTGGTGCGATTGGGCAACACCGGAGCCTCACCCGCGTTCCTGGTGGCTGTCCACACCGTTTCAGTCAACAGCTCGGCCGCATACAAGCCTGAAGCCTACTGGCGGGCAGTGTCGGGCATAGCAACGACGGTAGCTCAAAAGGACACACCTGAGCCGGAGTACCATCTGGAAGTTGTGGACGCAAACGGGCTCACGGTGCTGGGTATCGGGGAGGGGGTGAAGCCCGGGGAAACAAGCCCGCACTTCCCCATGATCACAGAGTTCGCCGCTCAGCGGCAGGCTGCCGCCGTGGCACACGAACCGTCTTCCGGCGATGCCTTTTCGGCGCATGTGATGGCGATCGTACCGTTGGATCCTTCTCCTTTTTACGTCCTGCTTGAGCAGCCGGTGGATGTAGCCCTGGCTTTGCCCGGTGAGTTGAGGAGAAGGATACTGCTGGCGACTACGCTGGGGTTTGGAGCAACCCTTCTGGTCGCCTGGTGGATCACGAGGAGGCAGGTGGTCAAGCCTACGGAACAGTTGACTGAAGCAGCGCGGCGCATGGCCAAGGGCGACCTGGAAACACCCATCAATGTGAGTGCTCAGGACGAGGTGGAGACACTGGCCGCAAGCCTGGAGGCCATGCGAATGCAGTTGAGGGACGCCTACCAGGCAATCAGCCGGGCAAAGGGAGAGGCTGAGACGCAGGTGAAGCAGCGAACAGCCCGCCTGACGGAGGCCCTGAGCAAGATCATCTCTGCCCAGGAACAAGAGCGGCGGAGACTTGCGCGAGAACTACATGATGAAACAGCCCAGACTATCGGAGCCCTGTCCATCGCACTTGACCGTGCCCGCTATGGCCTGAAGGATTCCGAAGGGGAGACTGTTAACCAAATCCACGAGGCGCAGGGTATCGTCAGGCGCTTGCTGGAAGAGACGCGCCGTCTCATATTGGACCTTCGCCCTCTGGCCCTGGAGGACCTCGGCCTGGTGCCGGCTATTCGCTGGTACGCTGAAACACACCTTGAAGAACAAGGCGTGAGGACGACGGTCGAAGTGAACCACCAGGAAGTTAGGCTACCTCCACATTTGGAGGTAGCGCTGTTTCGCATTGTCCAGGAAGCTATCAACAACATCGTCCGGCATGCCGAGGCGCGGCATGCACGTATTGAGCTTTCCTTCCACGACTCCGTGGCATCCGTGCTGGTTGCCGACGATGGGAAGGGCTTCAATGTTGACCGGGTCTTTGGTACTGGTACTGGCTCGTCCGACTTGAGCTTCGGCCTGTTGGGTATGCAGGAGCGTACACGCCTGCTCAATGGTCGCCTGGACATCCGCTCTGAGCAAGGAAAAGGTACTCAAGTCGTTGTGGAAGTCCCATTCCCATAAGAGAGGAGCAGAGGCAGTTGGAAAAGATTCGCATCCTAGTGGCTGATGACCACACACTAATTCGCCGGGGAATAGTAGGCCTGCTGAACGCCCAGCCTGACATGCAGGTTGTCGATGAGGCGGGAACAGGTGACGAGGCCGTCGCAAAAGCAGGGACGGGCTCGTTCGATGTTGTGCTGATGGACATCGGCATGCCCGGGCTTGGTGGCCTGGAGGCTACGCAGGCAATCAAGAAACAGGTTCCCGGTGTACAGGTGCTGATACTGACCATGCACGATAGGGAGGACTATCTGTTCCAGGCTGTTCGGGTGGGCGCATCGGGATACGTTCTGAAAGGAGCGGATATTCAAGACTTGCTCACGGCGGTGCGGTCGGTATATAGAGGCGAAGTGTACCTTTTTCCTCCCGTCGCCAAAAAGCTCCTGGTAGACTATTTGCGTCGTGTTGATAATGGCGAGGACTCGGGCGGTTGCGATGGCCTGACGGAGCGTGAGAGAGAGGTCCTACAGTTGATCGCCGAGGGCAAAACCACTGCGCAGATCGCCGAGACATTGTGCATCAGCCTGCATACCGTGCAGAGCCATCGTGACAATATCATGGGCAAGCTGGGCATGCACAATCGCGCGCAACTAGTCAAGTACGCCATACGGAAAGGCCTTATACCCCTGGACTCGTAGGCCAGCCTCGTGGCGACATCCCCCGAACGCCCTACCGGCAATTAGGGCGTTTTTGCTTTGCTTATCCCCAACGACTACCTATTCCCGAACTTGCCTCAGGTAATTAGGATATTACCCGGCCGCAACAGCGGTCATTCCCGTGAATGAAGGAGGCTATCAATATGGGAAAGAGAGGCAAGTTATTCCTGCTCTCAGCACTGGGTGGCTTGCTCGCCTTAGGGTTGGCCGCGGCCGCTTGCACCGGCCCACAAGGTCCAACCGGACAAGCGGGGCCAGCAGGACAGGCGGGATCCGTCGGGCCAGCGGGGGCGGCAGGCCTACAAGGACAGGTGGGGCCAGCAGGAGCCCAAGGACCACAGGGTCAGCAAGGTCCAGCAGGGCCTAAGCCCTCAACTCAAGAGATCAAGTCTCTCATCTCGGAGGCGTTGCAAGGAACACCGGCACCTGCCGCGAGCGTCGCTCGTGGAGGCCGGCTGTACGACAACTGGATAAAGGAGACCAAGGCCGCCACGCCAGCGGCAGATCAAGCGCTATGGGCACTTCAGACCACCAACACTCGGAAGGGTACAGACACCTGGCGCTGTAAAGAATGCCATGGTTGGGATTATAAGGGCAAGGGTGGCGCCTATAGCAAGGGCTCACACTACACCGGGTTTGTGGGGGTCTACGACGCCGGCGTTTCCAAGTCTAAAGAACAGCTTGTCCAGATACTGAAGGGGAGCACCGATTACCGCCACGACTTCTCTAAGCTGCTCGATGGGCAATCCCAAACTGACCTGGCCGCCTTTCTCAGCCAGAGCCTGGTGAATGTGAACCCGTACATAGACTACGCTACCAAGAAGCCCATTGGGGGCAACGCGGCCCGTGGGTCGCAGCTCTTCAGCAGCGTCTGTGCTGCCTGCCATGGCTCGGACGGGAAGCAGTTGAACTTCGGCTCGGCGGAAGAGCCGGAGTACGTGGGCACGTTGGCTCTCGACAACCCGTGGGAATTCATACACAAGGTACGTAGCGGACAGCCTGGCACGGCCATGCCATCAGGATTGGTAACCGGGTGGAGCCTCCAGGACGTCGTAGATGTGCTGACCCACGCTCAGACGCTACCCACTAAGTAGCCCCTTTCACCACCGCCTCTTGTGAACATGACACACCCCGAATTATGCCGGAGCAGCCGGGAGGTTCGGGGTGTGTCAATTATTACCAGGATAGCTGCATATCGTCCTTGCGAGCATAACAAGTAGGGGGATTCCCCTACTCTATGACACAAATGAACCGGGGTGACGACCACCGGGGTGGTGGGTTATGCTCTCTGGCGACATTCCCGAGGAAGAAGGCCGTTTGTCCATTGGTGCCTTGCTGCCCGTTTGCGAGCTTGGTCTTGAGGAATGAATGATGATATCAAAGGTGGTCAAGAGCATGTCCCGTAGGGCCAGGGAACTGGGCTACGAGTTGGTTAAGGTGGCAGCTTAGCCTCCAAACTCTCCCTAACTCAATAGCCCCCAGATACGGGTTCATTCAAAGGAGCGGAGCGACGCGGCAATCTCTGCCTCCACCTTTATCTGACCATATTGCTATCCCTCACCGGGCAGTGCTCTAATATACTCTGTTTACTGCCACTCCTATGTCTACATCGTGACCAACAAGACCAACAGAGTACTCTACACCGGAGTCACCACCAATCTGGTGCAGCGGGTGCAGCAGTACAAGGACAGGACTTCCCCAGGCTTTGCCACGAGGTACAACGTGGACAAGCTGGTGTACTATACCGTGCAATCTCTTTGTATGAGACTAAAGTCGTTTTCACCGTGGACTGAACGGTATTATTCTGGGCTCGGGAGGCCCAGTGCAAGAATGTGCATCCGGAGGTTGCACATACCCGGAAACGCTGCTTTGTTGGGGTTACTGACCTCTTTTGACAAGAGATCGCTTGGTTTTGTATATTGGGCTGAGGATTGTTCAGAATATGAACTTCGCCTATTAGGCCCTGTCTTGCCCATTTCAGCAGGACGCGGAGGTACTTCCCTTGGAAACGATCAAGACAGCCTGCGGCATCTGTGGACTTGGTTGTGGTCTCAACGTTATTGTTGGTCCAGACGGACGAATAGAAAAAGTGGAAGGGATGACCGAGCATCCCTTAAACAAGGGTATGATATGCGCCCGTGCCCGCAATGCCGCGAGCATGATCTACCACCCGGACCGTATAAAATCTCCTTTGCGCAAGGAAGGCAACGGTTTCAAGAGGATCTCCTGGGACGAGGCGTTGGATACCGTCGCCGCCAACCTTAGCAAGGTTAAAGAAAAATACGGCCCCACCGCGCTGGCTGTGTGTTTCGGACAACCCATTCTGACGCAGGGCAGCGCCACGATCACTTTTGTGCGCCGCTTTTGCGATGCCTATGGTACCCCAAGTGTCTTCTCGGTTGACAGCATGTGCTGGCGCGCGTTCATCATCGGGGATATCTTGACTCTCGGGAAGTACGGGCTGCCCGACCCGAAGAACGCACGCTGCATCCTGGTCTGGGGGACCAACCCTTCCGACTCACAACCGTTCCTCGCTAGAGACATCTTGCAGCTAAAGCAAAAAGGCACCAGGCTGATTGTCATCGACCCGCGACGCACCGCCCTGGCGAAGAAAGCGGACATCTATGTCGCCCCACGCCCGGGCACCGACCTCGCCCTTATGCTCGGGTTGCTCAACGTCATTATCAGCGAAGGACTCTACGATAAGGACTTCGTCGTCAAATGGGCGCTGGGCTTCGACAAGCTCACCGAACACATCAAGGCTTACGCACCGGAGAAGGTTGAAGAGCTCACTGGGGTGCCCGCCCAACAAATTCGACAGATTGCCCGCGACTTCGCCACTATCAAGCCCGCGTGTATCGCCACCTATAGCAACACTCTCGAGGAGCAAGGCTCGGGAGTCCAGCTCTCCCGGGCGCGCTGTATTCTACAGGCTATCACGGGTAATTTCGAGGTACCGGGAGGATTCATCACCACTTCCAGCATCAGGCATAAGCCTGTAAGGCTTGAAAATCTCTTGAAGCACAAGCCTCTGGGCGTAGACAAGTACCCGCTATTCTACGGTGTCTGGGGAAAGCTTATCGGTGAGGGTGAAGGGCAATCAATGCTCCTCCCGGATGCAATACTCCATGGCAAGCCTTACCCTGTGAGGGCGGCCATTGTTTCCGGCTCCAACCTGGCGTTGACATGGCCCAACTCCAGGAAAGTGACTGAAGCACTGCAAAGCCTAGACTTCCTTGTGGCCATGGACCTCTTCCCAACCCGGACCACGGAGATGGCGCACATTGTGCTGCCCGCCGCCAGCTGCTTCGAGAGAAACGTCATCTTTGACTTTTATCGTATGCTGCACGGACTTCCGTTCGTTATGTTGCAGAAAAAGATAGTGACTTATGAGGAAAGCCGCTCGGACATGACCTTCTACCTCGAACTCGCCAAGCGTATGGGCTATGGAGAGTACTTCCCATGGCAAACCGCTGACGAGGCTATCGACTATATTTTCGAGCCTTCGGGACTGTCAATAGAGAAGCTATCGAAACAGGACCCAGGCGGCGTAACCTACGGCACGGTCAAGCTCAGGGAGTATGAAACCCGTGGATTCCCCACGCCTTCCGGCAAGATGGAGGTATATTCCAAGACCCTCGAAGAGTTGGGGCATGACCCGCTGCCAACCTACCGCGAGCCTCAGCCAGCCGCGGGCGGCAACGGAGGCTCCTATCCGTTGATCATGGTGACCGGCTCGCGTAAACTTCCTTTCTGTCACTCTCAGTTGCGCCAGGTTGCCAGGCTGCGCAAGATTCTCCCTGAGCACGCGGTAGAAATTCATCCCGAAACCGCCAGCAAGTACAACATTGAGAACGGCAAGTCCGCTATCCTCGAAACCAAAAACGGCAGAATCACGGTTAAAGCCCTGGTCACCGAAGACATTCTGCCGGGCGTGCTCAGTGCCACTCACGGATGGGCGGATGCCAACATCAATCTCTTGACTGACAATGCTCCAGTGGATCCTATTTCCGGGTTCCCCAGGCTAAAAGGAGTGCCGTGCCGTATCGCACGAGCCAATTAGCACGTTAGTCACAGACTAGGAGGAAGAATGGACCTGGGACTAAAAGGCAAGAACGTCATCATCAGCGGCGGGGCTTCAAACATTGGCTACGGTATCACGCTGGCCTTCGCAAAAGAGGGCGCTAACGTAGCCATAGCCGATATCGACGAAGAACAGGCGAACCGCGCCGCCGAGAAGGCGCGCAGCCTGGGGGTCAAGGCCATGGTGGTGCTCGCGGATGCCACCAGCCATGACGCCGTAGCTGCTGCCCTTAAAAAGGTCCTCGGTGAGTTCGGCAAGGTGGATGTCCTGGTGAACAACGTCGGTTGGGACCGGATAGCCTTTTTCACTGAGACTAACCCGGAGCTGTGGGACAGGCTTCTTACCATCAACTTCAAGACGGACCTGAACTGGATAAGCGCTGTTCTCCCGCACATGTCCCAGAACGGCGGTGGGGCGATCGTTAATATCGGTTCTGATGCCGGGAGGCTCGGCGAAGCCCGCGAAGCAGTCTACTCCGGCTGTAAGGGGGCGGTCATCGCCTTTTCGAAAGCAATCGCCCGAGAGGCCGGCAGGTTCAATATACGCGTGAACGTTGTCTGCCCCTCCCTGGTAGCACCTGAAAAACCGGAGGAGGTGGGCGCCAAGAGCGCCTGGAAGGAACCACCTGTGCCGCCCGAGGTACTCGAAAAAGCCCTGAAAGCCTATCCGCTGCGTAAAGGGGCCGCGCCCAAGGATATCGCCAGCGCGGTGGTCTTCCTGGCCTCGGACACCGCCGCAGGCATTATTACCGGGCAGACTCTGAGCGTCGACGGCGGATACGCTATGGTATAGGCACCGCCCAAGGCCTGAGAACAGATTGCGAAAACTGCATAGAAGGGATAGCGAATGCCACAGATAAAGGCCATCGATTTTCTTAACTCGGTCACAACGCCGGAGTGGGTTGATAGGGTGGATGTGGCCGGCAAGCAGGAGATTATCTGCCGGATGCAAGCCTCGCTTGGAGGCAAACCGCCGTCATACCCCAGCATCGAAAAGATGATCGAGGCCATGGACAAGGCAAACGTGGAGAAGGTCCTTATCAGCGAGTTCAGGATGTTCTCTCACTGGAACAAGCGCTGGTATGTCGATACCAAGGCGGAAGAGGTGCTTCAGTACACGGAAAAACATCCCGACCGCTTTGCCGGCCTGGCTTCTTATAATCCCTTCAGGATCAAAGAAAGCCTTGAGGAAATCGAATGGCTGGTGAAAGACCATGGCTTTAAGGGAGTATATGTCCATGTCTACGGTTTCGATACAGCCATAGATGACAGGACAATGTATCCCCTTTATGCCAAGTGCCAGGAGCTTGGTGTTCCGGTGGCGCTACAGGTCGGGTACGTGCTTGAGGCTATGTACAGCGAATACGGCCGGCCCATCTACCTGGACCGCATTGCGCTCGATTTCCCCAGCCTCAAGATAATCGGCGCGCATACCGGTTATCCTTGGTGCGAGGAGCTTATTGCGATATGCTATAAGTACGACAATATCTATTTCGGCGTCGACGCCCATATGCCGAAATACCTCGAGCCGAACGTCGTTAAGTTTATCAACACCCGGGGTCAGGATAAGGTCATTTGGGGCAGCAACGGACTTCCCTGGGACAAGATGCTACAGCAGATTGATGACCTTGGCCTTAAGGAAGACGTCAAAAAGAAACTGCTCCATGATAATGCGGTAAAAGTGTTCAAGCTTTAGCTGGGAGAGTCGTCAGGAATCACTTTCAGGAGGCAAGAGATGAGTGAGAGGACACAGGGACTGAAACGAAACATGGTAGACAAAATCTACCACTCAGTGGCCAAGGGCTACACCAAGATGAGCGATGTGGCCTATGGCCCGGACGTCAAAATCTGTCTCGAGCGGGCGCGCCTCGTAACGGAGTCCTACAAAGAGACCGAAGGTCAGCCTATGGTGCTGCGCCGTGCCCGCGCCCTCGAAAAAATCCTGGGGAAAATGACCATTTACATCGATGAAGGGCAGCTCCTGGCGGGGAACTACGCCTCCACTACCGCCTCTCTGCCATATTACCCTGAATGCTACTGGCGCTGGCTGGACAAGTCCGTCGACCGCGAGTACAAGGGCATGCTCTCCGAGGCGGAGAGACAGGAAGTCCACGAGCTTAACAAGTATTGGAAGGACAAGTCGGTCCAAGGAAAGGAACGAGACCTTATCCCCGACGACCTGAAACCCTACTGGGCTTACAAGGGAGCGCATGTCTGGTCATACGGCACAAGCTCCGGCATACCCAACTTCCGCAAGCTTTTCCAGGTGGGCTTCAAAGGCCTTATCCAGGAGGCGCAGGACAAGCTCAAGGAAGTTCAGGCCGATAAGAAGATGCCTGGCAAGGAATACCTGAATAAAAAGAACTTCCTTGATGCCGTCGTCATATCGCTCCAGGCGGCGATCAAGTTCTCACACCGCTTCGCTAAGCTGGCGCGTGAGCAGGCCAGTGCCCATCCCGACCTGTCCCGCAAGGCCGAGCTTGAACGACTTGCCGAAATCTGCGAATGGGTGCCTGAAAACCCACCTCGCACATTCTATGAAGCGGTACAGTTCTTCTGGCTCGTGACGGTAATAAGCCGATCGATCGAGATGCAGATGAACGGCTGCGCCGGGCGGTTCGACCGTGATTTCTATCCTTTCTACGAGAAGGACAAGCGCGAAGGGCGGATAACCCGGGAAGAGGCGCAGGAGTTGGTCGAGTGCTTGTGGATAAAGCTCGAAGAGCGCGGCGACCTTTACCCGCCGATGTGGGGCTCACAGATAGGCGCCAGCAGTCTGTGGCAGAACCTGACCATCGGCGGAGTCACGCCGGAAGGCGATGACGTCACTAACGAGGTGTCTTTCATCGTCTTGGATGCCTCGAAAGAAATGCAGACACTTCAGCCATCTCTCTGCCTTAGATATCATCCCAAGATAGACCCTGAGCTTGTCTCCAAGGCCGTCGATGTAATCGCGACCGGCGTCGGCTACCCGGCCTTGTTCAACGATGAGATGATGGTCCCATACTTGCTGGAGTTCGGCGTGCCCCTGAACGTCGCCCGTGACTACGCGATGGAAGGATGCGTACGCTGGACGCTGCCGGGTAAGAACCTCTCAGACCGCGCCCATGTCGGTCACCTGGTGCTGGCAAAGTGCTTTGAGCTGGCGCTCAACCAGGGCAAATGCATGCTCACCGGAGAGATGATAGGCTATCCCACGCCCGACCCGGCTACCTTCCGCAATGTCGATGAGATAATCGACGCTTTTATCACCCAGGCAGGGTTCTTCGCCGAAAAGCTGGCGCAGATAAACGAGGTCGGCAATGCGCTCTACGAAGAGTACCTGCCGCGACCATTCTTCTCAGCCATGCTGGACGGTTGCATCGAGCAGGCACGCGACTGCAAGGGTTGGAGCTACATACCAAAGGAGACGATGGGCAACCTGGGCGGGACGACGGTCGCCGACTCTCTGGCGGCCATCAGAAAGCTCGTCTTCGACGAGAAAAGGCTCATCCTGCCGGATATGGTCAAGGCGCTTAAGGCGAATTGGGAAGGTTACGAAGACCTGCGGCAGCTTTGCCTCAAAGCCCCCAAGTTCGGCAACGACAATGACTATGTGGACCTTATCGCCAGGGATATCCACTACCGCCTGAACAGCCGCCTGAAGAAGGTCAAGAACTACTGGGGCGGCCCAATCACATTCGACGGCAGCGCGGGGGCCGGCTACATCGGCTATGGGGACCAGACGGCGGCCACCCCTGATGGACGCAAAGCCCGCCAGCCCTTCAATGACGGCAGCATATCCCCGGTTGCCGGCCAGGATATGCTCGGCCCGACCGCTGTGCTCAAGTCTACCTCCAAGATAGACCCGCTGCGCAGCCATAACCATTTGTTCAACCAGAAATTCAGCGCAGACCTGCTGAGAGGTCCGAATAAAGAAATATTCATGGCCTATCTCAAGACTTGGGCAGACCTGGGCCACTTCCATATCCAGTTCAACATCTGGGACCGCAAGACATTGCTCGAAGCTCAGAAGCACCCCGAAAACTACAAGAATGTCATTGTCCGCATCGCAGGGTACAGCGCTTATTTCGTGGAGCTTCCGACCGATTTGCAGAACCAGATCATCATGCGCACCCAGCATCTGTCCTGGGGGACTGGGATGATGGAGAAGGCCCTCGAAGAGGCCGTAGCGAAAGTCTAAGAAACAAGACCGGCCAAGGCCATTGTGTTAAACTACGTCGCTGCTGAAGGTATTGGGATCAGCCTCCATTGAGGCTGTGCGAGTATGACGCCGGCTACCAACCCCATATGGGATCTACGAATATTGGCCTCCGAAAGGGGTGTTGTTGATCTCTGAAAAAGGCGCCCTATCCGGGCTGAAGGTCCTGGATCTCACGCATTACGTTGCTGGGCCCTACTGCACGAAGCTCCTCGCCACATACGGCGCAGACGTTATCAAGGTCGAGAAACCGGGCACCGGTGACGGCGCACGGCTGATAGGCGCACCTGTTAACGGACAGCCCGATCCCGAAGCCAGCGCGCTCTTCCTGTATTTGAACACGGACAAGAAAAGCGTCACGCTTGACCTGAAGAGCAGCGATAGCAAAGAGATACTGAAGCGGCTGGTCGGTTGGGCGGATGTTCTCGTCGAAAGCTTCAGGCCGGGCTACCTCCAGAAGCTCGGCCTGGGCTATGAGTACCTGAAAAAGCTCAATCCGCGACTCATCATGGTCTCCATCTCCAATTTCGGCGCCACGGGACCGTATCGTGATTACCGCGCCACCGAGCTCATAGAGTACGCATTAAGCGGCATCATGTACATGCTGGGTACCTACGAAGGCTCCCCTTTGAAGCACGGCCTGCTTCAGGGGCAGTATTTCGCCGGCGGGTATGCCGCTTCGGCGACCGTCGCCGCAGTATATGCCAACCATGAGGATAATTCGGGCCAGTTTGTCGATGTCTCGATCATGGAAAGCATGATGCCTATAACTAATTTCCTGGCTGCGCTTTACCCGTATGCCGGCGCAGTGATGAGGCGGCTCCCGAAGAGCCCCCGGCTCTACGAAGTCCTCATGAAGACCGCCGATGGTTATCTGGCTCCGGTGTTCTACGGGTACACCGACTGGAAGTCCTTCTCAACGATGATGAACTGCCCCGAGCTCGATGTGCCCAAGTTCGACAACCCAACCGGGCGGGATGTAAACGCGCAGGAGCTTCTCGATATTCTCAACCGTGAGTTCGCCAAGTGGAAAACACGGGAACTGGTCTCCACAGCGCAGGCCTGGCGGTTCCCTTTCGGTATGGTGCAGACGATACAAGACCTGAGCACCTGCGAGCAGTTGCTGGCACGGGAATACTTTGCTACTCTGACGCACCCGCACGCCGGGAAGATCACCATGCCTAGAGCGCCTTTCAAAATGGCGGCATCACCCGCCCGGATCGAGTCCCCGGCGCCGCTGCTGGGGCAGCATAACGCTGTGGTCTATTCCGGGCTTCTCGGATTCTCCGGCGAGGACATCGTTCGGCTGCGCAACCTGGGGGCTATTTAGCCAGGCTGTCTTGGATTGGTGAATGAGTATCAAGGGAGCTGGGGGTACTGAATTGAAAAAACCCGCGCTCAAGGGAATCAGGATTCTGGACCTGGGCGTCGCGGTGGCCGTGCCCGTTGCCACCCGCAACCTGGCGCTCTTCGGTGCGGAGGTCATCCGTATCGAGTCAGCCGGCCGGCCGGACGTAACCCGTTTCGGCAGCTATGCCGATAATAAGATGTCCGGCGAGTTCTGGAACAAGTCAGCGCGATTCAATTCCATCAATACCAATAAGAAGTCCCTCGCGCTGGATCTTTCCAAACCCCGGGGTATTGAGATTTTCAAGGAGCTGGTCAAAAAAAGCGATGTTGTCGCGGAGAACTGGTCTCCGCGGGTCAAGCGGAATCTGGGGCTGGACTGGGAGTCCCTGGCAAAAATCAAACCTGATATCATCATGGTCTCCGCCAGCGGCTACGGCGACAGCGGCCCATGGGCCGACTGGGCAGCCTGGGGCCTGGCGGTGGATGCGATGACCGGCCTCGCGCATGTTACCGGGTACAGGGGTGGGCCGCCGGTGAAAATGATAGCCCCGGTGTCGGACTGGATTGGGGCCGAGTACGTTACCCTGAGCATCCTCATGGCCCTGGAGTATCGCCACCACACCGGCAAAGGGCAGTGGATAGATATCTCGGAGATGGAAGCGGCCGCCATGCATCTGGGGGAAGCGATCGTGGAGCACTCGGTCAACGGCAAAGAGCCCATGCGCATGGGAAACCGCCACCAGTTCATGGCGCCACACGGGTGCTACCGATGCAAGGGTAATGACAGATGGGTGACTATCGCAGTAACCTCAGACAAAGAGTGGGATGCCCTGTCCCGGGCGCTTGGCAGCCCTGCCTGGACCAAAGACGAGAAATTCTCATCCGGGCCATCGCGATGGCATAACCAGGACGAGCTTGACGCCCATATCGAGGGCTGGACCATGGAACATGAGAACCGCGAGGTAATGGAGCTCCTGCAAAAAGCCGGCGTGCCCGCAGCCGCCGTTCTCAATTCACGGGACCTACATCTTGATACGCACCTGAACCAACGAGGCTACTTCCACAAGGTCCGGCATCCTCAGGCGGCCGGAAACGAGGACATGGGAACCCGAATCTATCCCGGAGCGGCCTGGAAGACGCCTGGAGCCGAACCCCAAGAGCTAAGTGCCGCCCCGCGCCTTGGTCAGGATAACCGTGATATCCTGGTCAATCTTCTGGGCCTTTCGGAAGATGAGGTCGAAAAGCTTGCTAAGGAAGGGGTTATCGGCACAAAGCCTACCGAGGCCGACCGTATGGCTTCATCCGGCTGGGGCGTCGTGCCCCCCGCCAAGCAAATAGAGCTGGGCATAATCAACGAATATGACCCGGACTACAAGAAAAATCTCGGCGTGGGCTAGAGTCAGGGCTTCAGCCCAATAGACCCGTAACCACGCGGATATCCCGCACATCCTCCAGGTTTTCGAGCATGCGCAAGGCCTGCTCAACCCCTGGGCTTACCTTTCCTCTCCCGAAGGCGATGTTGCTGCGACATTTCTCCTTGACGGCCTCCATGCTCAGAGGGCGGAACGGTAGGTCTTCATCACTTTCATCGGAGCGGTTAACCAACTCCTGCCCGTTCCTGAGCCTGACGATCAGTTCGACCTTCGGGTATTCGGGGGAGGATACCTTTACAGCCTCCACCCTTCCGGCCAGGTCCAGGGCCTGAGGATCGCGGACGAAATCGGGCGTCACATGCTCGATTTTGACGCACTTTCGGAGCAACACGTTGGCGATGTTATAGGCCATGTTCCAGTTGGCGTCCATGTGGGGGTCATCGCCCACCTCAAAGGGCTTGAAGAGCACATCATGACCTGATTTCACGAATACCCTCACGGTCGCACTATCGATGTCGGCTGGCTCGAAGGCGTGTTTTTGCACCAACTCCAGAGCACAGCTTATGGCGGCGCTGTTTCCCAGGCATGAAGGGTAACGCTTAATAACAGAATCGGCATAGAACTTCTTGCCAAGGTCCCTGGTCAACGACTCTGCACGGTACTCCCTTGAAAACAAAGCAAAATAGCTATACGCACCGAAGAGGGGGTCTTCGAGGCCCGCGAATCCCTGCCGTCCCAACTGTGCTGACACAATACCGTTTTTCGCCCCGAAACCCTGGTTCAGCTTGTAACAGTGCGACTTTTCGTGCAGGGTCTGCACGCTCCCCCCGGCCTGGTTTACCGCGATGCCCAGAGCGTTCCGCATCTGGGCCGCATTGAGAGAGTACATCCTCCCCGCGCTGGCGGCCGTCCCGAGAATAGCTATGCTGTTCTCAGCGCTCCATCCCGTGGTCGCTCCCCGGGAAGACTTGTAGTCCAGGGCATCTATGGTCCTCGCGACGAGGTCTTCCCCGACTATCAGCGCCACCAGCAGTTCTTCGCCACTCAACGCCTGCTGCTCGGCGACTGCCAGGGCTGCGGGTATTGTTGTCCCGCTGATATGCCCGACATAGACTCTGTTCTCGACCAGCGGATGGAGAGGATCGTAGTCGAATGCGCTGGCCAGAATGCTGTTGGCGAAGGCCGCGTTTTGGGCCGGGACACGCACTCCCGGGCAGGCCAGCAGCACGCTTTCCGCCCTCCCACCCCAGTCCCTGACGAGGTCAAGGATTACGGGAAAGGCCTCCACCTTTGCCCCTGCAACGGAACAGCCGACAACATCTATGATGCGCTTTTTGGCGTTTTCGACAGTCGCAGTGGCGAATTTCTCAAACGGGGTTTCGAGTATATTGCTTATGATATCGTCCAGTACACTCATTGCCTTCACCTTTAAACTAGACCTTCAAGCCTGCCCTGAATCCGTCCTCGATGGCGCCGGCCAGCCCGGCTATCTTCGAGCAATCGCCGATAACATGGACTTTGACGTTCATTCCCCGGAGCTGTCCGGCAAGGGCTCCTTCAGGCTCGGGTGGCAGAGCTGTCACCACCGTATCCGCCGAGAGCGTTCGCCTTTCTCCTCTCGTTTCGACGATGACCCCTTCCGGAGATACCATATTGACCTTGGTCTTGACCATCGTCCTGACCCCCAGGCGCCTCAGGCGCTCCAGTAGCTCTAACCGGCAGACACCGGACATGTCGCCAGCAATCTGTCTACCTTCATGGACGATAGTCACTATCCTGCCTTTTTGCGCGAGGTATTCGGCGGTTTCCGCCCCTGCCTGGTCTCCGCCGATGATCACCACCCTCTTACCTGGCTCAACTTCTCCTTTCAGCACCTGCCTGATATCAAATACGTTCCCGGATTCCGAACCCGGGACCATTAACCTGCCGGACAGCGACCCGACCGCCACCACCACCGCATCCGGCCTTCCCTGTACTATGGTTTCAGCCGTTAGCTCATGCATCTCTATGTTTACACCGAGGCAGGCAAGCTGCCCCATCTCATAGTCCAGCAGCAGGCCCAGGTCTTTTTTCCCGGGCGGGATGCTGGCCAGTTTTAGCTGACCGCCGAGAGTGTCTTTCTCAAAAAGGCGGACTTCATGTCCGCGTGAGGCTGCTACCCGCGCTGCCTCCATTCCTGCGGGCCCGGCGCCGGCGACGAAGACCTTCCGCCGACGGCTGGAGGGATTTATCTGGGAATCATTCTCCCGTCCGGCTGCCGGGTTAACGGTGCACCTTAACGCTTCCCTGTCCCTGGTCACATCCAGGCAGCGCAGGCAACCTATGCAGTGCCGGATAGAGGTCTCCCTCCCCTCAAGCGCTTTCGCGGGCCAGTCCGGATCGGCGATAAGCCCCCTGCCGATGCCTATGAGGTCGGCCTTGCCGTGGACGAGTATCTCCTCGGCCAGCGCGGGCGTAACGATACGATTGGCCGTCATCATGGGGATAGATACTGCCCGCTTCACTGCCTCGGCAAGATGTACCATGGCGGCCCATGGTCCCCGCCAGCTTGAGGCCGCCTGCGGGACACTCGGGTCGAGGGGCAGGAAGCCGAGGCCGGTAGGGTCGATGGAAACGCTAAGGCAGTCCACTCCAGCCGCTTCCAACCTTCGCGCGATCTCCGAGGCCTCTTCGACCGTTATGCCCCCGGGCATATACTGCTGCCCGTCAATACGCACCATGAGGGGCACGCTTCCTGCCCTGGCGCGTACCTTAGCTATGATTTCGAGAAGGAACCGCATCCTGCCATCCAGGTCTCCGCCGTAGAGGTCGTCCCTGTGATTCGATATTGGCGAAAGGAACTGATCGATGAGGTACATATGGGCGGCGTGAAGGGAGATAACGTCGAAGCCTGCCTCGCATGCCCTCGCCGCAGCCGAGACGAACTTCTCCTCCAACTCTTCTATCTCATCAATGGTCAACTCTGATGGGACGATGTAACCGGGAAAAGGGTCCGCGATTGCGGAGGGAGCCACTGGAATGGTCCCGTGGCTGCGTATGAGCTGTCCGTCTTCCACCACACCCGATTTTCTCCCACCGTGGCTGAGGTTCGCCGCCACACTGGCCCCAGCGGATTTCACGGCGCTGGCCAGAGCTCTGAGTCCGGGCAAATAGACATCGTTGTCGATATGAATGTCCTCATAGTGATAGCAGCCGCGAGGCGGGTCGATGATGGCGTCCTCGATGATAATGAGCCCGGCTCCGCCCTCTGCCCGGCGGGCATAGTAGCTTATGAGGCGGTCGGTGACAAAGCCCTTGTCTGGAAAGTTAGTGGTTATCGGGGGCATCACGATGCGGTTTTTGAGCTCCAGACCACCGATTTTGATAGGCGAGAAGAGGGCAGGGTACTTATTGAATGTTCCAGGACCATTCAATGACTTCACCCCCGACGAAATGATCGCTTTTTTGCGCTAGTTCGAAGGCCCGACGGCAGATTCCGACTGCCCCAAATCCCGCCTCTAGGCTCTGAGGCCAAGGCTTGCCAGTTTGTCATTAGTAGGCAGGCCCTCTTCACTCCAACCGCGGTTGGCGTAATACTGGTTCAACAGTTCACCTATCGGGGGCAGGTGCTGTGCGCAGTCAATAGTGCCGCCCAGCTTATGCGTGAGTAGCCTGGGATGCAGGAAATCGTCCTTGCGGCTGATGCCTTTCCTCGTGTTGATCAGGCGCTGCTGGTTGAATATCCTTTCGCCAGCGGTCATCAGCTCTTTGAGGTCCATATCCCAGCCCGTCGCCAGGTTCATCCATTCAACCAGGTCGCCGGGCTGCAGCCCCATCGGTCCCGGCTGGATGATGAGTTTGCAGATGACCACCGAATCGATGAGGCACGAAAAGTCCTGGAGCCGGGCCACCATCTGCCCCTGGCCTTCCACCTTGAACCGACTCCCGATGAGGTGTTCCTTCGCTGAAATACCCAATTCGGGATAGTCAACCGTGTCCATGCATGCGTTGGCGGAAAGATGGTCCGCTCCGCGGTTGGCGGTGGCGTTTTCCAGGGCGATGGCGTTGCTGCCCCTCGGATTATGGGCAGCGAGCTCCATGCCTTTGACATGCACGGCATATTCCATTGCGACGGGGGCAATCTGCTCAGCAGCCCTGCGCACACCCTCCGCCAGCACCGAGCCGAAACCCTCCCGGCAAAGCGTTTTCTTCAGCATCTGGAGCATCCCCGGGGCATTGCCCCATCCGAGGACGACGCCATCCGTGTCCGCCCGGGTTATCAGGCCTTTCTCAAACACCTCGATAGCGAAAGACATGACGCCACCCGCGGATATCGTATCGACTCCGTAGTCCTGGCAAAGGTCCTGGGCTTCCTGAAGTGCCTTGACATCGGCTATGCAGCACTGCGCACCCAGAGGTCCCATGGCTTCCCAGAGAACACGGCGGCGCCCGTTTACCAACCTGCATTCGGCATGGCTTCTGGGACAGGTGGTGCAATAGTACTCTTCGCCCTGCTGCAGGGTCTCGATGAAACTGTCCTTAAAACCCGGCAGGTCATTGCCCAGGTAGTTCTGGAAATTCAGCCTGCCCTTCTGCCACGAAGCTGCAAGGGAGCTCCGCCTCCTGGCAGTGGACTTCCAATCCTTGAGCTGCTCCGCCGAGCGCTGGTTGAACCTTGCCGCGCTGTCGTGCAAACCTTCCCGGTCATAAACTTTGAGGGGGTCTGTCCCGCGCACGACCACAGCCTTCAGGTTCTTCGAGCCCATGACAGCGCCCAGCCCGCAACGGGCAGCGGCGCGGCCTATCCTGCCCTCGTTAATGATGCAGGCAATACGTGCCAGCTTTTCTCCAGCCGGGCCGATACAGGCCACGCTGGCCTTCGGGTCGGTTTCGGCCTGGAGCATATCGCTGGTATCGAAAACGCCCTTGCCCCAGACACGGCCCGCATCCCTTATCTCGGTCTTGCCGTTATTTATGAACAGATAGACCGGCTTCGACGCCTTGCCGCTAAAAACTACGGCATCGAAGCCGGCATGCTTGAGCTGATAGGCCCATGTGCCGCCCGAGTGTCCCTCACCCCAGATCCCTGTCAGGGGAGAGATAGCGGCAACTGTGTAATGGCTGTTCATCGGAACGCTGGTCCCGGTGAGAGGGCCGACGGCGAAAATCAGTAGGTTCTCCGGTGAAAGGGCCTCAGTGTCCTTATCCGTCTTGTCCCATATGATCCTGGATGCCAGCCCTGCCCCACCGATGAACTTCCGGGCAACATCCGCGTCCAGGGCCTCTGCAGCAGTCTGACCTTTCGTCAGATTTACCCAAAGCACCCGCCCCGTGTACCCTCCGTTCAGCTTGGAATCGATCATGTTCTTAACCTCCCGATAATTGTTCCTAAGCTAGCAGTTTTCCGCAGGCTATGTCAAGCTAAGTACAGGCCCACGGCCAGCACGCGAGGAAACTTCATCCTTATTTGACGCAAGGGGCATCGACCTGCAGGCTGCCAATATCGGCCGCGGAGGACTATCTCCGGTAGTCTTCGAGCTCCTTGCGGACACGATCCTGGTATTGCGCCAGTTTTGCGGCGTCTTCGCCCGACTGTTGGGCGGGTGTGGCATTCAGCCGGCGGGCGCTGGCCCGGTGGACTAATCTCCAGGTGAGGTAGGCCCCTGCTCCTACCGCGGCGAAAGGCAGAGCGTAAAGTAGGAGGTTGAACCCCCGCCTTGGCGGGGCGGTCAGTATGCCCTCTCCATATCGATCCACGAAGTACTGGATGATTTGCTCCTTTGACTCTCCCTGGGCCAGTTTCTTCCGGATGACCGCTTTCATGTCCCTGGACAGTTGGTTATCCGCCACGTCGAGCGTGTCAGTGGGGCAGATAGGACAGATCAGGCTCCGCTCGATATCACGAGCTTGCTCCTCAAGGTTGGGCGCCGGCCTGGCAGCGCACGATGCTGCCAGCAAGAGAAGGAGTGCGAGGCAGCCAAGGAGTAGCAGCGGCCCTCGCTTCACCAGCAACTCCACTCCTCTCATCCCTGCCTCAGGGCGACCTCGAATACCGCCCTCAAGAATACTGAAACCAGGAAGGTGGCCGCACCCAGCGCGAGCATAAGGTTCGAGACAGTCATGGACCCCCATCGTCCCGGGAGATGCGCCCGTCCTTCAGCCCCAGGCCGCCACGCCAGCCTGCGCACCAGAGACAGTGTGCTGCCAGCCAATAGCAACTTCAATACGAGCAGAGCGAGATAGACACCGTTCACCTCCGGCCGCGACAGCCGGTCAAGCCCGAGCACCAGCCCGCTGGCCACGATAATGGCCAAAAATCCCCCTGCCAGCTTTGACCTTTCGGACTTGACCTGACGGGACCGGTCTGCATCACCCTGGGCCAGGACCTTTGCTCCCGCCAGGCGAAGGCCGAGCACGTAGAATATGCCTCCCCCGACCAACGCCGCTGCCGCCAGTACATGAAGCCACCGTATCACGAGCAGAAAGATATCAACGGTCCCCATAGCTTCTACGGCCTTTCTCCCATCAATAGAACCACTTGTAGTACAGCTTCTGGAACATTAGGCTGAAATAGAAGACCTTGCCGGTCAGAAAGAGAACGCCGACGCCCACAAGGAGGCCTCCGTTGACCAGCCTGATCCAGTTGTAGTGACGTCTTACCCATGAGAAGGCGCCCAGCGCCCTGCTGAAGAAAATCCCGGTGGCGACAAAGGGTATGGCCAGGCCCAACGAGTAAAGCGATAGCAGGGCCGTCCCTTGGGCCATCGTGGTCGCGGCAGCCGCATAGAAGAGTATGGAAGCAAGTACAGGGCCTATGCACGGAGTCCAGCCAAAGGCAAACGCCATGCCGAGGAGGAGGGTCCCGCCATGGCTGGGGGAGCCATTTCTGGGGTGGAACTTGAGTTCCCGGTTGAGGAACGTAGGACTTAAGAGCCCCGAGACGACCAGGCCCATGCCCACCATGACCGCACCGGCGGCGATGGTTAGAGGCTTCCTGTAAGTCTCGAAGAAAGACCCTACCAACGAGAAGGACGCGCCCAGCACAATGAAGACCATGGAGAAACCCGACACAAAAAGGAGGCTCGACTTTAGGATCCGGACCGTCTCGCCCCTGTTCCTCTGGGTGGTGGCATCCAATGACACCCCCGAGACATAGGATAGGTATCCTGGGACCAGCGGCAGGACGCAAGGAGATACGAAAGAGAATACCCCTGCGGTGAAAGCGACGAGCCAGCCGACTTGGGGTACCAGGTCGCTCATCGCATCAATTCCTCGATATAGGCAACAAGGACCTTCTTATTGATGGCACCCACCCACCGGTTGACTATGTAGCCATCCCTGGAGATGAAGAAAGTGACGGGTATCCCGGAAACACCATAGTCGATGGCGATCTCACTCCCCGGATCCGGACCGTTTGGATAGGTTATACCGAACTCTTTGATGTACGCCCTGGCGTCCGCCTCCCTGTCCTGGATATCCACCCCGACGAAGGCCACACCTCTGTCACGGTAGGCGCGCCATGTGCTTTCCAGAAGTTGAGCTTCCTCCCGACAGGGCGGACACCATGAGGCCCAGAAGTTAACCACGACCGGTCGCCCCTTGAACTCCGAGAGCTTCAGTTGCCCGCCATCGAAAAGCTGGAGCTGGAAATCGGTCGCTGGCTTGTTCAGCCTGGCCTGGCCGCTCCCGGCGGTAGGCGCCGTCTTAGTGGCCAATCCGTACGCCATCAGGCCGAGAAACCCCGCGACGGCGATGGCGATCACTATGAATGACACACTCTTGAAGGACATAGCTTTTCTTCCTGCAGTTGTTAGTCCGAGAGCTACGGGCCGTGTTCGATCTGGACAAACTGCTATGTTATGGTAGCAGATAGCCCGGAGGCACACAACAAGATGACCCCGAGTCGTCGGTTCATTGACGCCTCTCTGGTCGGATGTTATCATACCGACGAAATGTCAACGCTCGACAGTCTTAACCACGAGATCGAGAGCTGTACCGACTGCGAGCTTGCCAGTCAGCGTACCAGGGTGGTCCCCGGAGAAGGTCCGGAGCACTCCAGCATATTGTTCATCGGCGAGGCGCCGGGATTCCATGAAGACCAGGAAGGACGGCCTTTTGTAGGCGCGGCCGGACGTTTCCTGGAGCAGCTTCTGGCCTCGATAAACCTCCGGCGCGACCAGGTATTCATCGCCAATGTGGTGAAGTGCCGTCCGCCGAACAACCGCGACCCTCTGCCCGGCGAGATACAGTCTTGCCGCAAGTGGCTCGATAAGCAGATTGAGGTGATCAAGCCTAAAATGATCGTGACGCTGGGGCGTTACTCCATGGTAAGGTTCTTTCCCGGCGAAAGCATAGGCAAGATCCACGGCAAGGCCAGGAAACGGGACAGCATCATATACTTCCCTATGTATCACCCGGCTGCCGCCCTGCATCAGGGAAGCCTGCGTCAAACACTTAAGGCTGACATGCTGAAGGTACCAGAGCTTCTGGCGCAAATGGGCAAGGGCGACGGAGGCACGCAGGCAAAGCAGCTCGGGATGTTCTAGCCAGGAACAGTCCTGAATAACTGCGGCGAGGTTATCCGATGCCCAGGCAAAAGCTCCGCATAATCCCTCTCGGCGGTGTGGGCGAGATAGGCAGGAATATGCTCGTCCTGGAACTGCCCGACGATATCATCGTTATCGACGCCGGCCTGTCGTTTCCCAAGCAAGAGATGTTTGGCGTCGACCTAGTAATACCCGATATTTCCTACCTCAGGGAGCGACGAAACAAGGTCCGCGGCATACTCATCACCCACGGGCACGAGGACCACACGGGTGCGCTCCCGTACGTGCTGCATGAGCTGAAGGTACCCGTTTACGCTACACGCCTAACACTTGGCCTGGTGTCCGTCAAGCTGAAAGAGAGCCGGATGAAGCACGAAGCCAAGCTGAGAGAGGTGGCGCCGGGACAGACGGTAGACCTGGGAAAGTTCAAGGTGCAATTTTTCTCCGTCTGCCACAGTATTCCGGACGCCGCCGGCCTGATCATACGAACTCCAGTCGGTGTCGTGGTGCATAGCGGCGACTTCAAGGTGGAATATACGCCCGTATTCGGCCATCCGAGCGAGTTCGCCAAGCTGGCTGAACTGGGGGCTCAAGGCCCGCTGCTGCTTCTGTCTGACTCGACCTACGCGGACCTGCCGGGCTATACGCCGTCGGAGAAGATCGTAGGTGAAACGCTGGACAACGTCCTGGGCCAGGCCCCGGGCAGAGTTATCGTAACGACCTTCTCTTCCCTGGTATCGCGCGTGCAGCAGGTCATAGATGGGGCAGCGCGCCACGGGAGGTATGTGTCCATAGTGGGCCGGAGCATGACCGAAACTGTGCGTATGGCGCGGGACCTGGGATACTTGCAAGACCCGCAGAATGTGCTGCGCACGCTAGACCAGATACGCGGCCTGCCACACGAAAAGGTGGCACTGGTCACCACGGGCTCCCAGGGAGAGCCCACCTCCGCGCTGGTACGCATAGCCAACCGGGACCACAAGCAGTTACATATCATACCCGGCGATACTGTGGTCATGTCTGCCACGCCCGTGCCGGGCAACGAAGCGCTGGTGAACAGCACGATAGACAGCCTCTTCCGGCAGGGAGCGAAGGTGCTGTGGGACCGGGTGGCGATGGTCCATGTGCACGGCCACGGCAGCCAGGAGGAGTTGAAGCTGCTGATGAACCTGGTACGCCCGCAGTTCTTTGTGCCCGTACACGGCGAGTACCGTCACCTGAGCATGCACGCCGACCTGGCGCGCTCCATGGGCATACCCGACGACCATATTTTCATAATTGAGGATGGCGACGTACTCGAGCTTGGGCCCGACTCCGGCAAGGTGGTCGGCAAAGCCACCGCCGCACCGGTGTATGTGAACGGCGTGGGCGTACGCGGCGTGCGCGACGTTGTGCTGCGTGACCGGAAGCAGTTATCTCAGGACGGCATAGTGGTAGTGATGCTTGCCATGGACAAGCAGCATGGCGCACTAGTCGGGCGTCCGGATATCGCCTCGCGTGGCTTCGTGGATGAGCAGGAACACGAGAACCGCGAGATGCTGGACCAGGCTCGCGATGTTGTGGCTAAGGCCCTCAGCCCGGATAGCCCTGGCAAGGCGGAGTGGGCCTACGTGAATGCCCGGGTTAAAGAGGTCCTTGCCCGCTTTTTCTACGAGCGGACCAGGCTGCGCCCGATGATTTTGCCTGTACTGGTCGAGGTGTAGCGGGTGGCGAGGCTGGCAAAGAAGAAAGCGGCCCATGCCGCAAAGAAGCCCTCAGGCAAGTCCCGCGGCAGCTCTTCTTCGTTCGACCTGCGGAGGTTCTTCGCTTCGCCCGTACTGTGGCGCTTCCTGATCGTTGCCGGATTGGGCTACGGCATCTACTGGGCATCCCCCCACGCATACCTGTGGAGCCAAGGCGTCGCAACGACCACACTGCGCAGCCTGGGCTACGGCATTATCATAACGGCGATAGCCGTGGGCGGCGTGGTGTTCCTCATATGGCGAGGCTTCAAGCCTTTCCTGCGGCACTGGAACCACTGGCTGGGCGCAGCCGCTTTCCTCACGGCGGTCTGGGCCTTGCTGGCCTTCTTCTACACTTCCGAAGGTATATGGAGCGAGGCCAGCCTGGGCGGATATGCAGGCCAGGGTCTCCTGCACAGCCCGGATATTATCGGCGCTCTGCGAGTCGCCGGATTTGCGCTGCTCGGCTTTCTGCTGGTTACGCCACGAGGCACGGTAAGAGCATTCAAAGCCGGGGGCAAAGGCCTTTTCCTGGCCCTGCGCGGCGCCTGGCGAATGCTTCGCGGCCGGCACACCGTACCGGTTGATGTAAGGCAGGTGGAAGAAGCGGCCACACCTGAGGCGCCGGAGCCGCTTCAGGCCGGGGCCGAGGCACAGCCTGTAAATCAGCCCCCGAAAGCAGCTAAGGCCGAGCCAAAGGCGGAGGCCAAGCCTGCTGCCTCCGCACCCGCGGAAACGATATGGCGCAAGCTGGCCTCGAAGTCTGTGCTCACACCCAGCGGCTGGCAACTGCCTGCGCCGGATACGCTGGAGAAAGGCTCCGAGAAGGTTGTCGCCCATGCGGACAACAACAAGCGGGCGAAACTCATAGAAGAGGCGCTGTCCAGCTACGGAGTTGAAGCCAAGGTCGTCGAGATAAACGTCGGGCCGGCCGTCACCCAGTTCGGCGTCGAGCCGGGATGGGACCGCAAATTCAAGGAGATAAAAGAAAAAGACGGCGACGGCAATGTTACCGTGCGGCATGAAGAGGTCTCCCGCACCAGGGTTAAAGTTGAACGCATCGCCTCCCTGGCAAACGATCTGGCGCTGAACCTTGGCGCGTCGACCTTGCGCATTGAGGCGCCTATACCCGGAAAGTCCGTAGTAGGCATCGAGGTGCCGAACACCGTCAGCGGTGTCGTCACACTGCGCAGCGTTGTGGAGAGCTCCGCTTTTCAGAAGGTCAAGGCGCGTTCCAGATTGGCCCTTGCGCTGGGGAAGGCGGCGGGTGGTGAGGCCGTGGCCGCCGACCTGGCCAAGATGCCGCACCTGCTCATAGCTGGCGCCACCGGCAGCGGCAAGACGGTGTGCCTGAACACCATAATAGCCAGCATACTGATGTATAACACGCCACAGGATGTCCAATTCCTGATGGTGGACCCCAAGCGCGTCGAGCTTGTGGCATTCAACTCCATACCGCACCTGGTGGCTCCCGTGGTGGTAGAGTCGGAGAAATCCGTGGACGTGCTGCACTGGCTCATCGGGGAGATGGATCGCCGCTATGAGATCTTCGGCAAGGTGTCCGTACGAAACATCGAGGGCTTCCATGAGAAGCAGCCGGGCATGGCCATGCCGTACCTTGTACTGGTAGTGGACGAACTGGCCGATCTGATGATGACGGCATCCGACGAGGTAGAGCGCTTGCTGTGCCGGCTGGCCCAGCTTGCCCGTGCCACCGGCATACACCTAGTCGTAGCCACGCAAAGGCCGTCAGTGGATGTCATCACAGGCCTCATCAAGGCCAACTTCCCCACACGGATCTCCTTCGCCGTGACCTCGCAGGTGGACTCGCGCACGATACTGGACTCGGTAGGCGCGGAGAAACTGCTGGGCAGGGGCGATATGCTATTCATGCCTACTGATGCCGCCAAGCCGAGGCGTGTACAGGGCTGCTTCATCTCCGACCAGGAGATAGAAAAGGTGGTATTCTTCTGGAACAGTCAACAGGGCCTGGTGACGCCGATAAAGGTCAAGGACTTCACTGCGGCCAACCCCGGGGCTGAGGGCGGCCCGGAAGACCCGATGCTTGCCGCGGCGCGACGACTGGCCCAGGAGCACCGGCATATCTCGGCCTCCTTCCTCCAGCGGAGGCTCGGCGTGGGCTATGCCCGTGCCGCGCACCTGATGGACCTGCTGGAAAAAGAGAAGGGCAAAGATGACGATGATGGCGAGGCGGAAGGCACGGAGGCCGGATGAAAGACCCTGGGCCGATCTGGCCCAAAGGTGTCTCTCCCAAGCCTGCGCTACGCCAGGCGCGAGAGGCGGCTGCCAGGATCGTGCCCAGCGCCACGGCGGCCAAGGCGGGCTGCGATTACGATGGCAATATCATCAAAGCACCTTTCCTTGACCACATCTATTTGGTGAAGCTGCCCGAGGTGCTGGTTACGGACGAGAAGACATCGCACCCGGCGCCTCCGGAGGTTGAGCTGGTCCTGCTGCACTACCTGACCAACGCCGACGGCACGCCGCCCGCGGGCATCTGGATAACCTATCGGTATGCGCCCGACGCCATGCTGTTCGAGCGCAGGTTCGATGCCATGGCGGTGCAGCCGCTCCTGCGCGCCTTCGGCTCGGACAAGGAGTCCTTCCGCCGCGCGGCGGAATCGCTCGGCGGCACCTTCATGAGCCGCATGGGTGACTCTGCCTACAGGTTCATCATGCTGCCCCAGATACCTATGGGGGTGGTGTTGTACCTGGCAGACGAGGAGATGCAGGCCTCAGCCAGTATACTCTTCGACGCCGCGGCCCCGCAGTACCTCTGCGCCGAAGACCTGGCCTTCCTGGGGATATATCTAGGCGAGTCACTCCTCAAGAAAGCCGGCAAGTACGGCGTCTGACGGACGGCGGTTCCTCATATCGTGCGATACCTTGGCGGTACTGAAATCCTCATTTCAGCTTGTGCGCATATGAGGTATAATCGGCGCCAAGGAAGCTGTCGCTGCGGGAAGGAAACGGAGAATGAAAAGGCTGACTCTCGGACTTGCGATTATCCTGTTTTTTGCTATCTTTGCCATCGGGTGCTCCAAGTCATCCCCTGAAAGGTCCGACTCCTTCGACGGCGGCAAGTCCGGCGCCGCGCCGGCCCCGCCGCGCCCGGTAACGAGCACGATGACAAAGACGGCGGCCACCACCACGACGGCCGTAGGCGGGCCCAAAGCCCCCGAGCAACCCTCCACCGGCGACCGCCTCATAATCCGCACCGCTACTGTGGAAGCCACGGCGGATGACGTGGTCGGAGCCGTGGAGCGTGTCTCGCAGCTTGCCGCACAGATGGGTGGATACGTCGTGTCGTCCAAGACGTGGGGACAGGGCAAGCGGCAGTCAGGCGCAATAAGCATACGTGTCCCGGCGGAGCAGTTCGACGCCACGATGAGGTCGCTCCGGGGAATGGTCACGAAGGTGACCTCGGAGGATATATCCTCTAAGGATGTCTCCGACGAGTATGTCGATCTCCAGTCCCGCTTGCGCAACCTTGAGGCTACGGAACAACAGTTGCTCAGGTTCATGGGGCAGGCCAGGACAGTAGACGAGACCTTAAACGTCCAGCGCGAGCTGACCAGGGTGCGGGGCGATATCGAGCAGACCCGCGGGCGCATGCAGTTCCTGGAACGCAGCTCCAGTACTTCGCTTATCAATGTGAACCTGCAGGGGACTGCTCTTGATGCCGAGTTCTCCGCGCCTACCACGGAGGTGAAAACCGGCGTCGAGATAAGGTTCTCCGACATGACGTCCGGGGGAGAGCCTCCCTACACCTATGAGTGGTCCTTCGGGGACGGCAAAACAAGTGAGCTGAAGAACCCGATTCACGAGTACGCAGACCCGGGCATATACACTGTGTCGCTCCGGATCACCGATTCCAGGGGAGTCAGCGATATCGAGACCAAGAAGGCCCTGATCAACGTCACCAGAGGACCTGGGTGGGAGGCCACCGGTGTGTTCGAGGACGCAAAAGACGCCTTGGTGGCCGTATCACAGGCCCTGTTCACCCTCGCCGTCTACGTGCTATTCCTGGCGCCTTTCTGGGGCACCGCTCTGGCCATCGTCCTGGTTCTGAGACGAAGAAAGAGGCGGGCGTAATACCATTGCATCATCGGGATGTTTGTCCTGTCACGCGTACAAATACTTGGTCCCGTTTGCCTTTGTGATAAGGACAACAATCTTTGGAATTCGTCGCGGCTGAGTTCAGTATCTCGAAGAATCTTGGAGATAATGCCTGGACCGAGGGCTTCGCCCGAATGGACCGGCACGACGGTCGTTCTGCCATCGGTATGCGCCTGAGGAAGACATGGCTCCCGCGCTGACGGGTCTTTTGGAATCCTGCTCTGACTAGCGCGTTGACCGTGTCTTGCCCCGTGGGGCGAGGCAACCGGGTCATATAGCTACCTTTTGAATTCCGACAAGTTCCAGGGGTTCGGCCGTTTCCTGCCCCTGTTCTTCAAGGCAAAGCAGTATTACTTCTTTCATGCGTTGGATCAGCTGATCCATCGACCTGGCCTGTGTATGACAGCCCTTCAATGAAGGAACACTGCCTACCAGGTAGCCTTCCTCATCACGCTCTATTATTACGGTGAATTCTCGCGTCATGACTTTGCCCCCTTCCGGCAAGGAAATTGTACCACAGGCTGGCAAAGGGGCAGGAACAACAACGCAGCGCAGACATCGGATGTTTGTCCAGCCATGCTTATAGCTGCGTGATTCCTTTCGCCTTCGTGGCCACCAAATGATTATCAGTCAAAGAGGTTGGTGCACCAGTCTTCCCTTGTATGCAAGACGAGTCCGGTTCCTGAATAGCCTTGCCTTATCAGGAAGTTATGTGTACCATATAAAGGAGGAGGCCACGTATATGCCAACCAAAACGAAGAAGGCGACTTTTAATCTGCACATCGACATTATTGCCGGAATTGATGAGGCGATGGACCGAGGACTGGCGCCTAGCAAGAACGCGCTGGTTGAACAGGCGTTGCTCAAAGAACTGAAGGAGCTGCGCAGGCAGGCGCGACGTAAGGCATGGCGGGAAGGGGCCACAGATGCACTGCTGCTCAAGGATGTGGAAGATGTCACTGCCGGATTCCAGACAGCCGATGCTGAAGCAGCAAAGAGAATAGCCTAATGGCTACCTTTCAGTGGGGAGTCTTTGAAGCTAATCTCGACCCCGTAGCGGGTGCTGAGCAAAAGGGTATCCGCCCGGTGCTCGTGGTAAGCAACGAGGAATTCAACCAGGCTATGCCCAATGTGACCGTTTTGCCACTAACATCCACAAAGCGCCGCCTGTACCCATCTGAGGTACTTCTGTCTAAAGGTAAAGCAGGGCAACCCCTGGATTCTATCGTTATGGCCCACCAGATAAGGACCATATCAAAGCAACGGCTTGGGAAAGTTCTCGGGTATCTGGACGACGCCGGTCTGCAAGCTGCAATTCACGGGGCTATCCGAGAGCATCTGGACATGTAACATGTCTGAGTAGTGAAAGCCGTACCTTCAACTGGCGGAGGCATACGCCAAAGCCAGTCCTTCATCGGGATGTTTGTCCTGTCACGCGTACAAATACTTGGTCCCGTTTGCCTTTGTGATAAGGTAACTGCTCAGACTGAGAAGCAGGGCAGTCTGGTCTTGCCGCTTGCCACGTCAGCATGTCTCCAGTATTGACTCAACTTATACTGCTATTTATACTAGAGGTAGTAAGAGAGGTATGGGTATGCCAGCCAAAAAGACCGCGATATCTATAGAGAAACCGTTGTTCGAAGAAGTCGAAGCACTGGCTGAAGAGATGGATGTATCACGAAGTTACGTGTTTTCGCTTGCTGCTCGTGAGTTCATCCAACGTCACAAAAGTCGGAAGTTGCTGGATGCTATCAACGCTGCATACAATGAGCCTCCTGATCCTGCTGAAGTTAGGCTAAGGGCACAAATGAAGTCCAAACATCGTCGTCTCGTGAGAGATCAATGGTAGTCAATCAAGGAGACATTTTCTGGGTTGACCTGGGAGAGACAGCAGGGTCAGGACCGGCATACCGCCATCCTCATGTGGTAGTTCAAAACGACGTATTCAACAGGAGTCGCATCCAAACTGTTGTCGTATGTTCATTGACCTCCAATCTACGTCGGGCAGACTCCCCTGGCAATGTGCTCCTCGAAAAGGGTGAAGCCAATCTCCCAAAATCAAGCGTGGTCAATATCACTCAGATATTTACCATAGACAAACGAGATTTGGTGGAGAAGATCGGCTCGCTATCCCGCGAACGAATGATCCAGGTTTTGAAAGGGATCGAACTGCTGATTACGCCGCGTGACGTCAAAGAATAGGGAACTTCCTGCTGGCCTCCGGTATTCATCGGGATGTCTGTCCAGCGACGCGTACAAATGGGTGGTGCCGTTTGCCTTCGAGGTTAGATAACAACCATGGCCGGGAGGGATTGGCCAGGTGTTTGCCTTTCCATGCGTGGTGCGAGCACTTACACTCGGAAGGAGGGGGGCGCTGATGCTACCTCCGGAATGCCGCTATCCATTCTGGATGCTCCAACATCTTTGACAGGTTAATTTGTGCGCTGCTGGCAGTCCCTTTGAGTAGTTCACGTAGCAATGGTTCAATAGCCTCAAAGATGTTACGAGGCAATTCGGGGCTAAGAGTGATCTTCTTGATGCACTCCAAACGGAAAGGGATTTCCCTAGGCGCGTCGTAATCTGCTCCTTGCCAAATGATCCTGTACTCGTTCTCGACATGATAGGGCTTGCGCTTGACGAAAGGATAACGGGGTAGGTCAGGTTGTTTGGCTGTAACGAATTTTGTGTACTCATAATCAACCCACCCATACCGCAAACATCCGCTGGTATGGCTAGCAACATCATCAACATCTTTCAAAAGTTCCTTTGCGTCGAACTCAACGCAACATCCGGTAACCCCGGGGGCGAAGTTTTTCCAGTGATGGATGGTCTCGCGGCCAGCACAGAAACACTTCGCATACACTCTGGCGTTGTTATTCCGCTTTTCGAACTCCTACCTCAGTCATTCTTGTCGTCCCAATCCCTTGTTACTCTCAGACTGAGCTTTTTGTTTGTTAATAAGTCGAACAGTTCAGGCCAACATGTAAAGCGATTAAGTACGGTTGGGGGTATCTTGTGGTTTACCGTGGTGTCTTTCATGTTTGAGTGCGCCGTCTCCTATGTTTGCAGAGCCGCCTTCAATGATGACCGCTGCTGGCAGAAATCATAGCAGCATCGTCAATGGCATCAGGGGGATGTTTGTCCAGCCGCGCGTACAAACGGGTGATTCCGTTCGCCTTTGAACTCGGCTCACTGGAACAGGCAAGAAATGGACTGGGGTTGCTGACCAATCGTAGCAAGCGGCAGTTGCTCAAGGTAAGTCCGCCTGTTCAAGTGGACACATCGGCAAAAGCATAGATTGAGAACAAGTGACGTGTGTCAGATAAGAACCAAGGACTTGCCAGGGGCTGCCGACGCAGCCAACTTGAGCATAGTGTTCTCAAGGCGAAGGGGCCTGACTTGGTGCGGAAGTTAAGAACGGTTGATATATTATCTGTCCAACACGAAAGTCCTGACGCTTATCGTAGAGGTGCTTCTCTATTGACGCGGTTTCTGTTGTGCCCCACCAATTATTGGCCAGGTCAATACTCTTGGTCGTCTTTTGCACATAGACATCGTATTTGCCGTTGCCATATATGGAATTAGCGCTGATAGCTGGAAATTGGAATTCCGGTCCATTAAGGTCGAGTCCATCTATGAGAAGGCCATAAGCGGAGTTGGCCACCACGGTGTTCTCGGTTAGCAGTCCTTGGACTTTCCCGACCGTATAGCCTGGGACTAATTCGATTCCCGTCTCATTGCCGCTGATCAGGTTCCCTTTCACTTGGACACCGTAGTGAGAGAGGCGCAGTCCAATGGTGCCTCCCTTGATAACATTGCCTTCGATGCGACACAGATCAGAGTCGCCTTCAACAACGGTGCCCTTGGCCTGCACTACGTTGTATTCCACAATGGAGGTGCCAGACACGAAAATGCCTGAACCACTGGGGTTGGAGATAGAACTGTTCGCTATTCGTGGCCCGCCCACATTGGGATCATTCGTCACGTTAATATGAATTGCCAGGCCCCTGTCTACGCGCATACTTACGTACTCCATCACTGAACCGGTCTGCCGGTTTCGATCCCAAGGAGTACTTGTGTTCGCAAAGAATATACCTGGGTCCTTGGAGTTGGCTCTGCTGCTGGTTATTTGTATCTGCCTTTCTCTCGTCCCCCGCGCCTGGAACATTCCTTCGACCCGGATGAACTTGTCGTCGAGATCAACGGTGACTCCTGGCTCGATGGTAAAGGTCATTCCAGCAGGTATGAGAAGACTGCCCGTCAGCAAATATGGTGAGCCGTTGGCAGTCAGGGTTTTGTTGGATGCCAACGTGCCACCGATTAAAGGAGTGTAAGTTGGAGATGGTATCGGGGTTGGAGTCAGTTGTGTTACTGCAGTTGTCGTTGAGGTTGGGCCAGAAACCGTGACAGTAGCGGTAGATGTCGCAGTGACAGTAGCTGTGACCGTCTGCGTTTGTTTGGCAAGAGATGTCACAGTCACTGTCTGAATGGGTCCGGCCGTAGTCACCGTAAGGGCAGGCTCTGTAGCGGTGACGGTGGTCGTCTGGGTGGCGACAGCCGCAATCGTTACGGTTGAGGTCTCGGTAGTGGTCTGAATCTGCCCTTGTTGGACCGAACAGCCGATGACAAGAGCTACAATCCCGACTAACACGAGCAAGATGGCCAACGTCTTTCGCATGACAGACCTGCCCCCTCATTCACTACTGTTGAAGTGACAACACGCACGGGTGCCGTCCGAGACACAAGTTAGGTATTCACCGGCGTGCCTTTCTGGTTGGAACCAGCGCATGGAACATAGGACACATGCGGCTGGGTTCTTTCACCCGCACAAGGGTGTTTGGGCACCTCGAAAGACTCGTCTCCCGGAAATTCCCTGCCGCAGACTGTGCATTTGATCTTATATGGAAACCCTGCCATTGTTGATCCCCCTGCCACGTATTGAGGCGAGAGCCTGGTAGCGAAGCCCACTGGCGTACACGTTGGCCGCATCTCTGTGGCCAGAAAGCATTATAGCAGTGCAGTCAACGTGCTTGTCGGGATGTCCCGCCAGCGCAAGGGGCGAGCCTAGAAAAGTAAACCAATTTCTCATGATAGCGGGAAGTTCATTGCGATATCATAACTGGCCATGGGACATCATGGACAATGGAGACCTGATGCGAAAGATAGGAAGCCGCCAGAAACAGCCTACTTCATGCCTGAAACTCTGCCATTCGTGTTCTGCAATTCATGTGTTGCAGCAGCACTGAAGGAGTCAGAGAAGGCTCAGGACCTCTACTCCCAGGTAGTGGAAAGCTACAGGCTGCCAGACTGTCAGAAAGCTATGGAGGTACTGGCGAAAAGGGTGCCAAGTGGCCCGAAGCTGGGCGAAAAGGTGGCAAGGCGCCTGGGAGGAGGAAAGGACGCTGAAGGTGGGTTGTGGCTTCCAGATGCAGGCTCTCTGGAAGCTGTGAAGGGCATGGCCTTAGAGTACGTGGACGCCTTTGAGCCCTGGGTGGACCTGAAGAACGGCGAGCCAAGGAGTCCAGACTTCCTGTGCCTGCTGGAGTCCATAAGCCAGTTCGCCAGGGAGCATTTAGCAGGACTTCCGATCGGGATGTCTGTCCAGTCACGCGTACAAGTGGATGGGGCCTTTTTCCTTTGTGCTTGCTTAGCAGTTACGGCCAGCAGACCGTAGTATTGGCCATCCAATGAGTCCGTTGTCCGGATTCCAGCTTAGTTTTTGGTGCGAAATAGAGGGCAAGACGTTCGAGCATGATCTTCGCCCCTATCTGTGGAAGAACACTTTGCACTAAGATCTGACCTACTTGGAAGCCTGTCCACGAGGCAGGATGGGCCTACTTCGTCTCCTTGTTCAGCACATTCTCCAACTGCGTGACAAGAGGGGGCAAATCCTTGGTTACGGTGTCCCAGACAACGTCAAGGTTCACATCAAAGTACCCGTGAATGAGGCGATTGCGCATCGAAGACATTTTGCGCCAGGGCACTTCCGGGTATCTTGATCGCATTGCTTCGGTGACTCCCCAGGCGGCTTCCCCAACTATCTCCAGCAACCTGACCAGCGCAAGGCCAAGTACATCATCCTGATCCAGAGCGGAGCGCTTCCGCCCACTCACGAGTTGGAGTGCCCTCGTCGAGGCATCAACGATGTGCTTGATCCGCGTGATGTCGTCAACTACCGGCATAGGACAACTGCTTCACGGAGCACCCGATCGCGGAAGTACCGGCTCAGGTCCTGTGGAGTGCGCAAGTCTACTTTTCGGGTGCCAAACAACGCGGAAAGCTCGTCCTCCATCTCCGCGAAAGTGAAGAAACCGGGCGTCTTGCCTGGCTGGAATTCAACCAGCACATCGATGTCGCTGTCCGGACGGAAATCGTCCCGGAGCACGGACCCAAAAAGGGAAAGGCTCTTGATGTGATGGCGCCTGCAAAAAGCTGCTAGCTCCTTGCCCGAAACGTGAACGCGCTCGCGGACACGATCCGCCGTGAGGGCAGGCGTACCGGTAGTTGATTGGGCGGTCTTTCTACTAGTTGCCATTAGAGTCCTTAACCTGAGTATCCAGCATCGAAATTGTATCACAGGCCTGCAAAAGGGGCAGGAATAGCACGATGCACTCATCGGGATGAACACATGAACTGAAACCAAGTCTTTTCGGCTGCAATCTTCCATATCAGTAGACCGATGAATCCTTCGCACCTCCTGCTTTCCCCGTAAGTCGCCGCCGTTCTCATTGAATCGCTCTTTGTGCCGGCTGTTGGCTGCTACGCGCCAGATACCCCCTCTTGACACCCCACCAATATCGTGTTAGCATTGACCACCAAGATGATGATATTAGTAGACTTACTGAATGAGCCGGAGTGTGGGAATGGCCGGAGCGGTCCGGTTCTTGCCTTGGTGCTGCCCTGCGGCTACGAATGACATGAAATGACAGCAGGTGCTAGAATTGGCCATTTCTATATCCGACTAAATCAAGGAGCACTACCATCGAAGACGTAGCTAGTATCGCCAAGGCCGTTGTTTCTTACCTGGGGATGTCCGCGCGCCCAGTGGGAGTCAAGGTGTACCGCCACGGGGAGAAGTTCGAAGACCCCGGCTTTCCGCCCCCGGAAAAGCGCCTGACGTTCTGCCGGTTTGTCAGGGAGGCTGCATCGGGCAAGGACTTCCTCGTGAAGGTGGAAAACCTGAACTGCCCCAACGCCGAGGTAACGCTCGGCTTTCGCGAGCCGAAGTATGTAAACATCGAGCCGCGCATAAAGGAAAAGACAGCCGCCCTCAGGGTCGGCCCGCTGGAAGGCGCCGACGTCGTCCTCCTCCTGCTGACACCGGAGCAGGTCATGACCATGTCCATACTCCTCGGAGGCGTAAACGCGAAGTTCAAAGGCGATATGGCTGTTTGTGGCGAGGCCATGGCGCACGTGTATACCGGCGGCGGCCCTAATGTCACCTTCCTGTGCAACGGCGCCCGGACGTACGGAGGCTACGAGTCCAACGAACTGATAATGGCATTGCCATACAGTGTATTCATCGAGCTCCCCGCAAAGATGGGGAAGTTCGCCTCGCTGAGCAAAAAGGCCAAGGACGGCCTGAGACAACTGCTGTTGCGAGTCCGCTGACGGACTGCAAGGGGAGGATACGATATGCCTGGAGGATTCAAGGCCATGAGGCACCGAGGCAGGGCCGCCGTGATTGCGGCGGTGTCCCTGGCAGTGGTCTTGCTCGCCGGGTGCGGCGCCAAGGTCGCCAGCACTACCCCGGCAAAGAGCAGCACCACCGAGAAACCATTCACTTTCCAGAACGCCGGCCTGCTGTGGGAGACCGGCGCGCTGGCACAGAAGCTGGATAGCGTCCGCGTAGTGGACGCCCGCCCGGCGGCGGATTACGCAGCAGGGCATATACAGGGCGCCGTCAGCTTGCCGGTCGACGAGACGTTCAACCCTACGGGGCCCAAGCAGATGGCGGGTCCGGCTGACCAGATCGAGAAGCTGCTGAGCGCTCGAGGCATAGGCAACGATACCGTCGTGGTCGTGTACGACAACGGCAAAGATACCAAGGCATCCCGCGTCTTCTGGACCCTGGAGTATTACGGCCAGACTAAAGTCAGTGTGCTCAACGGCGGCTTCGCGAAATGGAAGAAGGAAAACCTGCCGGTAAGCACCACGGCTCCCACAGTGACTCCGGAGAAGTTCACCGCCAGGGCGAATCCCGTGCTGCTCGATACCAAAGACAGCATGCTGGCAGCGCTGAACAAGCCCGGAGTGGCTATCGTGGATGCGCGCTCACCCCAAGAGTACAAGGGCGAGGACGTGCGCTCCAAGAGGGGCGGCCACATACCGGGAGCGGTGAATATCAACTGGACCGACCTGTTCACCGGCGACGATGCTCCGGTGTTCAAACCTGCCGCCGAGATAAAGAAGATGTACGAGGACCAGGGAGTCACCCGGGACAAGGACGTACACGCTTACTGACAGACCGGGCAGAGGTCGTCGGTGACGTACCTAACACTGAGGCTCCTTGGGTATGATAAGATTCACAACTATGATGGTTCATGGCAGGAGTGGGGCAACGAAACGGACACACCCATCGAGAAATAGCCTGCGCCTGGAGTAAAAGCGTTCCGAGGTGCGCCCGGCGCACCTCGCAATTGGTTTTGGCCAATGGCCGGGACGATACAGTAGGCGACTAAATAGAGGCTAGCAGTTGTTTTTGAAGATCGTGCTCTGGATTTTATCCCTGGCTTATTTCGCCACCAGCGGGGTAGTCGTGGTGAACTCCTTCACCTGGCTGCCATCTTTCCCCTCCGCCTGGTACAGGGCCCAGGGCATACTCTATTGGCCCCTTGGCCCGTACCAGTACCTGATGGCAAACGTTCTCGGAGGTCCCGGCATACCGTACCAGGCTTATGTCGCGGCCGCTTGGGGGCCTTTCTTTCTCCTGTCACTGGCCGCACTGATATTCATCCCTCGATGGCGAAGGAATAGACCAAAGAAACAAACGGCTGCGGCGACGTCCGAGACAACCTCAACACCGGACCAGCAAACTGAGGGCTATGCTCATCCGGAGCTACTGGCAGAGACTGACTGGCTGGCCCAGAACCTGAACGCCGGCAACGTTGTCGTGGTAGATGTGCGAAATGCGTCGAGCTACGATAAGAAACATATACCTGGCGCAGTAAACATCGACGTCATGGACCGTAGGGGTGAGTTCTACGATCAGACAAACCCGGTCAAATGGTGGGTGCTATCCAAAGAACAGATAGAGCGATTGCTGAGCAGCAAGGGCATCAGCAACGATACTACAGTGGTGGCAGTGGATGACGCCGATATGCTGTGGGCCTCGCGGCTGCTCTGGACGCTGGAATACTATGGGCACGGCGGAGGCAAGGTGAAGGTCCTGAATGGCGGCCTGAAAAAGTGGCGCGCCGAGGACCGCGATTTGACAAATGTTGCAGTGAAGAAGAGCGCCGGGAAGTTCATGGCGAACCCCGACGCTTCGAAACTGGCGACCAAGCAGCAGGTACTGGATATGCTGAACAAGCCGGAGAACTTTCTACTGGCCGCTATGCCGGAGGGCGAGTTCAAGGGCGGCAACAAGAAGTCGGCTGCCCGCGGGGGACACATACCCGGTGCGTCCCACCTGGATTGGACGCAGAGCCTGACCTCCGGCGACGTAAAGGTGTTTAAGCCAGCGGCGGAACTTGCTGGAATGTTCGCGAACATAGGTTTTACAAGGGACAAGAACGGCGTCGTATACTGACAGGGTGGCATAAGGTCGTCGGTGATGTACCTTGCACTGCACTTGATCGGATACGATAATATTCGTAACTACGATGGCTCCTGGGAAGATTGGGGCAACGACCCCAAGGTGCCCATAGAATAATAGCCCATTGGCAATAGGAGGAACGGTATGCAGCAGGTGGAACAGAATACCATTCTGTACTCGCCGAACATCGTCCAGCAGGAGAGGGATGGAGTGTACCTTCTCATAGACCCATCGGCCCCCAACTGGATGAGCACTAACGAGATCGGCTCCAGGGTGGTGCGCCGTTGCGACGGCCGGCACACGCTCAGGGAGATAGCTGACTCACTGCATGCTGAGACCGGCCTGGCCCCCAAGGATACAGAGGCCTTCGTGCGCAAGGCCGTGGAGGCCTGTTTTGTCGCCACTTGCCCCAGCATGTCTCCAGCCTATCGAGGAAGGGCGCAGGCCATCGCGCCCGGCCGGCTGGAAGAGCTGTGGGTCCATACGAATAACTCCTGCCCCTTGCGCTGTAAGCACTGCCTGGTCGATGGCGGGGCCGAGACGGTCAGCCCGCTTGCCACTGGTGAGATAAAGGGGCTGGTGGACGAAGCTCTGTCCCTGGGGGTCGGGCGCGTCTACTTTACCGGCGGCGACCCATTCATGCGCAAGGACATACTTGAGCTGGTGGAATGGGTCACGCCTCGCGCCCAGCTTGTTGTGCTTACCAGTGGCGTGCTGCTCACCGATGAGATCGTGCAGCGGCTGTCGTCCGCGAATCCGGGCAGCCTGCTGGTGCAGGTCAGCCTTGAAGGCCCGGACGCTCAGACGAACGATGCCATACGCGGCAAGGGCAATTTCGACCGGGCGGTGGCGGGGATCAAGAGGCTGGTCGGCTCCGGCCTATCGCCCATCGTCACGACAACGGTAACCGCTCTGAACCAGGGCCGTGTGGTCGATACAACGCGGTTCCTGAACTCGATAGGGGTTAGAGACCATCATATACTGTGGCTGCACGCACGGGGCAGGATGCGCAAGAACATCGACGCGCTGCTAGTGAACGGCTCGCGCGTCGCCGAGATAATGGCGGAGCTGAGGACCGTAGCCAGAGAGACAGGCATGGTCGTGGACAACGAGGAATCCCTCAAAGCCCGCGTTCGCAGCAAGAGGGGCAGGAAGAACGACCTTTGCAACTGCTGCTTCAGCGAACTGGCGGTAGGACCGGATGGCCGCGTCTACCCGTGCGCCTCTCTCGTGGGAGCTGAGGCCTTCGACTGTGGTTCGATAAAGGAACGCAGCCTGGAGGATATCTGGAAGTCGTCTTCCGTCACAAACTGGGTGCGCGAGGACTCGGTCCAGAAGCGGGTCGGGTGCAGCTCCTGCTATTTGAAGTTCTTCTGCGGCGGCGGGTGTTTCGCGCAGTCATACTTCAACTACGAGATCACTCAGGGCTACGGCTGCATCATGGCGCCGGACCCATACTGCGAGGTCTACAAGAGCGAGCTGCAGGAGTTGATGTGGGGGCTGGCCATGCCCGGCCCATCGGAACGGAAACGTGCGCGTCCCACCCTGTACCGGCAGATGGAGAATATACTCCAGTCCTGCGCCGCCGACGGCGCGAAGGTGATCGACGCGGGCTTCGAGGTGGGCACCTACCACTGTTCCTGCGTGCTGGCGGTGGATGTCGAGGGACATTGATATTGGCTGAACAGCGCGCTACGGCCTGCGAGGCCGCCGCTATTCAAACGGCCGGGCCCAAGAGGAAGACAATGTGGCGCAACATTGCCATACTGCTGGGCTTGGTCATCCTTTTTGCCCTGCTGTACCTGCTCTGGCATGGCTTCAGGTCCGGGATAGGCACCGCCTTGGGAATGATGAGCACCAGGGACATATCCCAGGCTATAGAGAACCTCCGCGAGTACATCCGCTCGTTCGGCGTATGGGCGCCTCTGGTTTCCGCTGCACTGATGGTGCTGCAATCCGTGTTGTTTCCGGTGCCCGGACAGGTAGTAACTATTTCCAACGGCCTGCTCTTCGGCGCGTTCTGGGGCACGCTGCTCTCCTGGAGCAGCGCGATGGTTGGCGCACTTGTCTGTTTCTTCATCGCACGCGCCCTGGGCCGGCCCACAGTGGAGAAACTGGCCAGCAAAAAAGCCCTGGCAGTCGCCGACAGGTTTTTCTGCCGCTATGGCAACAACTCGGTGCTTATAGCCAGGCTGATACCGGTCGTATCCTTCGATGCTGTATCCTACCTGGCAGGGGTGACCTCGATCTCTTTCCTGGGCTTCATCGTGGCCACCGGCATAGGACAGATACCCGCGACCATCGTGTATTCTGTACTGGGGCAAAACCTGACCAAGGTCACCTCGCTTGGCATCTACGCCTTCGGCATCATTGTTGCTCTGGTGGTGCTGGGTTTTACGCTGAAAAAAGCCTTTGAGCGGCGCTTATCATCCCGGCCAGCCGAAAAGAGCAAGGAATAATTTAGGACGCATACATACCATTTCAATTGACTGAAAACAGGACAATAGAGCGGTCGGCTGCCCCTGGAGCTGTGCCAGCGAAAAAGAGGTTCCCGCTGTCCCGCGTACTGAGGCCGGTGGTCAGCATCGCCTTGCTGGTTCTGGTGCTGATGCGGACGGATATAGGGAAGCTATGGGATGTGGCGCGAGGTGCCAGCCTGTTTTACCTGGGCTTAGGCGTCCTCACAGTGGTCGCGGCTATGGTGGTCAGCGCCTACAAGTGGCAGAGACTGCTGACGGTGCAGGGGGTCAAAGCACCCCTATCCCGCCTGTTCGTCTACTACCTGGTCGGGCTATTCTTCAATAACTTCCTGCCCACGAACATTGGCGGCGACGTGGTCAGGATCGCCGACGTTGCCAAGTACACTGGCAAGACTTCCGAATCGGTAGCCTCTGTCATCGGAGAACGGCTGCTGGCCGCCCTTGCACTGGCCCTGACCGCTCTGCTGGGGCTTGTGCTCAGCTACAACGTATCGAACCGGTTCCGCTGGTGGGTTATCGGCATATTCGCTGTTTCGCTGGTCATCATACTGCTTTTCGCCGTGGGAAGAGTGCGGAAAGCCCTTGGCAGGCGGATCAGGCTTCCGGAGAAGTTCGCCATCCGACGATGGCTGGGCGGGGTCAGCACATCGATGGGCGCCTGCCTGCAGGACAGACGCAATGTGGCCTGGGTAGTGTTCTACTCCCTGGTGTTCCAGTTCACCGTGGTGCTGGTCGCGTACTTCATCTTCCTGGCGTTGGGATCGCACGTATCCCTCGGGCCGAAGGACCTCTTCGTTTACAGCCTGGCCTTTATCCCCATCATTTCCGCCCTGCAAATGCTGCCCATATCCATCAGCGGCTTCGGCGTACGGGAAGGCGCCTACGTCTATTTCTTCGGTTCCGTGGGGCTGTCCGGCGAGGCATCCATAGCGGCTTCGCTGCTCTTCTGGGTACTGGTAGCGCTGGTGAGCCTTGTAGGCGGCGTTATCTTCGCTGCCCGCAAATAGCGTATACTCTTCGGCGGCATGGTCTCAATCGTTATTCCCACGCTCAACGAGGCCTCGACAATCGGTTTGACGCTGGAGCACACTATGGGAGTGGCGGGCCACTTCGAGGTTATCGTCGTGGATGGCGGTGGCGGCGACGGGACAGCGGCCATAGCCGAGCGCTATGCCACTGTCCTGCACGGCCGCAGGGGCAGGGCCTGCCAGATGAACCTGGGGGCGAGCGAAGCCAGGGGTGACATACTGCTTTTCCTGCACGCCGACACACTGCTGCCTGCGGGTGCGATACATGCGGTCGAGAAGGCGCTTGAGCGCCCCGGCGTTGTCGGCGGTCGCTTCAAGGTAGTGCTGGACGACCGTCGCTGGCCGTACCGCATGATCGGCTGGTTCATAAACTCACGCGACCGCCTCTTCTCCGGCTTCACGGGAGACCAGGCTATATTCGTCAGGGCGGAGGTCTTCCGGGCGTTGGGAGGCTACGGCGACATGCCTCTCATGGAAGACCTGGACTTCGGCAAGCGGATGGTCAGGGCCGGCAAGGTGGTGAGATTGCCGCTGAAGGTGACCACGTCCGCTCGAAGGTGGCAGAAGAACGGCGTCTTGAAAACCATACTCCTCATGTGGCTGCTGCGCCTGCTGTTCGTCCTGCGCTGCCCGCCTTCGAGGCTGAAAAGGCTCTATGGTGACGCCAGGTAAGCAATCCGGGCCTGCGCTGGCCATCATGGTGCGCGAGCCGATTGCCGGGAAAGTCAAAACGCGCCTGCAACCACGGCTGACCCCGGAGCAGAGCACGGACCTTTGTCACGCCTTTGTCCAGGATGTGATGGCCGCCGCCTTGTGCCTTGAGCGCTGGCATCTGTTCCTGGCGTTTACGCCCAGTGAGGCACTGGAATATTTTTCGCGTCTGGCTGGCACACGATTCGGAGTGATGGCCCAGGGCCGGGGCGGCCTGGGAAAGAGGATGGCAGGCATTTCCGGACGCCTCTTCAAATTGGGGTATGGGCCGGTTGTCATCATCGGCAGCGATTGTCCCACTGTCCAGCCGGAGTACCTGGAAGGTGCCCTTACAGCGCTGTCCCGGTCTGATGCCTGCCTGGGCCCATGCCCGGACGGTGGCTACTATCTCGTCGGCCTTCGTACCCGGCATGACGTCCTGTTCCAGGATATAGCCTGGAGCACGCCACAGGTGCTCAGCGCAACGATGGACAGGGCGCGGGAGGCAAGACTTGCGCTGTCACTTGTTGACGGCTGTTTCGACGTGGATACGTTCGATGATCTGCCCGCGCTTGCCAGAGAGATACAGCGATTGAAACAGATGCCCGGCGCGACAGTGCCGCTGGCCACCGAAGCCTGCTTGAAACGACTGGGCTTCTAGCTGCTTACTTTCCTGTCCCCTTTTGTGTTAGCATCTGGCGTCATATTGGGGCTGCGCCCCTTTCGGAAGAGGCCTTTTGCAAAGACACATCGCTATGCCAACATTCCTGACCATATCGAGGCTGTGCCTGCTGCCGGTGGCGGCGCTTGCTGTGCTGCTGCGGTGGGGAGACGGCATGGCAGTCGCCGCCGCAGCTACTGCTGTAGCCGGTGTCACCGACGCCTTAGACGGCTACCTGGCGCGCAGGTCCGGGAAAACGACTGCGGCGGGAGCGCAGCTTGATCTTGCCGCGGACAAGCTGTTCGTCACGACCATGCTCCTCGTCCTGGCTGCCAAGGGCGCAATACCATGGTGGGTGATGGGTACGGTCGTTGCCCGTGAAGCGGCAGTGTCGGCCATCCGGCTGGTCCACTTCCGTGGCCGGGTGGCGCCCGGTTCGGATATTTGGGGCAAGATGAAGATGGCCGCCTCCATAGTGGCCATAGCAGGGGTCCTGCTGCAGCAGGACCTGGAACAGGGAGGGCTGCTGGCTAGCGTTCCCGGCCAGGCGCAACTTTCCGCGCTGCTGGGCCTGGCCCCCTGGACCATGCTCCTGGCCGTAGCCCTCACGCTGGCCTCGGGATTGAACTATCTCGTATCCTATTTAGGGCTGCTTCCGGGAGGACGAACCTTGCTTCCGCATGGCGGAGCGTGGCAGGCAGGCAGTGAATGTGTGCGCAAGGCCGCCTATTCACGCCGGACGGCAGCGGATCGAGGGATAGCCGGTTCCCGGTAGGATGGCGGAAACTCACTCCTCTGGCTTAATATGGTATCAGGGGAGTGAGAGATGGCTGACAGGATTCGGGATGTTGATCTGACCTTTCTGGCTACACCGGCTTCCGCAGAGGCCGGGGCTCAGGCACCTGGACAGGAGAGGACCGACGCCGGCCTGCTTGACTCCTACTCGCAGGTGGTCAGCTCCGCAGTATCCAAGGCGGCTCCCTCTGTCGTCCACGTCCACGTCACGCGCCGGGCCACCGCTCCGGACAGCAGGGGCGAAATGGAAGGGAGCGGCTCAGGCGTGGTTGTAGCCCCCGACGGCTACATTGTGACCAACAGCCATGTAGTCGATCGTGCCACATCCGTTCAGGTCATGCTGGCCGACGGCACCGAGTACGCCGCGCAGGTTGTGGGCCAGGACCCGGCAACCGACCTGGCACTGCTCAGTATCCTTGGCTCAGGCCTGCATGCAGCACCGTTGGGAGACTCGGATACGTTGCGGGCGGGACAGATAGCGATCGCCATCGGCAACCCTCTGGGTTTTCAAAGCACGGTAACTGCCGGCGTTATCAGCGCCCTGGGGCGTTCCCTGCGTAGCCGCACGGGAAGACTCATTGAGAACATCATACAGACCGACGCCGCGCTCAACCCCGGCAACAGCGGAGGCCCTTTGATAGACTCCCGGGCACTTGTCATCGGCATCAACACCGCCATCATACAGTTCGCCCAGGGGATCTGCTTCGCCATACCGGTGAACACCGTCCGCTGGGTGGTCACGCAGCTCATCAGGGAGGGACGGGTGGTCCGTGGATTTATGGGCATAGCGGGGCAGATGGCCCCGCTACCCGTCCGTGTGGTGCGTTATTTCAACCTACAGCAGAGCTCGGCAGTTCAGGTCATAGGTGTGTCCCCGAACAGCCCGGCCTCAAACGCGGGGCTCAAAGAGGGGGATGTCATCATATCCCTGGCAGGTAAGCCAGTGACCGGCGTGGACGATATACACCGCCTCCTGACCAGGGACGTCGTCGGCAAGCCACTGGACGTGGCATTGCTCCGCGGCTGGACGTCCAGGATAGAGGCAACCATAACTCCCAGCACCACGCAAGAGTAAAGCGCTGGCCATTCCATGCTCTGTCGGCGGTGGCGGTAACATTTCCCCCGGTTTTCCGTTCTATTAAGCAGGAACACCTTGCCTGGACAGAAGGAGGCCGGGAATGGCGGGAATGAAAATGATCATCACCAATATACGCAAGCTGCTTCTGGACTTGCTCGAACAGGCCATTATGGCTGAGGAACCGGAGATCGAACGAGTATGCGTGGCGGCACGTGCAATCAATGATATGCCACAGGTCGAGAGCCGAGAGTACGATAAGTTTGCCGTTGCGGATGGCATGGACTAATTCGAATAACCTGTCAAACAGCAGCTCCTCGTGGTCTACTTGGAATACTTGGGTCAGGTGAGCCGGGGCCTCTGCCTCTTTCCGGCCCCCAAAAAGGGCATGAATCAGTCGCCATCGTAGGAACCAGATAGGATTCACTCTGCTGATTGGTGCAGAGAGCCACCGCTGGCTTTCCAAGGTCATACGCTTTCAGCTTCCAATAGCCACAATTACCACAGAGCAAGGACGGCATATCTGTACTTCCCGCTTTTTCTCCCGGACGAGTCGGAACCCGCTGATCGAGCATAACCAATCGATTAGCGGTTATGCAAGTAGTGCCAACTGAGGGTCATAGAATCCGGCTATGATTCTATTGGCGGGTTTGTCGCGGCATTTATACCGGCTATCCGACCAAAAACAATGCATTCGACAATATTACACGACGTCTGATATAAGAAGCCCCAGATCGATCCCAGCTCTCCTGCCGCGTATAGCCTTGGGATAGGCATGCCATCGGGGTCCAATACTCTCGCCCCTTTATCGCGGCGTGGACCTCCCTGAGTATTCAGCAGAGTAGGCCAAAGCGAGATGGCATAATATGGTGGCTCAAGAGACTTCAAGTGTTCTTTCGGCCTGCCGAATTCAGCATCTGTGCCCATCTTGCAAGACTCATTATATTTGCCAAGCGTATTTTCTAGAGATGCCGTATCCATTGATAACCGCTTGGCTAGCTCCGGCAGCGTCTTTGCCTCAATTATCCATCCTCTCTCGATTTCAGCCTTATTATCGAGGCTCCACTTGTATTTATCCCTGTTGTACCCAGCGTTGTGCACATACAGGGGCCCACTGAGTCTAGCTTCTTCATCAAATATGCCATAAATAGGTATATAAGGATATTCCAGGTTTTTCATGTCGAAGAACGATACGTAGTCCAAGAACTCATGCCCAAATTGCGTTGCCTCGTCCACAAACCGCCTGCCATACTTATCCACATAGATAAACCCCGGAGCCAAGAAGGTCATGTAGAACGCCGACTCGTATTCGGGAGCCTTGAAACCCATGATAGTTGACGATCTACCCATATGCCATAGCCCTGCACCAATCTTTTGCGCCATTCTGATACCATCACCAGTGTTGCCCGGGTTCCCCATAAACATCACCGGCGCCTTAATGGGTAAATTGTCCCACTTCATAGCATTGTTATTCTCGAAACCACCAGAGGTCAAAACGACGCCCTTTCTAGCCTTAATTGAAATGGTCCGGCCGTCTGATTCGGCGATAACACCGACCACTTCGCCTCGTTGGTTTTTAACTAGTTCTTTTGCAGGCGTGCGAAGCATGACATTAATTCCACGGCGCTCAACGTTGCTGGAAAAGAATCGCCAGAGACGGTTGCCTGACATGATATCCTCCTGTCCCTTAAAGGAAAGCAGCCTGGCTATGTTTTCTGTACCCGGAACTTTTGGGAAACTCACTGATGAACCGCCTAACCGTCTCCTTGTATACCATGGTGATAGAGCCTGACTGGGTACAAGTTCACCGCCCATTTCCTTAACTAAACTCTCAAGCTGTGTGGCACCTTCAACGAACGCATCGATTATCTCTCTCTCGGCAGTCCCGAAGCTAAGCTTATCCAGATAATCAGCAAACCTCATGTCACGTGGGATGATCAGGTTGCCACCACATACACGGGAATTACCACCGCCCGTGGCCATCTTCTCGAGAAGGATAACCTTGGCGCCTTTGTCATGAGCCGCAATGGCGGCATTAGCGCCGGCAGCGCCGTAGCCTATAACGACGACATCGGTTTCCATGTTTACTGTTTCCATGTGTGCATTCCTCCTGAGCCTTACAAGAAGGTACATTGGTCTATAGCTTCGGTCGATTTCAGGCAGATCGAGAGAATCTATTATACATCCAAACGTTCTGCACCCTCGCGGCTAGCTCCCTGCTGAAATCCTTGTGCTCCGGGTAAGGACGTATAATGCGGTTGGGAATAGGGATAAAGGAGTTTTCGATATGGCACAGCAGACTATAGCACAGATATTTGACCTGAAGGGCAAGGGAGCCATAGTCACCGGAGGCGCGATGGGCATTGGCCGGGGCATAGTCCAGCGTCTAGCGGAAGCGGGCGCGGGCGTCATAGTGGCTGATATCAACCTGGAGGCCGCAAAGAAGACTGCCGAGCAGGTAACGGCGGCGGGCGGCAAGGCTAAGGCGATGCACGCCGACGCGGCCTCCGCTGATGACGCCCGCAAGACAGCCGCCGCGGCTGTCGAGGCTTTCGGCCGTCTGGACATATTGGTCAACAACGCCGGAATTTACCCCTTCTCCCCGTTGCTGGACACCAGCGAGGAGATGTGGAACAAGGTGATCCAGATCAATCTGTCCGGCGTGTTCTTCTACTCGCAGGCCGCTGCTCGCGAGATGGTCAAAGCAGGCCGGGGAGGCAGGATCGTGAATATCGCCTCCATCGATGCCTTCCGTCCCACCGGCCGCCTGGCGCACTATGACGCGTCGAAGGGCGGCATGGTCTCCATGACAAAATCGTTCGCGCTCGAGCTGGCGCCCAACCGCATACTGGTGAATGCCATAGCCCCGGGAGGAGTGATCACCGAGGGCACGCGCCCATACATGACCCGCAGCATGATACAGGCTGCGGAAGGGATTCCTCTTGGGCGCTATGCGGAACCCGACGACATTGCCAAGGTGGCGCTGTTCCTGGCCAGCGGGGCCTCGGACTACATGACAGGCAGCGTGGTGCTAGCGGACGGCGGCTTCCTGCTCATGTAGGACTCAGCGGGACTTGAGAGGCAGCGGGCTGGCGAGCTTCTGCTTGCACGCCTGGACACGTCCCTGGAAGCCGCATAAATGGCATTCCCCGTACCGGCAGTCAGGTGTCTCCTTATCCTGCTGGGCTTTTTTCAGCTCGCTCTTGAGGAAGGATAGGCTTACACCGGTCTCGATATGGCCCCACGGCAACGGCTCGTCCAGCGCGAACTGCCTGTGCGCGTACGACCCAGGGTTGATGCCGCAGGAGGCGAAGGCCGCCAGCCAGCGGTCGAACTTGAACTGGTCGCTCCAGGCATCGAAGACGCACCCGGAGCGCCAGGCCCGGTAGATAACCTGGCCCAGGCGCCGGTCGCCTCGCGCCATAACCGCCTCCAGCAGGCTGACCCTCGGGTCGTGCCAGGAGAACTGCGCACCCTGCCGTCTGAGAGAGGCCCGCAACGCCTCCAGGCGCGGCTGCAAGGCTTCCTCCTTGGCCTGTGGCAGCCACTGTATGGGGGTATGGGCCTTGGGCACGCATGTCGAAGCACTCACCCTCAGATTGGGTTGCTTGCCCGCCACGGTGCGCGCCGTCTGGCGTATCAAGCGGACTATTTCGCTGATGGCCGCCACATCCTCGTCCGTCTCCCCAGGCAGCCCGACCATAAAGTACAGCTTCAGGCTCAGCCATCCGCGCTCGAAGGCTGTGGCCGCTGTGGCCGCTATCTCATCCTGCGACAAGCTCTTGTTTATGCTGCGCCGCAGGCGCTCAGTCCCGGCTTCGGGAGCGAAGGTCAGCCCCATCTTTCGCCTGTCCGGCAGCGACTCCAACAGCTTCACCGAAGAGGTATCGAACCGCAGGCTGGGTAAAGACAGAGAGATGTTCTCCTGGCCGTACTCCTGCACCAGCTTGAATACCAGGTCCTGTATGTCCGGGTAGTCGCCGGTGCTCAGGGATACGAGCGATATCTCGCTGTAACCGCAGTTGTGCAGCAGTTCCCCCACGGCCTGCACTACCCCGTCCTGGGGGCGCTCGCGTACGGGACGGTAGGCGATGCCAGCCTGGCAGAAACGGCAGCCGCGGCTGCATCCGCGCTGTATCTCCACCGCAGCCCGGTCGTGGACGACCTCCAAGTATGGCACAACAGGCCTGGTAAAGGGTGGAGGAAGCACGTCTACAATACGGCGCTTAATGCTCGGTCTGGCTTCAGGCACGCGCGGCAAGATACGGCAGAACTGGCCTTCGCCGTATTCCACGTCGTACAGGCTGGGAACATAGATACCGGGTATGCCGGCGGCAAGGCGGAGCAGCTCTTGCCTGTCTCTACCCTTGTTCTCGCGCAGCAGCTCAACCAGCTCAAGCACTACCTCTTCCCCTTCGCCGACGACGAAGAGGTCTATGAAATCAGATGCCGGCTCCGGGTTAAGGCAGCAGGTCCCGCCGGCGATGACCAGGGGATGCTTGTTGTTCCGTTCCGAGGCCAGCGGAGGTATGCCGGACAGGTCGAGGACGTTGAGCATGTTGGTATACGTGAGCTCGTATCCCAGCGAGAAGCCGATCACGTCGAACTCTTTGAGCGGCCGCCTGGACTCCAGGCTGAACAGCGGCATGCCTCGCGAACGTAAAGCGCTTTCCATGTCCGGCCACGGCGCGAATGCCCGTTCGGCGAGCACGTCAGCTTGGGCATTCAGTATGTCATACAGGATAGGTATCGCCATGTTGGACATGCCTATCTCGTAGGCGTCCGGGTAGATAAGGGCGAAGCGCAGGCGCGCCTTGTCCCAATCTTTGGCGATGGCGTTCCACTCGCCGCCGCTATAGCGTCCCGGCTTCATGACACCGGACAGCAGGCTCCTAAGTTCGATCAATGAATGCCTCCTGCAAGGCATTATAACTGTGGCTGCCCTATGGTTCAAACGTAGGGTTTCGATGATTTGACACTCCCTTCGGACTGGTGTTAACTAAGACGCTACGCACGAATTCTGCTTAGAGGTCGAATAGATTGAAGTGTGCCCTATGCCGTGAAGAAATACAGGGAGAGCCGTTTAAGTACAAAGGCAAGGACTACTGCTGCCAGGCGTGCGCCTTCGAGGCCAGCGTGCGAATAGGCAGCATGTGCGGCTCGAGCGCCACTGTGGAGGCCGGCATGCGCTACCAGCGCGGCCTGACAGAAGCCCGGGAAGAAATCCGTATGGCGCAGACGATAGCCATTGACGGGCCTGTGGCGGTAGGCAAGAGCAGTGTGGGCAAGTCGCTGGCCGCAAGGCTGGGCTACAATTTCGTTGACACCGGAGCCATGTACCGCGCCCTCACCTGGAAGGCGTTGCAGCTGGGCATTGACCCAAACGATGAACGCAAAGTGCCGGAGCTTGCCGGCAGGATGCAGCTTGAGATCGCTCCGGACAGCGCCAGCACCAGCGGATACCGTGTACTATTGGACGGGCGTGACGTTACTAGCGATATCCGTGCGCCGGCTGTTGAGGCAGCCGTCTCATTCGTATCGAGGATACCGGAGGTGCGGCGTAAGCTCGTAGCCAGGCAGCGGGAGATGGCCGGGCGCGGGAAAGTAGTCATGGTGGGACGCGATATCGGCACGATCGTGTTGCCGGGAGCGGACCTGAAGGTGTTCCTCACCGCTTCACCGGAGCAGCGTGCCGTCCGGCGCTACAAGGAGTTGGAGCAGTCCGGCAAGGTTGTAGACTGCGAGTCCGTGCTGCGAGAGCTCAAGGCGAGAGATACAATAGACAGCACCCGGGAGGATTCACCGTTGAAGCCGGCTCCGGACGCCCGGACCATCGACACGAGCGACCTGAGCCTGGAGCAGGTTGTCGACCGGGTTTATGAGCTGGCCAGGAACGCGAAGTGCTCATCAAAAAGGCTTCCTACAGAATAGCGGAGAGCATCGTCAGGCTCGGCTTCCTGCTGTTTACCAGCGCAACGGTTCACGGCAGGGAAAACGTGCCTCGAAACGGCCCCCTCATCGTGGTGAGCAATCACCTGCAAATGGCGGACATACCGCTGCTGGGCATCGCGCTGCCCAGGAAGCTGGTCTTTGTTGGCAAGGTAGAGCTATGGCGCAACCTGTTCTTCAGGACGTTAGGCAACTGGTATGAGTGCTTCCCGGTAGACCGTACGACAACGGACTTCAAGGCGATGCGGCGTTCGCTGGAAGTGCTGGAGCGCGGCGGCGCGCTGGTCATTTTTCCCGAGGGTAAACGCAGCCCTCAGGCCTGCCTGTTGCCCGGAAACCCTGGAGCGGCCCTGCTGGCGCTGCGGTCTTCTGCTGTCGTGCTGCCCGTGGGCATCACCGGGACGGAAAGGGCGGGAGGCATGTCCTGGTTGTGGCGGCATCCGAGAATGACGGTCACCATCGGCCGCCCGTTCAACGTGTCCCGGAACGATGGCGAACCATTGAAAACGCAGCTGGCATCGGCCACCAAGACCATAATGCGTAATATAGCCGCGCTGTTGCCGCCGCCGTACTGCGGGGACTATGGTGAAAAGGGCCCGAGCCCCGATGCGTGAGCCCCGATGCGTGAGTTCGTCTAAACAGAAGCCAGGGTGAGAACTACCTTGATGCCGTTACAGATATTAGGGACAGCCTCTATTGCCAAAGGCTGTCTGAGGATGACGAATGACCATAATGAAATAAGGGTCGCTTGAAGGTCGACATGTCATTCTGGAGGAGTCCTTCAGATGAAGGACGACGAAGAATCTGGTGGAAAGGACGAAACCCCAGTCCACCCTGAGGTTCTTCCGCTTCAACGCGTTCAGCGTCCAGAATGGCAAGAACCACTTAGGCCTTAGTTCGGGAAGGTGTTTCGAGTTGGAAATAGAGAAGTCCAGAGAGATAGGCTTCTGCTTCGGCGTCAGGCATGCCATTCAGATGCTCGAAAGGGCTGCCGCGGAGCATGGCGGCATCGAGACGCTGGGCGCGGTCGTGCACAACCCAGTGGTCATCGAAGGGCTAGCGCGAAAGGGCGTGAGGGTGATCAACAGCCCGGAAGAGGCAAAAGGCAAGGTTGTGGCCATAAGCTCGCACGGTGTCGGGCCGGAGGTCGTGGAGCGCTTACAAGCACGTGGCCTTCAAGTGGTGGATGCTACATGTCCGCGCGTGAGGAATGCACAGCGCGCCGCGGCCAAGCTCGCCGCCGCTGGTTTCTACGTGATAGTCTTCGGGGATGCCAGCCACCCGGAGGTCAAGGGCGTGCTGGGTTGGGCTAAAGGCAAGGGTAAGGCCTGCGCCGACATTCAATCGCTGCCTGATTCCAGAGAGATTGGGCAGCTACTTGGAGTGCTGTCACAGACGACGCAGAGCCAGGCCTCTTTCGCCGACTTCGCAGCCGCGATAACCACAGCACGGCTGCCACAATTGAAAGAGCTGCGCCTGATCAATACCCTCTGCCTGGCTACCAAGCGACGGCAGGCGGCGGCCGTCCAGCTTACCAGAAAGCATGGCCTTATCATTGTCGTCGGCGGGCGCACCAGCGCAAATACACGTCGGCTGGTGGAGGCCTGCGCGGTGGCAGGAGCCCAGACGCACCTCGTGGAAACGGCCGCCGACATTCAACCGCAGTGGCTCAAGGACATCCGGTCGGTAGGTGTTACCGCAGGCACCTCCACTCCCGACCAGGCCATAGATGATGTCATTGCTCGCCTCCAGGAGCTTTCTACCGGCGCTCGATTGGGCCATCAGACTTGCGACTGACTCCGGTATTGCGGTAGCTTCCTTTGGCTTTGTACTTCATGGTAGTTTTAGTAGATTTGCCGCATTGTCGCCAAGCATGGCTTCGGTGTCACTCTCCGGCAAACCAAGTTTTTTCATTTCCGTCACAAATCGTTGTACGTCCTGGGCGTGACCATCGAAGTTAAAGGGCCAATCGGTGGCGAACATCAGTTTCCTGGGACTGACATTCGCCAGGATACACTTGACAGCTTCCACCCCGACTTCGCGCCCGCCCATGCTAAAGTAAAGCCGATCAAAGTATTCTCGCCAGGGCTTGTTTATGGGAGGTCTGCCGAGGTAGAAGTCAGACCAGCCAGAATCCGCATAGCTCATGTAAGCATCCAGGCGTTCTACGACTGCGGAGACACCTCCTCCAAAATGGTTCATGATAAACACCAGCTTGGGGAAGCTCTCCAATACCCCTCCCAGGCAAAGTCGTAACACGTTGGCCGCCATATCATACTCACGCGCCATAACATAAAACAGTGGGTATGGGGCATTGAGGGCATCGAAACCCTGAGGCGCGGCAGATATGTGTACATCGATAGGGACGCCTAATTCCGAGACCTTCTCATAAAAAGGCCACATCTCTTTGGAGTCCAGGAAGTGCCCCTGGTTGCGGGCATAAATATGCGCTCCCTTTAATCCCAAACTCTTTACTGCCCGCTCGAGTTCGTCAAGTGCAGGCTTGCCTCCGCAGGGGGGAACTGAAGCGAAGCCAGCAAACCGATTAGGGTAATCTTGAATCGCCCCTGCACAGAAATCATGCCACCGCTTGCACCGTTCCAGCAGCATGTCGTTATAACTGAGTACGGCCATATCGATGCCGGCCTCGTCCATGAACTTCAGGTCAGCCTCGATCCTGGCAGCTCCCTCAAAAAGACGTGGCTTGACCTCGCCACTACTGTCCCGGTAGCGCTCACAAATTCTGCCAGATTGGCTTTTCCCCTTTATTACTTGCTCTTCAAGAAACAAGTGGTTTTCAAGGTCAATTATCAAAGGTCCTCCCGATTGCAGCAGAAAGTGATTGCCTCCCCTGGGATTTTCCCCACTCATCCATCAAAGCTCTACGTTGGGTTACCCTGGTTATACCCTCTTATACTTTGGCATTCGAAATGGTCCTTCTGGCGGGTAGGTTGGCTCGCCAGCTCCCTTGTACCCGCGCGGCATTAGAGGGAGTAGCAGATAGGATGGTTGCTCCGGGGTGCTGTAGACGATATGTTTCACTTCGGCCATGTGTGGCAGGAAGTATATCAATTCTCGCACCTGGTCTTGGGCGGCGATTTCCAGCCTTATCCTGTGGCCCATTAGAAACACGTTGGAGGTCACTCGCACGTCGCTGGCGTACAAGATAATTTCGTCCGGCTTGATGGGAAGGCTGCGGACGTGAGGATGATATGGCGCCCAGGGCTTCGACCGACTCTCATCAAGCTCATATCGTGAGGCCTTGAGCCATCCCTGAGACACGAGCCTTTCGCTTCCATCAACGTCAATGTCTTTCACCTTGATGTACCAATCGGTATCGTTGGCAATTGGCTCAAGGTGGTGTAAGCCGTCCTTAGGTGACCCCTTCCAACTCCTCACCTTTAACGGTTTGCTCTCGATAGAGGCGTGCCAGTAAAGCGCCAGAGGCCCGGTCACCTCCGTATTCTCCAGGAGAGGCTCGGTCTCATAGACAATTTTGGGTACCGGGTCCGCTCTTGCCAGCGGGTCTCCCCCGCCAAAACCCTCGTTTGGCCTTGCCCACGGATTGCTGGTAAAGGTCTGGGGTGCTTCTCCTTCGTCGGGAGGAGTTGCAGACAGACGGCCCTTATCCCTGAGATAGAACTTCGTCCATCGGGTCGCTGACAGGGGCCACTCCTTTTCATAGCGCCACTTGTTAATGCCCTGGATGAAAAGGAGGATGGGAGGTTCCTCCAGGTAACCGGTGTCGTTCCCCTTGAGCCAGTGGTCATACCACCTGAGAATAATATCCTGGACCTCATGAAAGGGGCGGTCCATGCCGCACGGCACCATTAACAGCTTCTTTGTCTGGCTGGCCAGTCCCTCATAGGCATGGAAGGCCCCTGCCATGTGACCTCCCCAACCGTCCCATCGAGAACCGAGGTGAGCCGGGATCTTGATATCTTTGAACTTACTATAAGCCGACCGTGCCCGGTAATAAGGCCCGTCGTAGGGATGCATCATCGAGTCAAACAGACCCGGGTGTGTTTGAGGGGCCAGCGTTATCACGTAGAGATAGTGGTTGACCATGAAGTCGGGGTCGTCTTGAACGGCCTTGATTCTCTCTCTTAGCTCCTGCTCGTTGAACTCCTTGAAGCTGGCAGGTTGAGGAACATACCGGTTGGGGAACTCGTTGCGGGTATGCATGGCCATGCGGTAATTCAACAACCCCGACCGGCTCGTGCGGTAGGCATCGGCAAAAGCTTCAAAAGGGAATATCGCTTTCAAGTGAGGAGGTTGGGCGGCGGCAACGGTAAACTGTGACAGAGCGAAGGCGGACATGCCTATCATGCCGACGTTGCCGTTACTCCACGGCTGAGCGGCTATCCATTCAATCAGATCATAGCCATCCTCTCCCCACGAAATTCCGAGCTTTCCTTCTGATTTGCCCACGCCCCTCAGGTCCGGAATCACCTGAACATATCCTCGGGGAACGAAGTACCACTGTTCGCCGCATTCATGGCCGCCGTTCCCCCTCTCATAGTCTGAGGGTTGCCATGTGGGGCAGGTCGGCAGCTTCTGCTGGTCTTTGCCATATTCGGAGAAAGAGACCAGCGCAGGGAATTTGCCGTCCGCATTCGGGCGGTAGACATCGACGCACATCTTCCCGCCATCCCGCATCGGCACCCAAACATCCTCCTCCAGAGTTATCTCGTATTGTGGCTGCGATATTAGCAGGTGCCAGTCTTTTTTCATCTCACCTCCATCGCGAAAAAAAGGCCTAAACTTGTTCGGGAAACAGCGCAGGCCCTAGATATTCGAAATTTTGACTCCTAATTCATACCACTTACCGGGAACGATGTCGCAAGCAAAATGCGCTTTCGACCTGGCGGCAAAATGTTTAGCGATTTGCCGACGCTCCTCCATCTGTACCTCTGGCCCAAAAATACGACTGCCGGGACAGATGACAACCTCAGCACTGGAGAGCGCGGCATATTCCGCTATTTCCTCAGGCTCTCCCTCTCCCAGTCCACCTCCTAATACCCCGATAAGGATATTACAGTGAGCAGCCGCTATCTCGTGGCGCATGAACCCTGTCGTGCTGGAGCTGGATAGGTAAATCCTCAGGTTATCACTGGTCTGTACCACAAAGTTCAGATGCTCGCCACGCTCGAAGCCCAGCCCTACCGCCCTTAATTTCTCCCAGGATTCCTTGACTTCCCGTGTCAGGGCCGGGTGCGGTCTAGCCTTCTCTATTTCAGCCAGCGTTATGCCGGGGGGCGCTTCTTTTCCCGTCGCTATTTTATATGCAAGCTTGTTGGAATACGCGGGCCTTCGGGTTGGATGTTCAGCCTTCATGACCTCAAGTTTGAAATCATCGAATGTAATGCAATTCCCGGCGGTGACCTTCACCACGTTGCTTTCATCAATCGGGTAGAATAGTTCTGCGAACGGTCTATAGGGGAGATTAGAATTCTCCGCTTCGGTAGTGAGACGGTTACCCACATAATGACTGCATATCACCGTCGAGTTAAATTTTTCAACGAGTTTTGCCAGTCCGCCCGTCGCAGGCCAGGAATCATGGTGGACAACGACATAGTCGACACGAGTAAGGTCTTCATATGTAATCGGAGGGGCGAATCCCGATGAACTGGTTAGAAGGACTTTGCCCGAAGGGAACACTATCTCATATGGACCGCCTAACCAGCGGAGTTTGACACTCATGATTCCTCCTGTGATTCAATTGGATTGAGAGGCTGAAGAGGATAATTATCCCGACCCGGAGCTGTTGCGAGGTTGTACATTCATGCATAGTGCGGTGAGACCCGGTTTTTCCCGGGCCTCACCGCATACCATCATTTGGTCAGCCACGAGTCCTGCGGGATCCAGATAAAGACGTCCTCCACCATCAGGTTATCCCCTGCGATGTTCTTCTGTTTGGCTACATATGAAGGGCTGGCCCATAATGGTGTTATTGTGGCGTCATCGTACAACATCCTCACCAGCTTCTGTGTCAGCGTCTTTTGAGTTGCAAAATCGCTTGCGGCGAAAGCGCTATTCAATGCGTCTCCCCAACCGGCTGGCCTCAGGGTACTTACATTGTAAAGGTATCCTGCATCAAAGTTTCGACTCACTCCCGTAGTGTAGTTCAAAGTCAGGCTAGCATCGGCTATCAGGAGGGCATTGCGCCAGCCTTCATTCTGGTAAGATTGGTATTTGCCCTGATTTACGACCTCTATCTCGGCATCGATACCGACCAGTCCCAGCATACGCTGCACCGCAGTCATGGCGTCCGTATTTGTCTTCGCCGGCCCCATGATTATCCTCGTCTTGAATCCAGTTGGACGGCCAGCCTCAGCCAGCAGTTGTTTGGCCTTGTTTGGGTCATACTGTCGGCCGATTATGTCTGGATTGTAGCTAAGGTTGTCCAGGTAGCTGACCTGGTTGGTAACATCCCAGATGCCATAGCCCAAGGCCTTGACCAACGCCGGCCGGTCAAGAGCATATTCCACGGCCTCGCGGACCTTTTTGTCGGCGAACGGGGAGTCGGGATTCTTGCTGTCCGGCAGCAGGTTAAGTACCATTGTTCTGCGGGATGTGACGTCAAAGCCAGCCTGCTGAAGGTCATAGGCAGCCTTGGGTGTCTCCGCGGCAACGCCCCGCAACGCGTGAATCGAGCCCGCTTGCAACGAGATTGTGGCCGTCGTCGGGTTGGCGATATATATCATCTCTATGCCGTCAAGGTAGGGCTTGCCCTTCTGCCAGTAACCGTCAAACTTCTCGTACGTAATGGATACGTCCGGGGTGAAGGTCTTCATTCTGAAGGGACCCGTTCCAACGATGTTCTTCAGTGCCCAGTCCATGCCGTTCTTCTGGACGGCAGTCGGCGAAGTCATCATCCCAGGGCTATATATCGCCAGGTTATATAAGAGTGAGTTATTGTACTGCGGCATGTTGATCCGGATGGTGTACGGACCAACGACATCAATGCTGGTCCAGAACGTAGAAGTGGGAGTCTTTTCCTTGGTCTGGTTGTCCAGGTTCCATTTTGCCGCCTCGGCATTGAAGTCTGTGCCGTCATGGAATTTGACACCCTGCCTGAGATTCATGGTCATCGATTTCCCATCCGGCGAGAGGGTCCAGGACGTGGCCAGAAGCGGCAGGATACGGCCTGTTCTATCCATACTGACCAGTGTTTCCACAGCCGGAGTGGCATAGTAGTATCCGTTCAGGCCCATCTTCGGGGGATAGGTAATCGCCATGGGGGAATATGGGACCCCATATTTGAATATGCCCCCGTATTTGGGTGTCGGCGATGGAGTTGCTGCCGGCGGTGGGGAGGGGGACGGCTTCGGAGTGGAGGATGCCTGCAGGGTTGGAGACTGGCTAGGCGATGTTGTGGGTTTGGCGGTCGTCTGTTGAGTGAGAGCAGGCGTGGGAGACTGCGTTGGAGTCGGGAATGGAGTCGATGCTGTTTGCCTGCAACCAAGCACGGATAACGTGGCTATCATCAGGAGGAGGGAAAGACAAGCCAGGATTTTTAGTCTTCCTTCTTTTTTCACATTCTCCTCGTTTCTTGCTCTTCGGTTGGCTACCCGGACACCATTCACCTCAGAGTTGTGAGAGCCTATTATACTAATGCGGCCGTATAGTACTATATTCGTATATTAATTCAATGCTAGACGTATTAAACATTAAACCAAGGCTGGATGTCAATAGTGGACACCAAACCTTTCAGGGTGCTCTGAAAATAGACGCATTTTCATCACTCAGTGGTGCGTCGCAGGCGCATGGCAAAGTCTTTCCGTTCTCAGGAGCGGATAGGCTGGACATATGAAGACACAACAATTGAAACGAAGTCTCCGTGATACAGCCTGCATATATGCCTTTAGGCATGGTGTTATATTGAGTATAGGAGGTGATGATATGTCAAGAAAAATGATGGCCCTGGTGGCAATTCTGGCCGTCGCCGGGCTAGTTGCGATGGCATGTGCTCCAGGAGCTGGCACGACTACCACAACCACGACCGCCAAGACGACCACAACCACAACTGCAGCGACGACTCCCGCCCGTACTACCACGCCGACGGTAGTCACAACGACGACCACTACCAGGCCGCCGACTACGGCGCCGGCAACTACGACCAGACCGCCGACTACAGCGCCAGCAACGACCACAGCACCGGCAACCACGAGGCCTCCAACGGTAGCTCCGACGCCCCCGACCACAACCCCGGCCATAAACGTCAGAGCGCTCTACAGCGCCAACTGTGCCGTCTGCCATGGGGCGAACCGGGAGGGCATTCAAGGGCTTGGCCCAGACCTCAGGCCTGCCGACCTGGCTGGAGACAGCCTGGAGGAAGTCGTGGAAGTGATAACCAGGGGTAAACCGAATACTGCCATGCCCGCCTTCCAAGGGCGCCTGACAGCCGACGAGATCAGGGCTATGGCACAGTTCTTGAAGACCGTCAATCCATAGACCTTGTCCCGCCCGCTGAGGCTTCCTCCTACTGCAAGGCTGTCCAGAGGGTTGAAAAGCATCAGAGCGGGTCGGGGTGGGCCCGGCCCGCTCTGATCGAGGGGGGACAGGGTGGTAAGAAGAGGTTACCTGATGGTGGCTCCGGGAACGGCCTTGCCGGTGAGCGCTTTGTAGGTCCGCTGCAGCACCTGTACGGAGAAGGCGGCATTATGCACGCCATTGCTCCCGTCCTTGGCTATGACCGCGTAGTTCCACAGTGCCTGGCGCTGAAGCTCGGTAGTGTTGTCCTTGGTTATCGAGGATATTATCTTGCCGTCCTTGTCCTTGGGTAACTGGGCGGCTACCAGCTTGAGCAAGCCGGCGACCTCAGTCTGTATGCCCTCGGCCTTGCCATTGCCATCGTAATCGCCATAGGCCTGACGGTCGAATGAGGTCAGGTCTTTGTGGCAGCTCGCGCAGGCGGCGACGTTCTCTATATCCTTGCCCTGGTAAGAGCCGGTCATGCTCCAGCTATGTCCGCCGGCATTGGCCATGAGAAGCTCGCCGTGCGAGCTAATGACCTCCTTGTTGTCGGCCTTGGCGCCAGCTGGAGCTTTAGGTTGCGCCGCCATGTGGCAGTCGATGCAGGCGTTCTTCACAAGCTGGCTGTGCGGCGAGGATGAGTAGTTGCCGCCGCCGAGGTCGAACACCGCGGCGGTCACGCCGTAGAAGACGTCCGACTGGGTATTGTCGTGGGCGCCACGGGTGTACTTGCCAGCCAGGTAGTCGGCCTTGTAGGTCAGGTCGCGCTTATCGGCGTGGCAGGAGACGCACACTGCTGACTCCTTGGCATCTACTGTCGCACCGTTCGGCATGGTCACTTTGCCTTCCATACGGAGCTGGAGGGAGGCGATGTTCGGCTTGTCGGCCGTTCCTTTGTTGAAAGGCTCGCTGAGGGCATGCGGGTCATGGCAGGTGGCACAGGCTACCGGGGCCATATTGCCCGGCTCAGGTATGTTGGCCTTCAACCCCTCACGCTCCATATTGGGGAAGACGGGTTTCTCGCCCCGGATCTTAACGGCGACAAACCCCTGGCCGGTATGGCATTCTACGCAGGAAGCGCCCTCGGCCTGGTGCATGCTCGCCGCGCCGGTCTTGGCATGGCCGGAGTTCCGCCACTGAATTTCCTGGCCATGACACTGCGAGCACACGCCCGGCTCATAGGACAACGCCTTGGTATGCGTGCTGCCCGGGCCATGGCAGTTCTCGCATTGAATGTTTATGAACTTCCCCATGGGCGACTTTTTGATGTCGTCGACGGTCATCTTCTGTTCTGCTATCCAGGCCAGGGCGCTGCCCTTATCTGGGGTCCAGCCGGCCAGGCGCGCGGCATCGTCCATGCCGCCTGCCTTGTCCGTTTCGTCATAGCCCACGGTGTGGCAGCGTATGCAGTAGTCGCTCTTCGCGCTGTAGCTGCCGAACTGAAACTCGAACTTGTTGCCATGTCCGGTCTCGGCCCATTCGGTGACCTTGTCCGCCTTGACACTGCCGCTGTGGCAGGTGGCGCAGGTCCCCACGCCGACATAGGAACCGGCGGTGACCTGAAACTCGGAGGAGGCCTTGCCGCCCTTCTCCTTTACCACGTTCACTGTCACTTCATAACGGCCTGCTTCGTCCGCCATGAAGCGTGGGAACTGCGTGTTGGCATTTTCTACCGTCACCTTCTTTTCCCTTGGCCCGGCTACTGTCCAGGTCCAGGCGGTTATCTTTTCGCCGGCCTGGTCAGTGGCCTTGCCCTGAAGATAGACGTAGGTCCCAACACCCACGCTGTTCAGGCCAGAGGTATTGATCTTGTTATTGTTGCTGGTGCCGTACCCGGCACTGAGCGTTATCGCTGACTTGTTGTCCGGATAGATCTCATTATCGCCAGCGCTGGCGGAGACGGCCCTCACGCTACCCAGCGGGAAGGCCTCTTCCGTCTTAAGGGATAGCGTCGCCTTGGCTTCCTTGCCCGACAGTACGGATACCTTGGCGGCCTTGGCATTCTTGCCCGTGGCCGAGGCTACTACATAGTAGCTTCCCGGCGGGACGTCCTTCAGTGTGAACTTACCGTCCTTGTCGGTGGTGGCTGTGGTTGAGGTGGGGTCGGTGCTTACGGAAGCCTTTTCGATCGGCTTGCCGGCAGCATCGGTGACCACACCGCTTACGGAGCCATTGGTAACACCGGGGGAGCCAGAGGGTCCGGCAGACCCGGCTGGACCAGCAGAGCCAGAGGCGCCCTGTGGTCCGGTAGGCCCGACAATACCGGCAGCGCCCTGAGGTCCGGCGGGGCCGGTGGGGCCTGTAGCGCCGCTACACGCGGCTACTGCCAAGGCCGCAGCCACTGTCAGCCCCAGGAACAGAATTAGGAGACGCAGGTTTAGTTTGGCTAGACGACTCATAGTACCTCCTGACAACTTGACTTGCTCAGACCATGGATTTCCCAGGTCATGTTCGCCAGAAGAGAATAAACAGCAGTAGGGCGCGCCTCGCACGCACCTTTTCTGCCCCGCCCTATCTGTAGTTGGGTTGCCGTAATGTATTCGCGCGACACAGTCAGAACAGGGCCCGTCTGCCCTAAGTCGAGAGCAGGATAGCATAGTAAAGCGGCGGGTGTCAAGGGGCCAGTGACAGCAGATCACCCGGATAGATTAGATTGAGATCACCTGTACAGATTAATATGGCACGAACAACTCCACAGGCAGGCGTGTAAAAACTCTACAGGCCGTGCTGTTTGAAGTGGTCTGAAGGGGAGCCGTACATTGCGACTGCACTGTCCAGCCAGGCGGCGGGTCAAAGCAGGGTGGGTAGAGCCCAGATAGGATAAGGACTCTACCCACTCTACAGCTTATTCCAGTGGGTGTCGTGAAGTGACACCCCTGCACTTCAGGATAACATCTATGCTCCGAGTATCATCAGCACCCTGGTATAAACGATGCCCATGAAGACAATGAACAGTATCGAGGTCACGGTTGAAAACCTTATCCTCAATCTTCCTAGTCTGGCAACTTCCTTGCCTTCGACTTCAGGCTGGGTCAACGTGAGGAAGAGAAGCAGGATAATGAGAACTACGGTGAGTATAATGCCTGCATTGAGTCCCATCTCGCTACCGAAGGTGCTCTTATAATACGTCATCGTGCTCATCGAGCTCATGACCGATGTGGAGAAGGTGGCAAAGCTGACGAAGCTGCTCCATACTTGAGGTGGATACGGCGGCGTCGAGAGGACCTTCTCATAGTCTCCTCGCTCCGACTGGGTTCTTACCACGAAGTTCACCTGTTCTCCCATCTGAAGGGGGTTTTTATAGGCGTACCTGTAGGCCTTATCCGACTCAGGAGCTATGGTGGTGACCCCTTCCTTGAGAAGCTGGCCATTAGCATAGAACTGATATTTGGTGACCAGAGGCTGAGAGGAGGGGTTGTTTAGCCTGAAGACGGCGATTATGGGCTCTCCGCCCCTGGGCGCCTGAGGGGTGACCGCCATGCTCACCGGGTCCGATGTCCCCCTGATAGTCAGCCAGAAGCTGCCCAGAAGCAACATTGCCAGCCAGATTATGGCCAGCCTGAACATTGTGCTTTTATTCCTGTTCTGTTTCACTTGTAGCTCCTTGATATCGTAATGTGCTCAGGTTCCTGCCCTTCCTTATTCCTGGCGGTCGCCCCACCTGCCGGAAGTAGATGTAGGCAAAAAACAGATACCACAGGGGGAACAGTATGTAGGTTGTCCAATAGTGCGCCGTCCACAGGGCATTCCTCCCCAGGTAGTATCCCATCAGTATCAGGAACACGAGCCGGATGATGTTCTGAAACCAGGTGCCCACGGCACCAAAGAGGAAGAGCCAAGCCGCCTTCCTGGGCGACAGGGGCATGTCCAGCATCATCAGGGCAAACAAGGCGATGAACACTCCCCTGGTAGCCGGGCCGGCACAGGCCATGGTTACGACTACGGAGATGGGCTCGCCCCCGGTGCTGGTGAAATGCAGCCACTGCCCGTCGACGCGCAACGGGTAACCCATGGCCCTCATCAGCCCCGTCAGGGGTACGAAGGCCGTTTGCTGATAAGGGCCTTCGAGAAAACGCTGAACGCCGATAGGAAAGGAGACGGCAAAGCCGTATATCACAAGGACGATGGAGGGCAGCCTGGCGCCCTTCCCGAAGAGGGCGACAAACACCCCCAGCGATGCCAGAAGAACCTGGAATACCAGGTAGTCCTTGTAAGAAGGCATGAGAACAGCACTGGCTACCAAAGCCAATCCTACGGGAACAAAGATAAGGCTGCTCTCCCGGCTGATCCCTTTCCATATCTCCTTCCTCTTGAGCCAGAGGAATAGCAGGCACAGTGCCAGTACTCCCCAGGTGGAGGCGCGCTGCTGTCCCAGTACCACGTCAGGGGAGATCATGGTAGGCAGGCTGGTCCAGAGCTCCCGGAAGAAGACCAGGGACAGCATTACAGACAGAAGGAGCCACAAGACGAGCTTCCTTGCTGCCCTTGTCTCAAGCCAGCTCTTGACGCCATTCACCGCGACTATGTTCATTGCCACCCCATGAATATATATGGTAGTACCGCCACCAGCATCACATTGTTTACTCCGTGGGCTATTATCGGCACCACCAGGCCCTTGGTCCTCAGGTAGAGAGTTCCCAGTATTAGCCCGGCAACAAAGACGAAGAAGAGCTCAGGGACCGACCTCCAGGTGAGGTGCATCACGCTGAACAAGGCGGAGGCGCCGAAAAGCCCCCATTTCCAGCCGAAAGCCTCGCCGAGGTCTCGTTGAATAAAGCCGCGGAACAAGAGCTCCTCGCCAACACCCACGAAAATGAGCATATAAGATATGTCACGAAACAGGTATTTCACCTCGAAGACAGGGAAGGCAGGAGATGGACGGAGGATGAGGTACTCCACCGTCCCCGTTGGAATGCCGATGGCTATGCCGATCAGCAGGTGCTTCAGCAGCTTTTTCCTGTTGAAGCCGAAGGTCTTCTTCAAGCTGATGTTTTTCTGGTGGACATGCCACAGGCATAAGCCCAGTATGCAGGAGTACACCGCCGGCAAGAGGTATTCCTGGTTGATGAAGAACCAGGGCAGGGAAGACGTGAACAGGATATACAGGGGAATGAGGGCCAGAACCTCGCCACAATCGGTTATCCTCCGGTCAAAATTCAGTATGGACAGCATGGAGTATATTCCTATGGTCACGGCAAGAGCGATAACTATGCCGTAGGCTACATTTTGATAGGCGAAGACGTACTCGCTGGCAGAGATGGCCATAGCTATGGCGGCGATAAACACCGCCTGCCAGGGGCTGATCCGTCTCCTCTCGCCGTATTCGTCCTGGGCCACTACCTGTGAGGTCTGCGTCAGATCTCGTTCCATATCTTCACTTCAAATAGTAGGTTGTCTGCTCGAAGGGGGTGCTCTCCCCCTCCTTGTAAACGGTAACAGTTGCCTCGCCGGAGCCCAACATATCACGGCGTATGTGGTAGACATAGGTGTACAGGCTGCCGTCCGCAATTATAAATCGGTCGCTGAATTGTTTGCCGGCAACCGAGACGTTGATAACGTATTCGGTGGGTTTGCCTTCACGGTTGATGATATCGAACTGGATGATCCATTCGTCTTCCCTCTCGAGCAGGTTTTCCCTGGCCACCTCGCTGTATTGACCGCCCGTTGCCATGGGTCGAAATACCGTGAACGCGATTAGCACTGCCAGTACCATCAGCGAAAGCATGTATACTATCCTAAGCTTGGACATGCGCTAGCCTTCTATTCCTGAGCCACCAGTAGATTACCGCGCACATACCGGCTACAGCTATCCCAGCCACCACCGTGGGAAACTCCGGTATGGCCGAGCTCTCCACGGTGAAGGAGTCGTTAGCCAGTAGACCGTAGGTATCGGGTGAGGCTACGATGGTAGCATAGCTGGCTGTGCCGAACCCGGTGTAGCCGGAGCTGGGCTGAACCAGGGCATGCCAGGTGCCAGCGGCGGCGGTCAGATCAGAGGTCAGGAGATAGGTGCTGTTCAGTGTGCCACCGGATGCGCTTGGCGTCTCCGACCCTCTTTTTACCCCGCCGTTGTCATAGTAGGCCACCAGATAGTCTGTGTTGGCAAAACCGGTGCCATGCATATAGACGGTGTTGAAGCTACTGGTATAGGTGTTCCGGACGGTGGTACGGCCTGAATCCTCGTAGGACTCCAATGCTATCTGGTTAAAGGCGATGTAGTAATAGGTGCTGCTAACATTCACACCAACGCCGTTCCCTAGTTGAAAGCCGTCGCTCTCCAGTGCCTGGATTCTATTCGTTTCGTCAGCAACCACATCAAATAGCTGGGAATAGTCGCTGGTTGCCCCGGTAGAGGCCAGCTTGTGCCGGGCCTGATCAGTAGATGTACGCTGAATGACAACCCATTCCGGCTGGAAACCGACTCCGGAGATAGAGCGGTTATCCGTGTTGTTCCCGGTATAGCTGCCAACGGCCAGCCTGCCGCTAACCGAAGTTCCGCAGTTACAGTAGGTAGAGAATATTCCGCACATTGGGGAGATGAGCCAGAGGGTCGAACTCCAGATATAACCGAGACGCCGCAGG
>JACPPY010000071.1 GCA_016190755.1 Chloroflexota bacterium | reverse complement strand
GAGAAGGTGTGCTGGCCGGGCCCGACGTTGTTCCATACGTTGAAGATGTCTATCGTGGCTACGTACGTCCCGGCTGCGGTTACTGCCGGCTGTCCGGGAGCTGTGGGAGGAGTGACGTCCAGGAAGTAGTGTATGTGTCCCTGCCCGGGTATGTTGGCCTGACCCAGCTTGTCCGCCAGCGTGAAGCCGGATACCTGCAGCGCAACTGCTATCGGTCCGGCAAAGGAAAATCCGTTGTCAAGCGGGGTCACTATCTTTACCTGCGGGCCGACGGCAGCAGCGGTAGCGGCAGGTGTGGCCGTTGGTCTCGCCGTGGGCGTAGGCGTAACCAACGGGCTGACCGTCGGCGTAGGTGTTACCGTAGGTCTGACAGTAGGAGTGGGTGTAACAGTTGCCAGCGGTGTGGCCGTTGGCGTGGGTGTTACCGTCGGCCTCACAGTGGGAGTGGGAGTAACCGTTGGACTGGGCGTGGCCGTACTACCGGCCGTCACGGTGAATGTGCCGGTCATGAGGGTGGGATGCACATCGCAGCGGAAGAAGTAGTCGCCCGGCTGAGCCGGTGCGGTGAACCTATAGGTGGTGCTGATACCGGTAACGATCTGGCCAACGAAGATAGGGGTTGCTGCACTCTGGTTGGTATACAAGGCGAAGTTGTGCGACAGGGCCTGGTCCCTGTTGTTGAAGTTTATGGTGACCTGGGCTCCTGCGGGCGCAGTAATGGTCCTCTTATCGAAGGCGTTATTCTGCGCCGTTAGGTCCACGGTCACACTCGGGCCTGCAGCGGGAGTGGCCGTTGGCGTGGGTGAGACAGTCGGCCTGGGAGTGGCTGTTGGCGTTGAGGGCGCCACCGTCGGCGGCCTCGTGGTGGTCGCTGGGCTAGCGGCAGGCGCGGTAGTCCCTGCTGGAGTAGTCGGTGCCGGGGTGGCAGTCCTTGCCGGCGTGGTTGCCGCCGTTATGGCCGGGCTGGTGGTTATCCGGGTAGTGGTGGTCGTTGTTGTCGTGGTGGGCGAGGGTGTTGTACCGGCCGCACAGGCTATGCCCAGGGACAGGCCCAGTACCAACAACACCGCGATGATTAATGCCTTCATGTTAAGCTCCTCCATTGAAGTTCAGTGCACATACGCAGGCTGTGAAGACACAGCGTCAACGAAGTCCTGACATTTCTATTTAGGCATGGAACATCGAACCGGAACTATGTCTAAAAGGTGGGGATTGGTTGATGGCGGGTGTCAATTCGCCGAGAAATACAGGTGTTCTCCCTAAGCCAACGGGAGCATGGGCTCAGGTCTCGGTCGCTAGCTGTCGGGAGTGGGGGAGTGCGCGAACGTGGCTGCGTCCCAGATCCCTCCCCCGCTTCCTCGAGGAAGCGGGGGACACAGGGGGTGATGGTGCATCAAAAACTATTGAACCTCAACAGTGGCGGGGTCCATGAATGGGTGTATGGTGCATCTGTAGGAGTATGTCCCCGGCTTGTCGAACACACGGGAGTATGCCTGGCCCGATTGTATCGTGCCGCTGTTCCATTCAGCACCGGTGGAGGTGTGCGGCACAGTATCCATGTTGCGCCAGGTGATGGACTCGCCAGATTTTATGGTGGCCCTGGGCGGATTGAAAGCAAAGTCCTTGATGATGACGACATGCCGTTCAGGTGTGGAGAGAGATGCAGGTCCAGGTGTGGCAGCAGGAGCGACTGTGGGCGATGCAGCAGTGGTCGCCTTCTCACCGGGACTGCAGGCGAACGCCAGAAGGCCCAGCAACAGCACTATCAGAACGGATGTCATCCTCACAGCGGGCTCCCGGAGGCATCAGTCACCTCCACCTCCATTGTGCCATACCCGAGCCAGCGAGGTACAACCGGGTGTGCCGGAGAACCTCAGACGTCGATGGCCCTTGAACGGGGCCTCGGGACCTACGCGCCGTTGTTGAGACCGGCCTGCCTCCTGGTGCAAAAAGTGGCGCCGTTACTCGTCAGCACTTCACTTCTTGCTGTGTGAGCGTCTTCAGGCGGGCCTTGTGCTCCCTCTTATCTTTGATGGAGGCCTGGGCTGCGACCAGCTTGGCTACTGGTATGCGGAAGGGACTGCAGCTAACGTAGTCTATATCCATCCGGTAGAAGACTTCTATGGAGCGAGGGTCTCCGGCATGCTCGCCGCAGACACTTATCACCAGGTTCGGCTTTTCCTGCCTGGCCCAATGGATGGCTGTCTCCATAAGCCGCCCTACGCCCTTGACGTCCAGCACCTGGAACGGGTTGTCCTGCAAGATGCCTTTGTCGAAGTAAGTTGTGAGGAATTTCTTCTCCGCGTCTTCTCTGCTGAAGGAGAACACCGCCTGTGTCAGGTCGTTCGTGCCAAAGGAGAAGAAGTCGGCCGCCCGCGCCAGGGGGCCTGCGCGCATGCACGCGCGCACCGTTTCCATCATCATGCCAACCTTGAGCCCTGAGCCTTCGGCTATCCTTCTAACCCACAGCAACTCTTGCAGTGTTATCACCTGCGGCACCATGAGCGAGATATTGGCTTCCACCTCACGCTTGGCTTCCAGTATGGCGTCTATCTGCATCTTGTATATCTCGGGGTTCGTGATCGCCAGACGAACGCCCCGATGCCCCATCATGGGGTTGACCTCCATCAGCCTCATGATGCGTTCGCGCACCCGGGAGTCCTTCGAATCCCTGGGCAGGAACTCGTGCAGCGGCAGGTCCAGCAAGCGTATCACCGCCGGCATGCCTTGCAGCGCCTTGAATATGGCAACGAAGTCTTCCTTCTGCAACTCACGCAGGCGCTGGAGCACCTTGTCCAACTCCTCGCGTGTCTCGCCGAGTATGAACTCGCGTATAGCTGCCAGGGCCTCCGGCGTATTGAACTGGCGCTCGGTGCGGCACAGCCCGATGCCGTCTCCACCAAACCTGCGTACCTGCGTGACCGCCTCAGCAGTGTCGGCATTGCCCATCACGCCTATCCATCTCAGGTCGTCGCACCAGGACATGATCGTATTAAACTCGGCCGTTGCCTCAGTTTCGATCAGCGGCAGCGCACCGGTATACACGTAGCCGGTGTCCCCATCAACAGTGATGATATCGCCCTTTTTCACCACCACGTTGTTGACCGAGAATTGCTCTTTCTTCAGGTCTATTTCCAGTTGCGAGGCCCCGATTACGCTCGGCTTACCCATGGCGCGCGTGACGATAGCCGCGTGGGATGTCAGTCCGCCACGGGAGGTCAGCACACCCTTGGCCGCAGCAATGCCCTGTATGTCGTCGGGGCTGGTCTCAGGTCGCACCAGTATGGTGTCCTCATTCTTTTTGGCCCTTATGGCAGCCTCTTCAGGGTAGAAGACCACGATGCCTGTGGCCGCGCCCGGAGAGGCGTTCAGGCCGCGGGTCAGTGGCTGGTAACGTTCAGGCATATGTATGTGCGGGTAGATAATGGAGCGCAGGTCGTCGGGCGTCATGCGCAGTATGGCGTCTTCTTGCGAGAGTATGTCTTCCTTTGCCATGTCGACTGCGATCTTCACTGCGGCCTGGCCACTCCGCTTACCGTTACGGGTCTGAAGGACATAGAGTTTCCCGGAGTCCACCGTGAACTCGATGTCCTGCATGTCTTTGAAATGCTGTTCGAGCGTGCGTGCGACCTCCTCAAGCTGCCGGTAGGCGTCGGGCAGCATCTTCTTCATTTCATCCAGCGGCTGCGGCGTCCTCCGGCCTGAAACAAGCTCCTCTCCCAATGCGCCTTGCAGCCATTCGCCAAAGAGGCCCCTCTCGCCGGTGCTGGGGTTGCGCGTGAAGAGCACTCCAGTGCCCGACAGCTCATCCCGGTTGCCGAAGACCATGGCCTGGACTATGGACGCCAGCCCCATCTCCGCCGAGATGTTGTTCAGGCGGCGGTACTCGATCGCCCTGGGGGTCTCCCAGGAGTCGAATACCTTGCGTATGGAATCCATCATCGTTGAGTTGTCCCGTACGTCGAGCACGGTATCCATCATGCCGGGCATGGACACCGCCGCGGAGGAGCGCACCGATACCGCCAGGCCGTCGCCCAGCTTGCGGCCCATACGCCTCTCCAGCCGGGACAAGGCGTCTTCTATGGCCTGCTCGGGCAGTTGGCCGGTACGCTTGTACTCTTTCCAGGCATCGACCGAGACCGCAAAGCCGGGCGGGACAGGCAGCCCCATCTTTACCATGGTGACGAGGTTCGCCCCCTTGTTGCCCAGCAGCTTTTTGTCTTCACACAGGTCCTCAAAGGAATAGACGACCTTTTCGTAAGTGACTGTCATGACTACCTCCTGGCGCCCCTCGCCGGAGCGCTCGCCTTCCGCTTATTAGGTATAGATCAGATAGCGTCGCATACTCAATTCGATTATAGCACCCGCCTCCTGAGCCAATTCGAGGGAGGGGCCTTGCAAATTGACATCGGTGTAGGTTAGTGTTATGTTAGCCTATCGGCTGCCGAACAGTATCCGGCAACCGTTGGCAACACATACCCAATAAAATCAACAATTAGTTCAGGGGGACCAAATGCAGGAATACCGTTGTGAAGAGTGCGGCAAAAGGTTCAACGCAGAGGAGAAGCCGGAGAGCAAAGCTTCTCCCAAGTGCCCCGGCTGCGGCGGCACCTCTGTCAAGACCACGGCCCAAAGCTATGGCTGTGGCGCCGGGTACGAGGGGGCTGGGTCAACGACCCGCCGGCATTTCGGTTGAGCCTGAACACTGAGGCCGGTAGGCCTCTTACCGATGCACCCAGATGCCCAGTCCCAAGGCAGTCATAGACCCTCAGCTCTGCCATCCTGAGCGCTGCCCCGGTGGAGTATGTGTTGCAATGGCCGCTTGCGAGAGAAGAATACTCAAGCAGGAGGCACCCAACGAGGTGCCATATGCTGAGTTCTCACTCTGCCGCGGTTGTATGAAATGCTTCGCTGCCTGTCCCTCCAGGGCGATCAGGAAAACGGTCTGAATCCGGGCGCAACCCCCGACTCTGCGGCGGGATGGTTGCGATTGCCCGGTGCCGCTGCCCCGTACCGAATAGCTTCATCGGCAGCAGGAGCCATGTCTATATTTGTGAAGGTCCAAATTTGACACTTTTCGACCTGGACAACCACGGAAAGAAACCGAAAGCCACTGCCCCACAGAGGGCCGAAGCGGTGCCCCTCGCCGCGCGCATGCGCCCGCGTAGCTTTGATGAGTTCATAGGGCAGGAGCACCTGCTCGGCGTTGGAAGGGCGTTGCGCCGTCTCATCGAAGCCGACCAACTGCCGTCGATGGTCCTCTGGGGGCCACCGGGCAGCGGCAAGACAACGCTGGCGAACCTTATAGCAGCCGTCACGCGGTCTCACTTCAGCCCCCTCAGCGCCGTCAGCGCCGGAGTAGCGGACCTGCGCCGGGTGGTGGACGAGGCCCGGGAAAGGCTGGCGGCCGTCGGGCAAAGAACGATACTATTTATCGATGAGATACACCGCTTCAGCAAGTCGCAGCAGGACGCCATACTGCCTTATGTCGAGAACGGCACGGTCATATTCATCGGCGCCACCACGGAAAACCCATCCTTCGAGGTCATAGCCCCACTTCTGTCACGCTGCCGTGTGTTCACGCTTAGGGCGCTTACCGACGACGATATCCGTCTCATAATAGACCGCGCGCTGGCGGACAAAGAGAGAGGCCTGGGCAGCCTGGACGTGAAGCTGGACAAGGAGGCACTGGAGCACCTGGTGCGCATGAGCAATGGGGACGCCCGCACGGCATTAAACGGGATCGAAATAGCGGTGCACGCCACACCACCCGACAATGAAGGGAGGCGAACCGTCACACTGGCTACAGTAGAGGACGCTCTCCAGCACAGGGCTTTGCAGTATGACCGCGCCGGCGAGCAGCACTACGATATTATCTCGGCGCTGCACAAGTCGTTGCGTGATTCCGACCCCGACGCCGCGCTCTACTGGATGGGCAGGATGCTTGAGGCGGGTGAGGACCCGCTGTTCATAGCGCGCCGCCTGGTGCGGGCCGCATCAGAAGATATCGGCATGGCCGACCCGCAGGCGCTGGTCGTGGCGATGGCCGCCCAGCAGGCTGTGCAGTTCGTCGGAATGCCGGAGGCCAACCTCGCCATGGCGGAAGCGGTCGTCTACCTGGCTACGGCCCCTAAGAGCAACTCCATTTACGCCGCCTACTCCAGCGTGCAAAAGGACGTGCAGGAAACCAGGAATGACCCCGTGCCGCTGCACCTGCGTAACGCAGTCACACCTTTGATGAAGGGTTTGGGATACGGCAAGGGGTACAAGTACGCGCACGATTACCCCGGACATTTCGTCCGGCAGCAGCACCTGCCCGACAATCTGCAGGGTCGGCGCTACTACCAGCCGGGTGAGAAGGGGTTCGAAGCTGAGGTTCGAAAACGGCTGGCCCAATGGTACGCCAAGGACGACACGCAGAAGTGAAGTCCGAGGCTCTATTCTTTCCCTGCGGCGACATTCGTCTTGAAGGGGAGTTGCTTCTGCCCGATGTCGAGCCGCCATTTCGGGCGGTAGTAGTGTGTCATCCGCATCCGCTATACGGCGGAGACATGAATAACAACATCGTCACGGCGGCCTGCCGCGGCCTCCTGAAGTACAACCTCGCCGCATTTCGCTTCAACTTCCGGGGCGTGGGCGCCAGCCAGGGCCGGCACGGAAACGGCGACGAGGAGCAGCACGACGCTACAGCAGCGCTGGACCTGCTATCCGCCAGGAGTGACATCCGGAAGGACGGGCTCGGCCTGTGCGGCTACTCTTTCGGCGGCAGGGTCGCCCTCAAGGTGGCGGAGAAAGACGAACGTGTTAAAGCGTTGGCGCTAGTCTCGCCCGCACTCAAGGCTCCTGACTTGCCGCTGCTCTTAAAATGGCCCGGCCCAAAGCTCGTAATGTGGGGCAGCGCCGACACACATATCGCCCCGGTGCTGGACAAGGCGGCATCAGCCAACCCTCGGGATTTCAAGATTGTTCCCGGCGCCGACCATTTCTGGAGCGGGTACGAAAGCCACCTGGCCGCTGCAGTGCCGGCGTTCTTCATGGACGCCCTGGGCTGAATGCACATTGTCAAGTCATATTGTCAAGTATTGAATTGACAGTCATATCTGCAATTAATACGATAGAAAAAGAAGCCCTCGCTGCGATCGCAAGACAAGGCACCATGCAACCGTCCACAGGCTATGCCCGGGCCTGGACGTTATCGGCTATGGAGGCGGCGTGTCATACGTGCTTACTTGCCTCCACGTCCGCTGATTTTCAGTAATACCTAGCATAGGCCCTCAAGACTTAAGTAGTATCCTTACCCCAATTCCATGTGTACTACTCATTGAAACCGTGGACCGCCAGGCATATCGTAAGAATATGCCATGCGTTAACGGTCAGTGAATAGTGGAAACGAAAGCTGCAAACTCTCACCCTGACAAAATACGAGTAGTAATCGCCGACGAGCAGCCTATGTTTCGCCAGGGCCTGGCGATGCTGTGCCGCACCGAAGGAGACATCGAGTGCATTGCCCAGGCGTCGGACGGTTATGAGGCTGTGAGGCAGGTCCGCGAGTTGATGCCTGATGTCGTGGTGCTTGAAATCAGCTTACCGAAGCTGAGCGGCATAGAGGCTATCAACCAGATCAAGTCAACTTGCCCGAACACCGCTGTGCTTGTGCTCAGCTCGCTTGACCACGATACGCATATATTGCGTGCGCTGCAGGCCGGGGCCGCAGGCTATGTCCTGAAGAACGCCCAGTTGACGGAGCTCATCGGGGCCATCCGCCTCGTGGCCAAGGGCGACACGGTGCTTATACTGAACTCATCACGGAGGATTATCGACCTGCTGGGCAAAGTCAACAAGCACCACCCCGGCGGAGATGTGTTGCAGCCCCGGGAACTGGAGGTGCTCAAGCTTGCTGCCAGAGGCATGAGCAACAGGGAGATCGCCGGGCAATTGATCATCAGCGAACGCACCGTACACACTCACCTGCACAACGTCTTCAAGAAACTTGGCGCCAGCTCGCGGACGCAGGCCGTGCTGACTGCCTTGAGACACGGTTGGCTCGATGTGGATGAGCCGTTGGACGAAAAGAAGAGCGGCGCAGTTGCGCCTCTCCAGCCACGTGACAATCTGGGCATGCCCGCTCCACAGCGGCCACCAGTGTCGGGAAGCGTCCCATCCGTTGTAACCCTCCGCTGAGCATTTCCGAGACCTCGCCGCTTGAAACATACCGCCCCCACGCCCATGCATGGCTCAATACTTCACGCAGTGGCATGTCTCACTGTCGCGAATTAAATCAAGAGCCTGACATCCCCGGTGTCAGGCTCTTGATAGAGGCGTCGCAGGTGCAGTCGTGAGCTTCGCGGCACGAACGCCTGCCAGCGTCAGTTCTGGGTAACTTTGCCGTATATATCCAGAAAATTGTACGAGGTGTTTGCGGTCATCACTACTCCGTTGGCGTCGAGCCCGGTCATATAAGCGCTCAGCAATTTGGTGCCAGCATCTGTGGTTATGGTATCCATGTCAGTTACGTTGTTTTGAACCGAAGCGGCATCCAGCACTCCGGCTGTGCTGTCGGTCAGCATCGCCATGAGCGCAGTCTGAACGTTGTGCAGCTCCGCAGCGCGAGCTTCGGCCTTGCCTCTATTGATGAACTTACCTACGTTCGGGACAACCACCGCTGCCAGGACCCCCAGGATCGCCACAACCACCAGCAACTCGATGAGTGTGAACCCCTTGCTACCCTTTGCTTTCGAACTAAGGAACCGGCGTATCTTGCTTTTCATTTGTTCTTTCCTCCTTTTTTGTTTTTCCTCACGCCGTTGGAGTTTCGCATTACCAGCGAAGCGCGCCTCTGCTAACAGAGTAGGTCCCGGATCAGAAAGAATTCATAACAAGGCCGGAATAACCATAACAATTCAATGCGTAGCGTTTAGTTAGTCCTCAAGGACTAGTCGTCGGAACGTGTTCTGCATCTGCGGCCCGGCTTTAGACCGGGCTGACGCCTCCTGGTAATCCTCCGAAATGGGGAGTGCATCCACTGGACCATCCAGCACACCGGAACTGCCCATTAGGGGAATGTGCAGCGCGCCGCACATTTGTTACGGTAGATAACAGAAACGCGTGCGTGCCTGTCAGAGCGCACAAAGGTACATAACAGGGATTACAAAATGCAGGACATTATCGAACGCATCAGATTAATTGCGCTGCGTTGGCCGCGCATCACGAAACGGTAGAAGCAAAGAAGGCCACCTACACCAAGGCCTGAATAGGAGAACCGATGCACGACCAACAGGCGGAATTCGAGCCCCTTCATCCGCAATTCGCCCGTGCGATAGCCCGGGAGATGCGAATACCCCTCACATCTATAAAAGGCCTGGCCTCGACGCTGCTCCAACTGGACGTAGACTGGACCGAGGGTGAGAAGAGGGGATTCCTGGAGACGATCAAGCATGAGGCCGACCGACTTAATTACCTTATATCAGGGCTGGTATACGCCGCAAACATAGGGAACAACAAGCTGAACATTCATCAGGTGGAATGCCAGGTCGCAGATATCCTGCGGTCGGTCAAGAACACGCTGGCCATACTGACGCGGCATCACCGGCTGAATATCTCGCTTCCTCATGATCTTCCCATGGTTCTCGCGGACCAGGTCGGCGTGGCGCATGTAGTGCTGGTCCTGGTGGAAAACACCTGCAAGTACTGCGAGGAAGACAGCCCCATAGTCATAAGCGCAGAAACACTTGGCCTGAGCCATGTCATCGTGAGCGTAGCCGGAAGGGCTGTTCACATCCCTCTGTCTTACGCCTCCCGGCTGCTGGATAGCTCAGCAGACGCTGAAAGTGCCATGACCGGGTGCAACTTGCGTGACTTCGGGCTCGCGTTTTGTCGTCACGTTATCACGGCGCATGGCGGCAAGGTCTGGTTTGAAAGCTACTCAAGCGATGGACCACGGTTCCGCTTCGCCTTGCCCGTCACCGGCAATGTTAAGGAGTGATGGACAGTGTACCGCAAACGGATTCTCATCGCCGATAGCGACCCTGCTATCAGGAGGTTTGTGAAAACCAACCTTGAAGCTAGAGGCTGCATGACTTTTGTGGCCATGAATGGCATGAGCGCGCTTGACGTCATAGAGAGCGAGTCACCAGACCTGGCTATATTGGACATCATGCTGCCTGTGATAGACGGGACGGAGCTGTGCCGGCGCATACGGGCTGACTCGCAAGTCCCGATTATTGTCCTTGGGAGCTGGGATGAGCAGGCGCTTGGAATCCGCTGCCTCGACCTGGGAGCCGACGATTGCCTCATGAAACCATTTGGTGTTGAGGAACTGCTGGCTCGGGTCAGGGCAGTCCTCAGGCGCAAGTCTCCGTTTGCCTCGGAGCCAACGAGGCGCGAGTTCCGCGCTGGACGGCTTCAAATCCGTTTCCCCGAAAGAAGGGTTACCGTTGGGGACAGAGAGGTAAGGTTGACGCCTACTGAGTTCAGCGTCCTCCAAGAGCTGGCGTTGAATGCAGACAAGGTGCTTACACACTCCATACTGCTCCAACGTATATGGGGCCAGGAATATGGTGGTGAGCGCGAATACCTGAGAGTAGTGGTAGGGAGGCTGCGTAGGAAACTGGAGCCTGATCCAAAGAGGCCCGACTATATATTGACCGTTCCATGGGTGGGCTACAGGTTGAGCGCCAATCACGAAGCTGTGGTAGGTACCTAGGCAACGACACCTGATCGGCGTGATTTCGGAGGTTAAGGTCGAATATCTGGTGAAGATACTACTATGACGACAGAAGGGTCTGGATCGAGGAACATATGAGCGTCATTGACCTCAACACCTATGCTGTGCAACCGGAGGCCCTGAAGTTGATTCCAGAGGCTACAGCCCGGAAGTACAATATTATACCGCTGGCCCTTGTCGACGACGCACTGCAAGTCGGTATGTCCGAGACCAACAACATACTCGCACTCCAGGAAGTCGGTGCCATCGCCAAGATGAGGATCGAGCCAGTGCTTGTCGACCCGAACCACATTCGTGCAGCCATCGACCTCAACTACAAGGCATACAAAGAGATAGAGCAGCAGCTTGGAGACAGCGTGCCGGAGGTCCGGACACCCAGGGATGCTCTGTTGCCCGAGGTTTCCGATACTCCTATTGTCCGTGCCCTGGATCGGATCATCAGCGAAGCCGTCAAGGTGAGGGCTACAGATATCCACATCGAACCACAGGAGGACAGGGTACGAGTCCGCTATAGGATAGATAGCGTCCTTCATGACACCATGTCGTTGCCACTCGCTGTCCACATGCCACTGATATCCAGGATCAAAGTCGTCGCCGGCATGGACATCGCTGATCACAAGCCCCAGGACGGCCAGTTCTCGCTGCAAGTCCGAAATAAGAGCATCGATATTCGCGTAGCGACGGTAGACACCATCTGCGGGGAGATGAGCTCCTTGCGCATACTGGACAAGGCCTTTGCTCACCGAACTCTGTCGCAGCTCGGCTTCCTGGCGGACTCGCTTGAGCAGTACGAGGCGGCGCTCAAATCGCCCTTGGGCATGATACTTGTGTGTGGCCCCACCGGGTCCGGCAAGACGACCACTCTTTATGCATCCATCAATAGCCTGGATTGCATTGGGCGCAAGGTCGTTACGATTGAAGACCCGGTAGAGTACCGCTTTCGCGACGTCGTGCAAATACAGATAAACACTAGGGCCGGGCTGACCTTCGCCAGTGGCCTGCGTTCGCTCATGAGGCATAACCCGGATGTGGTGCTGGTGGGGGAAATACGTGACCCGGACACGGCGCAAATCGCGGCACAGCTTGCATTGACCGGACAGCTAGTCCTGTCATCAGTACATGCCAGCGACGCCATCAGCTCATTGTTTCGCTTGCTGGACCTGGGTTGCGGGCGCTTCAACGTCGCCGCCACTGTAATCGGAGTGGTATCACAGCGGATGGCGCGTCGTGTCTGCCCCCACTGCTGCAAACCTATGCCCGCACCTCCCGAGGCACAGCTGGCATATGAGAAGGAGATGGGTGAAGCAAGAACTGAGTTCCTTTACGGGACAGGCTGTAACGCCTGCGCCGGCACAGGCTATCTGGGCCAAGTACCTATCATCGAGATACTATCGATGAACCAGCAGCTCAGGGTCGCGTTCCTTTCCGGGGCGGGGACCGACCAACTGCGGGCCGTAGCCAGATCGTCAGGTATGGTGCCCATGTGGCGCGACGGTATGCTCAAAGTCAAGGCAGGGATAACCACCCCGTCCGAAGTATTGCGTAATGTTCTATTAGTGGGGTTAGAGTAATGGAATACAAATATGTAGCGTACGACTGCGACAGCCACCTTGTCAGGGGATCACAGGCTGCCATAACTGAAGACGTGGCCCTGAGAGTCCTTTCGGGACACGGCTACAGAGTACTGATTCTCAGGCCGGCGCCAACTTTCCTTCCCAACTGGGGACAGCTATTGCCGGCACTGAGCAAGGTGCCCCCTGAAGCCGTAATCAACTTCTCCCGGCAACTGGCCTTGTTACTCGAATCGGGGGTTGACCTGGTCAACGCCCTGGGTTTGCTCAGGAAGCAAGAGGCCAGAAGCAAATTCAAGCGCATGTTGGGGGACATGGTTGTCAACATCCGCGGTGGCGAGCGGTTATCCCAGGCTCTGAGGCACCACCCGGGAGTGTTTTCCAAGGTCTACATCGAGTCAATAGCCGTCGGCGAGCAGGTCGGCTCCGTCGAGACCATGCTGAGGCATATGGCTGAGTACATAGAAAAAGAGGTCAAAGCAGCCAAGAACATCAAGAGCGCACTGCAATATCCTGCCGTCGCATGTGTTGTTGCAGTGGCTGTCGTTGCAGTGCTGGCCATGTTCGTGCTCCCTGCCTTTGCAAGCCTGTACGAGTCACTCGGTGCAAATCTCCCAACTATGACCAAATTGACGCTCGCCGCTATGCGAATGGCGAGCACCTTGGCTCCATTCGCCCTGGCCGTGCTGCCAGCGGGGTCAGCGGCATTGTACTTCTATCGAAGGACCCCGAACGGAAGGAACAACACGGATAGGGCTATCTTGAAGCTGCCGATGATAGGCAGAATCGCGCACCTCAACGAGCTTGTCCGCTGTTGCCGGGGAATATCTATACTGCATAAGGCTGGACTGCCGGTGGCGGAGATCATGAACATGATAGTTGGGACCAGCAACAACGCCGTCGTGAAAGAGGCTTTGATGCAGGTACATCAGGATGTGCTCAAGGGGGAGGGGCTATCCAAACCCATGGCCAAGAACCCCCTCTTCCTGCCGCTCATGGTGCAGATGACCAGCGTGGGGGAGTCTACGGGCAACCTGGACACGGCGCTAGCCGCTGCTGCCAACAGCTATGAGGCGGAAGCCGATTCTCGAATGCGGTCGGCCATCAATCTCATACAGCCGACCGTGACCGTGATTCTGGGGGTAGTGGTAGGTGCAATAGCCCTTTCGCTGGTAACAGCGATGTACTCCATATATGGACAATCGTTCGGCCCATAATGCCAGAAGGAAAATGAGATGCAGAAAAGACGTGGGACTCCAACACAACACGCCGGGGTCGCCCTGACCGAGGCCCTGATAGCCCTCGCCATGCTGGGTATTTTCGCGGCTGCCTTCCTGGGTAGCCTCGCCACCGGAGCCAGGGGAACAATAGTTGCAAATGAAAAGGCGATGGCCGAAAGCCTGGCGCGTAGTGAAATCGAGTTTGTGAAAAGCCGCAACTACCAATACCTGGCCACGGAATACCCAGTTAACCCTGATCTCCAGATACCCGCAGGGTGGTCGATTCCTCGCCCGGCGGTAAGCCCGGTGCACGCAACCGATGATGGCGTTCAACGGTTCACGGTCAGCGTCTTTCGCAACGGCAAGCAGGTGTTATCCATTACAACGTACAAGGTGGGCAGATGAAGACAAATTCGGGTTTCACCCTAATAGAGTACCTGGTTACCATCGCGATAGTCGCCATCCTCGGCGCTGGAGGTGCGGCCACGATATTCCACGTGTTGCGCGTATCACAGCAAAACAGCCAGTGGTCGGTGGTAGTCCGGCAGGCGCAATCTGCCGGGTATTGGATCAGCCAGGACGTCCTGGAAGCAAGCACTATTGATACCGCGGACGACCCAGGCACTCCGGAGACAGAGGTGGCCACTATGAGGTGGAAACACTGGGAGACAGGAGAAGCGCACACCATTCGCTACTCGCGGGCCCCTTCGTCCGGTTCGCTTTACAAACTCCAAAGGTCGGAGTCGGTGATCAACAATGATGGAAGCAGTGTGTCAAACAACTCCAGGGAAGTTGCCGACAACATCGATTCAGTGAGTGTCGCTTCGCAGGCTGACGGCTCCTGGAAGCTCACAGTGAACGCCCGCTCCGGTTCCAGGTATGTGGTCCGAGAATACGTGGCCGAGCAAAGGCCAAATTACAACAGGTAGGGCATGACGATGAATGTTTTACCCAGGCTTATGAAAAAGGATAGGGGGCAGGTCCTCGCCCTCGTGCTGGCGGTTCTGGCGACAGGCGCATTGATCATACCTCCGAGCATGAGCTTTGTATCCACCAGCCTTCGCACCGGCCGGGTAATAAACGAAAACGTCCAGGCCCTGTACTCAGCCGACTCCGGCATCGAAGACGCAATCTGGCGGGCATTGAACGACCCGCCCAGAAACCTTCCCTACTCTTACAGGCTGGGTGGGAATGGGAATCCAACCATCATCAACGGCATGACTGTAGATGTCCTAATGGATTATGTCGAGTACATTGATGGGATACCGACAGGAGAGATCCGGCCCCACTCTGACTGGCTACAGATAACAAAAGAGGTGAACTACGACAACACGGCCCAGAACTACATCTACACGCTCACCTTGACCAACCGGACCACTTCGGTCATAAAAATCGAACAAGTCGTCGTTTCCCTGCCTCCAGGGCTGGATTATGTGGCAGGCCCTGTAGGCGGCTCGCTTACGACGGATGACCCTGTGATTTCCGGCGTGCCTCAGGCTGGGATAACGTTGACCTGGGCGTTCGAGAACCCAGGAATCTCCATTGAGCCGGGACCAAACCCGAAGAAAGGCCTTTTCAACTTCAAATCCATCACCTTCCGCATACGGGGCACCGCGAACCCCGAAGGCATTTATGCGTTGTCAGGCATCGCCGGGTTTGTGGCAGTTACCGCCATCCGGCAAGACGTCGGGACAGTGTCCGACCTATTTGCCTACAAGATCACCTCCACCGCCAGGAACGCTCAGGGCAGCACACAGGCCATTATTACCGCTGGTATATGGGAGTCTGGATCGGTTTGGATCAGGCACTGGAAAGCACAACGATAAGACAACCGGAGATGAAAGCCATGAAATTGAAGATGAGCAAAAGCAGTTACATGTCACTGGCAGCAGGAGCATTCCTCGTGGTTGCCGCCGGCCTCGGCGTAGGCTACCGAGAACTGTCCCATAGGCAGGAACTATCGGCACAGGAACTGTCGGAGACGCAGAAGAGGCTGACGACATTCGCATCCGGCAAACTCGCGACGCAGATGGCAGACCTGAAAGACCAGCTTGCACGCACCAACTCGCAGATGGTGGCGGTCAAGCAGAAACTGACCCGGACGCTGGAGAGCATCGGCAACAGCGACGAAATATACCGGATAGCAAAGCAGACTGGGGTGCAAGTGAATCAGCTTACCTCTAAAGGCATCGAATCCCAGAAGCTGGGCGCCACCTCGTTCCAGATACTCCCTCTGACAGTCGAGGTATCAGGTGAGGTGTCCAATATGGTCGATTTCGTGCTCGAGCTGAACAAGTTGTCGGCGGGCCTCATCAGGTCAGTCGACATGGACATACCACAGAAGATTGCAAGGCCGGGAGAACAGCCAGGGCCTTCAGAACGGCCCAGCACAATAGTGGAACTGACGCTCTACTCTTATTACAACGGCGAGGTGAAGTGACATGGACGCACAAGCTTCAAGGACTATCAACCCGTTCAAAATGGCTCGAAACGGGATACTTACTGTCCTCAGGAGGATACGCCGGCTTCTTTGGCACCTCACGGCCAAGACAAGGGTCAGCCTGTACATCGATGGCCCCAGCATCAAGCTCGTCTCTGCGCGAGGGAAAGAGATAGAGAAGTGGGCTTCGGCGCCTTTGGAACCCGGAATGGTTAACGATGGCCTTGTCGTCGACGCAAATGCCGTCGGTGATAAGGTTAAAGACCTGTTCAGCGACTTGCATTTGAAGAAGAAAAAAGTAGTCGTCGGGCTCAGTGGCCTGCATTGCCTGTCCCGGGTCGTGACGTTGCCGTCGCTGCCGCCGTCGGAGTTGCGCGAGGCGATCAGGCGGGAAGCAGAACGTGAGTTGCCGGTCCCCTCGGACAACCTCTACCTATCGTGGCAGGTCGTGCGTACCTCCTGCCCGGAGGTACGAGTCTTCATCATTGCCCACATGCGCAATGTGGTAGACGCATTGGTAAACACATTGCGGCGGGCCGGTATCAGGCCTTATGTAATGGACCTTGCACCGCTGGCGTTGACAAGGGTGATGGGCAAGACGACCTGCGCGTTCGTCGATGTCAGGTCAAGCGATGCAGACATAGTCATCACAGTTGATGGTGTGCCAGAGGTTATCCGCAGTCTACCGCTGCCACGCGGAAAGACTTCGGAGGAGAAAACGTCATTCGTGAAACGCGAGTTTGACCGCACAGTAGCTTTCTATGAGGCCACAACACGCGATGCGCCTCTGAAAGGTGGTCTCCCAGTCTTTGTATCGGGTGAGTTGGCAAACGAGGCAGCTATACACCAATCGTTGCCAGGAAACCCGGTCTACCCGGCGGCTATGGAGTTTCCACCCCTTATATACCCTCGTAACCTTGTGCCCGGACATTACACGGTCAACATCGGTTTGCTTCTCAAGAAGCTGAAGTTGAGCCGCCAGGCAGCACTGCCGGCCGTCGATATCAACGCGTTGCCAGAGGCTTACAGGTATAGGCCAATACACTTGTCCAGAACAATTGCCATAGCTGCGGGAGCAACTGCCGTCGGGATCCTGACGTTTATTGGGTTTTACGTGTACGATGCTTATGCCAGGCATGTCGGAGCCTCGAGCGAGGTTGCACAGGCAAGCCAGATACTGAGCAAGAAACTAACCCAGCAGCAATCTCAAAACAAGGAAATAACCGAGCTCAAAAAAGCACTGAGTGAGTCGAATTCAGCCTACAGCAAGCTGGCAACAGCCGCGGACTTTTTCGCTACGCGCCAACGTATCGTGGGAGGTAACCTGCCAACGGCGGTCAAACTGGCGCCGAAATACGTTACTCTGACCAGAATAAAGTATGCGGAGCCCGAGACCATCATCACCGGCAAAGCGACGGATGAGGCACAGGTGCTGTCCTATGCCAGGGAGTTGAAGCAGAGCAGGCAACCTTCAGAAGTCATAGTAGCTAACATACAGGGTGCTGCCAAAGGAGGAGTTGGGTTCACTCTCATATTGAAGAACGGAGGGAAATAGATGCCATGGACATAATAGCTCTTTTGCAGCTGGCCCAATCAAACAGGGCTTCCGACCTGCACCTTTGTGCTGGGGTGCCACCGATGTTCCGCATAGATGGCGCGTTACAGCGCCTGGAGGGAATGCCGGCTCTTTCGCCAGAGGAAGTCAATACTGCTCTAGGACAGCTGACGACCGAGGAGCAGCGGCGTGACTTCAATAGGGAGCTTGAGCTGGACTTTGCCTATGAAGTTCAAGACTGTTTTCGGGTACGGTGTAACGCCGCCGTGCAGCGCAAGTCGATCAGCCTTGCCCTCCGCCTGATATCGAACACCGTCCCGGGCTTCGAAGAGCTGCATCTGCCAGAAGTGTGTAGGGAGCTGGCGCTTAAACCTCGCGGGTTGCTCATCGTCAGCGGACCTACAGGAAGCGGCAAGTCCACCACACTGGCTGCGATGATCGATTACCTGAACCGCCATGAAAGCAGGCGCGTGGTCACGATAGAAGACCCTATCGAATATACGCACACCAGCGATAGGTGCGCGATAATCCAGCGGGAGCTTGGCGAGGATACGATCTCGTTCTCACATGCTCTCAAGCACGTTCTCAGGCAAGACCCTGACGTCATTCTGGTAGGAGAAATGAGGGATCCGGAGACGGCGGCGGCGGCGCTGACCATCTCTGAAACAGGCCACCTGCTGATGACAACAGGCCATGCCCCAAGTGCGTCACAGGCTGTCGAACGCATAATAGACCTATTCCCGCCGCATGAACGTTACCTGGCGCAGGCCAGGTTGGCTTCATTGGTTATCGGCATACTGTGCCAGACGCTAGTGCCCAAGGCTGATGGCAAGGGGCGTCTGCCGGCAGTCGAGGTCATGCTAGGTAACCCGGCTGTGAAGAACTTGATCCGGGAAGGGAAGATACATCAACTGCCTAATACTATCAGGACCTATGCCAGCGACGGCATGAAGTTGCTGGACCAAGCGCTGGCGGATCTATATACAAAAGGCATGATAAGTGGAGAGACCATGCTTTCTCGCTGCAACGACCGGCATGAAGTCGAATCGCTATGCCCCGGCGTTATGGGAAGGACCAACGCCGCCCACGTGATCCCCTTTGATATAACCCGATGGGACAGGTCGAATGAGCTGGCTGCGGAGGTGCTTCCCGGCGACGCGTCTTCATAAGGATCAACTCCTGTTCTTCGTGCTCAGGAGACCTGCATCGATCGCCAGCCCAACCGCCTGCGCCCTGTTCTTCACATCCAATTTATCCAGTATCCGTCGCACGTGCGCCTTAATTGTTGTCTCGCTCAAATGGCATGCCTCAGCTATCTCCTTATTGCTACTGCCCTGAGCGACCAGAGTCAACACCTGCATTTCGCGCGGGCTAAGCAGGCCCGATGTCTTTCTGCACTTCCTGCTTGTCGCGCTATTGAAGAGCGTGCCGCTGATCTCAGAAGGAAAAAGTATCGCATCTCGACGAGCGATCAGGCGCAGCGCTTCGACCAGTTCCTTGAGGTCTACATCTTTCAAGAGGTAGCCCCTGGCACCATCCTCCATCGCTTTCAGCATGTGCTTTTGGTCTACGGAAGAGGTCAACACCAACAGCCTGGAATTTGGGAACATGCGTCTCAACTCGAACAACTCCTGGGAACCATTGGGCTTTTTTGTCTGGATATCTACGATAACTACATGCGGCTGCAACTCAGCTTCCTGAGCGGTGATCTCCTGTACGCTGGTCACCTCTCCGGTAACAAGGAAATCCGGGCAATCGTTCAGCAATGATACCAGTCCGCGCCGGAACAGCGCGTTCTCGTCCACTATGAGCACCCTTATGAATTGAGCCTTCATAACTGCATCTACCATGGCACTCCGATCTCAAGAGGATTCTTGGCCTCGGGCACGGCCTGCACCGTAGCGTGAACTTACACCGATACCTGCTTGGCGACCATCTTAAGCAGCCGTCATAGCACTCCAGAAGCCCACCTACCCATTATCAAGCCTTTTCAAGGCCTTTCCAATCCGCCTGAATGTGAATTCGGCCTCGATAGTAGGGTCGATTGCAGTTCCCGAGTTACTTAGTCCAAAGGGTTCTTTCGGGCGATACCGCCACTGTACAGGTCACGACAAATACGGCTTGAGTTCCTCCACGCTCGCACGGCGGGCCGGAACCAGCGACCCATGTTGAAAACCTTTTTAACTTGCTGCATGGAGCCGGTATAATTTACACATAGGTCAAATTTGTGATGGCAGTTTGCAGCGGGAGGACACAGCTTGCTAAACAAGGTGTTTGAATCATTCGATGCGGCGGTAGCTGATATCCCTGACGGGGCCACAATCATGATCGGCAATTTTGCTGGCCCGGGAGGAACACCATTTTACCTGATACAGGCCTTGCGCCGACAGGGAGCCAGAAACCTGACGATCGTGGCAAACACGGCGGGGGGAATCGGGCTGACGCTGGACTACGATGACCATCGTATCCTGTTCCAAAACAAGCAGGTGAAGAAAGTCATCGCCTCGTTCCCCTTTTCCACCTCAGCCTCGAAGCCCACAGAGGCCGAAAAACAGATTCTATCTGGAGAGGTCGAGCTGGAGATAGTTCCACAGGGAACACTATCTGAGCGCATAAGGGCGGGTGGCGCCGGAATACCGGCTTTCTATACTCCCACCGGCGCAGGTACGATCATGGAGCAGGGAAAAGAGAGAAGGATCTTTGACGGACGCCCGTGCTTGCTGGAACATGCGCTAAAGGCGGATTATGCCTTTGTCAGGGCGTACAAAGCAGACCGGGCGGGCAACCTGGTCTACCGGGGCACTCAAAGACAGTTCAATCCTATTATGGCAACGGCGGCCAAGACCACTATTGCCGAGGTGGACGAGACGGTCGAGACGGGCCACCTGGACCCCGAGGCTATCGTGACGCCGGGAATCTTTGTGAACAGGATCGTCCAGATAACACAGGACCCGGGATTCCGGCGCCACCTGGAAAATAGCTTCTGGGCGAAGCGAGAGTAGGAACGCTGGGAGGTGAACCATGAAAGAGCGCTTGAGTCGAGAAGCCATAGCCATGAGAATAGCCAAAGAGCTTTTCGATGGGGCAGTAGTAAACCTGGGTATCGGCATCCCCACCATGGTATCCAGCTTCGTTCCGGAGGGGATGACCATCATCTACCATTCCGAAAACGGTATGCTGGGCTTCGGCTCGGTCTTGTCCGCGGACGAGGTAGAGGAAAAGGCTGACATCGACCTAGTCAATGCCGGAGGTCAGTACGTACGTCCCAAACCCGGGATGAGTTTCTTCCATCATGCGGACTCCTTCGCCATGGTGCGTGGCGGCCACCTGGACGTCGCAGTCCTTGGTGCCATCGAGGTCACCGACTGCGGAGACCTGGCCAACTGGATGTTCCCGGGGAGAGGTGTGGGGAATATCGGTGGCGGTATGGACCTGGCCTTCAACACCAAGAAGGTCATTGTGGCCATGGAACATACGACAAAGGACGGCAGGCCCAAGATAGTCAAGAAGTGCTGCGTACCGCTCACGGCCGAACGGTGCGTGGACCTGATCGTGACCGATATCGCCGTCATCGACGTCACGTACCAGGGGCTGGTCCTCAAAGAGTATGCGCCAGGGTGGACGGTCGACGATATCCAGGCATTGACCGAGCCCGAGCTCAAAGCGGCGCCGGACTTGAAGGAAATCGAATTACTTTAGGGTGGATGGCCGGCAAAGCGTCCGACCGCGCTGATGCTGATTTGCAGCACCAGGTGTGGTGCCGACGCGTAGCGTCCCAGACATCCTGTCACGCCCACTGTGGTTTCCGTTCTTTTGTTGGGACCCTCTCCCCTCTGGGCATCAGGTAAATGAGAGGAATTACGCTGAACATTGCGAAGGCATACATCAAAAATATGATGGCGAAACCCCTGCCAGGACTGGAAGATAAGTGCAGAATCAGCGTTGCAACTGAAATTGCAAAGGCTCCCCCAGTATGCCTGAACATGCCTCTAACCCCCATGATGCTGCCTACCTTGTCGGGCATCAGTTCGATACAGGCATTATTGCTTGCAGGATTGGCGATTCCGCTGCCGAGTCCGGCCACAAACAAGATGACCAGGAGCGGGCCAACGCCACCCAGCGAGGCGCCCCACGGGCTGATCTGCGTGACTCCGGCAACCAGCAGCAACAAGCTGGCAGCTATGATCAGGCATCCCAACAGCATTGGGATACGGTATCCCCAGCGCCTGAGCAATAAACTAGTCACAATAGTAGCAGATAGGCTGGCAACAGACTTAGGTGTCAACGCGAAGCCACTGCCGGCGGTAGACAGCCCATATACAGACACAGCAAACAATGGTATGAGGCTGGAAGTAATATGGATAAATCCGCCAAATACGAAATTATATACGTTTGCCGCCAGGAACGGCTTCCGTTTGAGAATCTCCGCCTCGATTATCGGGTTCTTGATCCTGCGTTCTCTTCTCATGAGCAGTACGATCAGCGCAATGCCGACCGACGCATTGAAGACAATCGGCAGCAATGTTGCAAGGGAGGTCACGTCACCCATCCCACTCAGCGCCAGCAAGGCCATAGTGACTCCCCCGGCGAGCAGCACACCACCTGCCATGTCCAGTTGGGTCTTTCCCACCTTGGCGTCTCGCGGAAACAGGGCTATCGCGGCCACCAGGAGGACCACTCCGAGAGGAGCTGGAAGCCAGAACACTGACCGCCAACCTAGAAATCTGGCCGGAAACCCCCTATGCAAGTTAGCCAAACTGTTGGCGCGCGGGTGGGACTCCGGAAAACACTGCACAACGAGCGGAAG
>JACPPY010000073.1 GCA_016190755.1 Chloroflexota bacterium | reverse complement strand
GAGGTTTACAGTCCCAGCTAAGGTGTAACCTAGGCCCCTTTGACTTAAGCGCGTAGAGGGCTATCTGAGGTTCCAGCCTTCAAAGGGGCACCCTTTCAAGGTTCTATTGTTGACTCCTCCCGGCAGATATCAGAAACAAGGGGGAGTTTAATGGCCCACAATATTGACAGCCAGGGATTGTATGTGTCAATATCAGTGCGGTGTTCACCTCAGGATGGCTGGCATGAGAGTATTCTCTAGAATTGGTCCCCTTGTGCATTGCCGCTGAAAAAGGCGCACCCTTCCCAGAATGTCTATTTGCACTCTGCCTGTTACAATTCCGAGTACTGTATAAGGTAAGGAGGAACAGATGTTTAAGTTCAATAGGATAGGGCTCACGGGTCTACTGTTAATAGCTGGCGTGGCGCTTCTGTTAGCCACATGCGCCCCGGCCGCTCAAGCGCCCGCGGCGGCTCCGGTACCTGCGGCGGCACCCGGTGCGCCAAAAGCCCCGGCTCCTGCGTCAGCACCGGCTCCGGCCGTCGCACCTCAACCGCTGGCGCCTGCGCCCGCCGCAGCTCCCGCTCCGGCGGCAGCACCTGCACCGGCCAAGTCCAAGGCTCCATCCGGCACCATCACAGTCGCCGTCAACACCATGGGGGCGGAGGACTGGCTCCTTAGAAACGGCGGCAGTACCGCCGATACCGTCACCGTCAACACGGCTTATACCGACTCACTATATGGAATTAACCGGAAAGATAATGACTCGTTCGACCCCCGCGAAGGCGTTATGGACTCCTGGAAGATAGAGATTAACGGGGAGGACGTCGTCACCACCAAGGTCATCAAGCGGGGCATCCCTTGGCACAACAACGAGGGGGTAGTAACTACCCAGGACATCAAGTTTACGGATGCGCATTTGTTGTTGGGCGGCACCATCTCCAACCTCGTGCCACGGCTCGCAGTCTACAACAGGGATCTCAAAAACGTCGAGATCGTGGACGATGTCACCATACGGTACCGCTCCAAGCTCCAGTGGCTATACATCGACTACCAGAAGACGAGCAGCTTCGTGATGCCCAAAGCCTTCGTGGAGCGAGTAGGTGAAGACGGCTACCGTAAGCAACCCGTCAATACCGGCCCCTTCAAGATAGTCCAGCACGTCTCAGACACGCGGGTCGTCCTGGAAGCCGTGCCCAATCACTGGCGCAAGACGCCAGAGTTCGAGAAGCTTGTCATCCTCAAGGTGCCTGAGGGCGCTACCCGCCTGGCCATGTTGCTTACTGGCCAGGTAGCTATAACCGACATAAGGCCCGGACAGGCGTCCCTGGTGGAGCAAAACACCAAGACGCGGGTCATCAGAATGCCGGGCAGCAACCTTAATTACTTCCTGGGCGGGATGATCAGCAAATACAAGTGGGAAGGCGGCCCCGAGGGAAAGCTGAGTAACGTCCCCTCTGCCTATGACCCCAAGATTCCGTGGGTGGGTGAAGACTTCATGGCCCCAGACAAGGTCAAGGTGCGTCTTGCCATGGACCACGCCATAGACCGCCAGGCCATCACAGACCAGCTATATCTTGGCTACGCCCGCCCGATAAGCGAGTTCCAGGGCTGGAGCTATGGGACGCGTACGCCAGGTGCTCTCTGGTATAACCGGTGGCCCGTCCGCGCCTATGACCCGCAGAAGGCCAAGCAGCTCCTGGCTGAGGCAGGCTACCCCAACGGCTTCTCCATGAACGCCTTTGCCGCCGATCAAGGCAATAACCCCGTCAGCGTCGAGGTGATGCTCGCCATAGTCAACTATTGGGAGAAGAACCTGAACATCAAGACGAAGGTGACGATTGCCCAATACAACCCCACGGTGCGCCAGAACTACTTGACCCGCACCTTCCGCGACTACGCCTTTGGCTACACCTCTGGCTCATCAGCAGCACCTACGTTGAGCCACACCCTCTACTGTAGCTGGTGCAATCTGGCTTATTGGGAACACCCGATAACGGACGACCTCATCAGGCAGTCTTACGGGGTCCTCGACCGGGACAAGGCGATGGCGATTGCCACAAAAATAGGCGATGTGATATACGAAAAGCTGTTGGCGAACGGCGTAGTTGAGATACAACAGCTCTATGGCGCACACAAGGACTACGTCAAGGAGTGGAACAAGAACGAGTTGTTTGGAGGGTTAGTAGGGATTGAGCACGTAGTCAAACCCTAGCAGGTTGATGAAAGTAATCGGAGGAGCGATAAGGAGGCGAACCATGACCGATCCGTGACAGGGCGTAAAGGTATTTGACCTGACTATCTCAGGCGTAGGGCCCTTTGCCATCATAGGCAGCACTTAGAGATGGGGGTGCCTGCATGAAATTGTGTAGTGAACTACCACAGCCGGGTGGACATTGAGGAGGCG
>JACPPY010000066.1 GCA_016190755.1 Chloroflexota bacterium | reverse complement strand
TTCTGTCTACATCGTCAAAGCTAAACAGCTTCGGATGACTCGGAAGTTGCGACTAGGTAATAACGTAAACGTGCGGAGCTCCCCAGCTTCAGGCCAAGGCCAAGATGGAACCTACATTGCCTCTGTTGCAAGTAAGAGGAGGCATGACACACCCCCCGGAAAACGCCTGGGCAGGCGGGAAGGCGCCAGCCTGTCACAGGCCTTGTTTCCCCCGGGGCTCCAGCCACATCATTGCTAACAACGCCTTGCTTTCCCTGATCAAGAAGTGAGGCAGTCTCAAGACCTGTGGATTTGCAGACTTTACTCGGGTGACATGCGGCCTTAGCCCCAGGAGAAGGCTTGAGGCAGAGACTGCCACGCCTTCTCGCTGCGCTCGAATGGCTCGTTAAGATGATACGCCGCTGTCCTGGTAATAATTGACACACCCCGAACCTACACGGTGCTCCCGTGAAACTCGGGGTGTGTCATGCAGGCATCTTAACTCTTCCTCCAGACTGAGCGGGTCAGAGGATCAGGCTTTATCTGTTTCGGCGGCTCCTGCCACCGCAGGAGCTTCCACTGGATAAGCCTGTATGCCGTGCTCCGGCAAATCTAGGCCCAGCAACTCCTCAGAGCGACTGGCGCGGAGTCCAATGGTTTTCCTGATCACCCAGAAGGTAACGAACATCGTCAGGCTGACCCACGCAACCAGAGCACCAATGTCGATGAGTTGAAGAAGCAATTGGCCCACCTCGCCCGTGATAAGCCCCTTGACACCCTGATACGTGCCATCGGCGAAAATTCCGACCGAGAGCAGGCCCCACAAGCCTCCGCCGAAATGCACCGGCACGGCGCCGACCGCGTCATCCACCTTGAGCACCCGCTCGACAATATTGGCGGTGACGAACAGGAACGGAACGGCGGTCGCGCCGATGAGAACTGCCGCCCATGGCGCCACGAAAGCGGCTGGGGCGGTTATGCCCACTAACCCCACTAGGCACCCGTTGCAGCCCACGATGATGTCCATCTTGCCAGTGCGGATAAATGTCCAGTACAAGGCCACCACGGCGCCTGTTACACCGGCCAAGAACGTATTGACGGCAATTACTGAGATACGCAGGTCAGTAGCAGCCAGAGTACTGCCGGGGTTGAACCCGAACCATCCGAAGAACAGGATGAAGGTACCAATGACCACGAACGGGAGGTTGTGGCCTTTTATGTTGTTGGGCGATCCGTCTTTGTTGAACTTTCCTATCCTGGGGCCAACCATCGCTGCCCCTATAAGAGCAGCTAGGCCTCCCACCATGTGCACCACTCCGGAGCCAGCGAAGTCCTTAGCCCCAGTAGCTCCGAGTATCGAGAGGGTGCTTAGCCACCCACCGCCCCAGATCCATTTCCCATAAATAGGATAGACAAGGGCACCAATGACAAAGGCATACGCCAGGTAAGCGGTGATCTTCATCCTCTCCGCTACTGCACCGGCCACGATGGTGGTTGCGGTGGCGGCGAAGACCATTTGGAAGAACCACATCATTATTGTTGAGACGTCATAGCTGGTCCCGCTGAGGAAAAAGCCAGAAAAGCCGATGAAACCGTTGCCCACATCAAGGCCCGGGAACAGCTTGGAGCCTCCGTACATCAGGGCAAAGCCGAAGGCCCAGAAACCCAGAGATGCTATACAGAAGTCCATGAAACTCTTGGTCCAGTAGTTCGTCTGGTTCTTGGATCGAATAAGGCCGGCCCCAAGGAAGGCAAAACCAAGCTGCATAAACCAGACCAGGAAGCCGGTGATCAAGGTCCAGGCCATGTTTACCGCCATGTTGGGATTATCTTTAAGGGTGTCGGTGCCTGTCGGGTCAGCGGCTAACACGCGGGTGGGAACCAGCCAGAACGAGGCATATAGCAATACCGCCATCACTAAAATGACCAGGCTCCGCCTTGTCCATGCATCTCGGCGCGCCGAACCAGAATCTAACCAGCGTGACAAAGGGGAAACAACGGGCTCGAATACATTCATAGTTGTACTCCTTTCGGGGTTGTTGCCGAACCGGACCAGCGTACGGCCATAGACTTGGCCTGCCTTTCGCAGGCCGTTACAACCAGATACGAGCCGAAAGTCGGGCAACAACCTCTTTCAAAATGACCACTCAGACAGACTGCTTTGGGAGTTCATCCTCAGCCTTGGAAGCATGTTTCTTCCTCAAGCGGCTGGGAATGACTGCCCAGACCATGAATAACCCTACAAAGGTACCGACGGCGGCCAGTGCTTCGACTGACATTTGATTCCCTCCTTTCCATGATGCACATCCATGTGCCGCTTGTTGCGTACGGCACGTTGAACTGCCTCCATGATAGAGAATGATTATTACCTCTATATTCGGGGCAAGTTTCTTTCAGGAGAAGCTAACGTTAAGGACGTGTAACGAAGAATTTGCAGTCGTGCTCTTGATAGTCGGTATCGACGATGCTATTCCACATAGCCTGAGGAAGGCTTTTGCGTTGTATGTGGTACGGCGGAGGTCATAGGGGCAACTTAGCAGGTTGACGCGGGTCTGGAATCGCGTCGAAAACAACACTGTATCGATCTGGCGTCTGTTGAAGATGACGCGTGTCCAAATCCTCGGACTTCTTGAATCTGTAGCCCACATTCCTCACGGTCTCAATGAAGGCGTAATTATCATCCTCAATCTTCCGTCGCAACCGCTGGATATGAACATCGATGGTCCGGTGGCCACCGAAATAGTCCGAGCCCCACACTTCGGTTAGCAGCTTCTCTCTGGTGATGACCCGACCAGGCTGGTTGGCCAGGAATCTCAGTATCTGGTACTCGCGGTAGGTCAAGTCCACTTTCCGTTTGCCTACCTTGACCTCGTAGCTGGCCTCATCTATGGTTAGTGCTCCCTGTGAAATAGTTGGCCTTGCGTTTATTCCTGTGGCCTGAGATACTATCTTGTGTATGCGAGATAGCAATTCAAGCTTGCGATAAGGTTCGACAATGAAGTCATCTATCGCCTGATCCCACTCCCGATCAAAAAGGGTATGCTCCGGTATCAGCAGAATGATCGGTACCACTTCATCCACTGATGGTTTGCAAAGCTGTTCCCTGGCCTGAGAGCCAGGCTGGAATGCTACGTTGTCGACTATGGCAAGGTCCAGGCCTCGGGACAATGCTTTTTCAATCCCACTCCCACCGGCATCAGACATCGTTAAGCATACGTGTCCAGCCTGTCTCAGATCGGCCTGAACTGATGGGGCTCTGCGCTGATCGCCTATTAGAACCAGTATGGTTGCCATTATTCAATTCGCCGCCAAAGTCTTTTTTCTAAATGTTGGAACCATTATCCTGAAGGTGTGTTACATGAGAATGACGCCCGCTTTACAGCCAGGCTACGTGGATATTTCGAAAATATTATGCTTGGCATTGATGACCAGAAAAGACTGGTAATCAAAAGCTGTGAGCAGCATGGCGTAGGACTGGTGTGCCGATGTGATCAAACGGGACCGATGGTTGCAAAGCCGTGTATGGGACACAGGTGGGATCGGGCGTCTCGGCAAGGCGTCAAGACTGCGGCGGTGATCACCTGGACGGCCTCACGGCCCTGCCCAGCAGCCTGAACCTGATACTCAGCCAGTCCTGGCGCAGCTTTGACCGTTCCTTGGTGTCAGGTTCCAGCCTGCCGTAGCGTTTCAGCACATATGAGTGGGCGATGGACCAGACCTCGTTTTCGGCCTCGGGCAGCGTGCGTGCCAGGGCACGGGCGTACTCGTAGGGCGTCTCGCCTGGCTTCGGGCCGGCGCCGGACAGAGCACTGAGCGAGCACATGCGGGAATAAGTCGCCCCGGGGTCTCCGGAAGGCCAAAGGAACCGGCGCCAGAGAAGCACGAGCACCAGCAACGCCGCCAGGGGCATCGCCACCTTCCACAGCAGAGTTGACTCCTGAGGGCTATCTCCAATATACGAGCCGTCACTGCCCAGCAGCAAGGATAAGTCGTCGCCGTAGGGGTCATCGCCCGAAAACGGTGTAGGGCTGTCTATGTCGGCCGTATCGGAAGCCTCGTCCAGGGCATGTGCCTGAGGTGCGGGCAACACGCTACCCGGCGTAGGCTCGAAATCAATCCAGCCATAGCCCGGGAAGTAAATCTGTACCCAGGAGTGGGCATCCGAGTCTTTGACTACGTATCCGTCAAAGGAATAGTCTCCCGGGGCGTATCCGGCCGCCAGACGCGACGGTATGCCCACGCTGCGGGACAGCACGGCCATCGCCGAAGCGAAATAGTCGCAGTACCCCTTGCGCAAGTTGAACAAAAAGTAGTCCACGCTGTCGACATCGAAAGGCGCCGGCTTTATGTCTGTGCTGTAGTCGAGGGATGATAGATGTTCTTGTATTGCCATGGCCTTGTCGTAAGGGTTGCTGGCCTTTTCCGTGACCTGTAGCGCCAGCGCCTTGACCCTGTCCGGCAGGGTCGAAGGAAGCTGAAGATAGCGGTCGAGCACCCAGCCCGGATAGTCGGCCCCCGCAGAGCGCAGGTCGGTCGGCGTAGCCTCCGACAGCCAGACGGTAACCTGGTAGGGGTCCAATTCAGTTACGCCCTTGCCGGTATGGTAGCTCACGATGTCGGCGCCCTCCGGCAACTGTCGCGCCACCTTGACCTGTTGTACGGCAGCGCCTCTGTACTTAACGTCGAGCAAGTCCATGTCCTGAGGCAAAAGCTTTTGTATGGCCGCTTTTTCGAGGCGTCTTACGCCTGCTGCGCTCGCCGCCGTTCGGAGCCTTGCGGCTATCGCCTTTACGGAGTCGGGCAATGCAGAGTCCTTCGATTGGTCCGTAAGGTCCAGCGTGTACGTGGGAGAATCGTACGTCTCCAGTGTGATAGGCTGGTCGATAGACTGCACATCGCCGGCAGCGAACCGGAGGTCCGTTGAGTAGCCGGGATTGACAGTATAGGTTATTGAGTAGCGCTTGCTGTACGGCTCCTCCTTGGTGTAAGTGGGTTTCCAGTCAGACTCGTAGGTTTTTGAGTCAGAAGACTTCCAGCCCTTCGATGTGTACAGGTCGTATGTGCGCGCCCGCAGGTAAAGCGGTGCTTGAGCTTGCAACATCAGCGCCGTGCTGTCACCCGGGTCTATGGACCCCTGAAGGGCTATGACATCACTGAAGGAGTGGTACGGGCTCGGCTTGCGCGCAGGCAGCCCGGCAAAGAGCCGCACAAAGTCGTCTGTCAGCCGCTCACCGGGGTAGTGTACCCTGTCGTATACCCGGTTCAGGCTGCTGAAGCTTGGCCCGATTGGCAGCAGGTACGCTACTGCGATGACCGCCACGCCGAACAACGCACCGTTCCTCAACCGAGCAAAGCCCATGCGCGGTGGGCGCCGCGTGTGCCTCTGCAAATAGAGGTATTCCTCGGCCAGCGAGTCCATGCGCACCCGAAGCAGCATGGCAGTGAAGGCGTACAGCAAGAAGAAACGCAGGTAAGACGGTGGAAGCTGTGACAGATTGAGCAGCAGCCCGGAGCCAGGGAGCAACACCGCACCCCAGTAGTTGCGGCGGGATACCAGCCACGTGCAAATATAGGCCAGCAGCCAGGTGATGAGTACGAGCAGAAAGACGAAGGGTAAGTCGTCGGAGCTGACGCCCCGCGTGGCGGCTGCCTGGACCCAGAGCCCCAGGCGCAAGGCCACCTCCCTCATCCGCGGAGCAACGCCATCCACATGTATTATGGTCAGCGTCTGCCAGACAATAGTCGCGACGCCGAGGAGAAGGCCTGCTGTGTGTTTGACAGCCGGATGGACCCTGACTTTGGCCATCAGGACTCCGGTGAGCACTCCCAGGAGGGCCACCAACGCCAGCGATGGTGTGGTCACCCACTCTGCCTGCTCAACCGACCACGTCACCACGAGCATGCTGCAAAACAACAGAACGTAGAGCGTGGCTTCGCCCACAAGGAAATCGCGGACGGCAGCGGCCCGCTGGCCAGGCGAGCCGCCGCCGGACGAAGGGGAAGCTACGGCATGTGTCACCGGCGGGCCCCTGCAGCAGCCAGCTTCGATATGCTGGAGCTGGAGCCGATAGGTGTGGACAGGGCCTCCGACAAAGGTTGACCGTTCCTCACCAGGTAACCGGGCACCGACAGGGCGATCAGTCTTTCGATAACGGACGAGGCGCGAGGCTCACCGCCGAAGTCATCAGCGTCAACTACAATGGCAATGACAGCCGCATAGCGTGCGCGGAGGCTTCCCAGTATCCGGGGCCACTCATCGCGCTGCGAAGGCGTCACTACAATTAGCACGTCGTTGCGGCTAAAGCTTCTCTCCTCTTCGAGGAGCAGGTCTTCCAGTGGCTTGTCTCCGGTAGCCGCCTGGAGAGAAAGGCTTTCGAGTATGCGCTCCAGGTGCTCCGGGCCCCGCTCTGGCGGGACAAAACAGCGCCCATCGCCATTGGACACCAGGCCTACTGGCAAACCCCTAAGTAGGAAATGCTGCGCGACGGAGGCGGCCACTGAAGCCGACAACTCGTCGGTAGTCTCATATCCCTGTCCCGCCTGAACGCTGCGCTGCATATCGACGATCAGCCATATCCTGGAGGACTTGCCGACATCGCAGTCTTTTACCATCAGCTTACCTATACGGGCAGTAGACGGCCAGTGAACTCGGCTTATGCTATCGCCGGATTGGTACTCCCGTACGGAGGAAGCCAGCGGCGTAACCTGCAAAGACCGCCGTTGCAGCCTGCCGTCGTCAGGCATATCCGCGATCTGCAACGGGAACTGCGGCAGGGGCTGAACGGCCGGATATACCGTAACCCTGTGCGGGTCAAGGAAGCTGCGTGAAAGCCGGAAGAAACCTAATGGGTCTCGGCTGGTGATGCGCACCGGGCCGACCCGAAACAGCCCACGCTTGAAGCAGAAAGTGGTCAGCTTCCAGGACTGCTCTTGCGAAGTCCGTGTGCTCCAGGGCGGTTCGAGCTTGCCCGCCAGTCGTATTATGTCGCCGGAACGCAGGCCGGGCAGATCAGTAAGCTCCTGCACCTCCAGCCAGCCTTTGGGCAGCCAGCCGCGGTTGGCGACCGTGACCTCCTCCTCGTACTGTCCTCCCACATGCGCCACGCGTGTCCTCCCCTTCGCTTTGACGGACAGCCAGCGCAGGTTCAACCACGCCAGCACAAACCCACCGGCGAGGGCCAGCACCAGCACGTAGGCAAAGCGGTAGTAGAGCTCCATGCCCGTGGACAGGGAGATGAAGAGGACAAGAGACAGAAGCAGCAGAGGGATAATGATACGCTGAGACATGCTCTTCCTGCTCGAATTGCGGTTCCAGCTAAACGGCCTTCAAGGTCGCCCCACGTCTGGCCCCTGGTACCTGGACCTCACTCAGAATTTGTGCCACTACCTGGCTGGTCTCCACACCTTTCATCCTGGCCGCGGGCGAGAGAATAAGCCTGTGAGCGATGGTGCCCTCGGCCAACTCCTTAACGTCATCGGGGATCACGAATTCACGGCCCCTGAGAAGCGCCAGTGCTTGGGCCGCGTGGGAGAGCCCCAGCGACGCCCTGGGCGAAGCTCCCAGCGCGATATCGGTGTTCTCGCGCGTCGCCCTAACGATCGACACGACGTACTCACGCACCGTCTCATCGATGTAGATGGTGCCGACCGCATCCTGCAAGAACAGCACCTCCTCGGGCGTCGCCACCGGCTTGAGCCGCTCTATGGGGTGCACCGTTGCCTGACCGGCGATGATCGCCATCTCCTCGGAGAACTCAGGGTAGCCCATATTTATGCGCTGCAGGAAACGGTCCAATTGCGCTTCCGGCAAAGGGAACGTGCCCTCATACTCCACGTGGTTCTGCGTCGCGATGACAAAAAATGGGCGCGGCAGCGTGTGAGTCACGCCGTCCACGCTCACCTGCCTCTCCTCCATGGCTTCCAGCAGCGCCGATTGCGTCTTAGGAGTGGCGCGGTTGATTTCGTCGGCCATGACCACCTGCGCCATTATAGGGCCGGGCCGGAACTCGAATGTGCCCTTGGCCTGGTTGTAGAAAGACACGCCGATGACATCCGACGGGAGCAGGTCCGGCGTGAACTGCATGCGCTTGAAGTTGCAACCTGTAGAGATAGCCAGGCTGCGGGCGAGCATGGTCTTGCCTACCCCGGGTACGTCCTCGATGAGCGCATGGCCACGGCACATCAGCGTGATAAGGCTTCTCTCGACGGCGGCGTCCTTGCCTATAATGACCGTTTTGATGTTGTCGATGATCCTGCGACCTAGTACCGTCGCAGCCTGCCTGTCGTTCTTGTCCAGAGTACCCTCCTGACAGCTGCCAGCATGGCGTCTTGGGTGTTAAACGCCCTGGCGCGGGAAACAGCGTCCGGGTAGGCCGACCTGTCCCGATGCCGTGAAAAATCGGCCTTAATGGTAACTGCCTGCTCGCGTTATGTCAATCGGCTCGCTAGCGCTAAGCGTTATTAGCGTTTCCGAAAGAGACAGGGACCAACAGATACAGTGTCACCGGTGGAAAACAGCCTGGGCTGTGCCGGCACACGCCTTGTTGCCCTTGTGCATGCCGTGCTACACTGCCAGGCGCCAATGACAACACATGGAGATGATCGCTCTTCCCAGGTGAACTCTTGCAGTGGCTCCGTCCCGTGGACGGGAACAGCGGATGGAAAACAGCTCGCCGCTGAGGTAAAAGGCTTTGCCCTGCGTCGTGGCGCGGACTTGGCGGGCATAGCCGACCTCTCCAGGCCGTACAACGGCGTATCTGCTCCGGAGCATATCTCAGGCCAGTTTCCGCGAGCCCTGTCTCTCGGTATCGGCCTTCCGGAGCAGGTCGTAGATATCTTCGCCTGCCGTCCGACGCCGGAGTACGTCGAGCAGTACCACAAGGCCAACGACGACGCCAACGTGGCCCTGGACAGGCTTGCTGCCCTGGTGGCGGCCCGAATTCGTGAGATGGGATTCGCGGCGGAGTACACGGCAGCCTCATGCCTGGACGACTGGCGGAACGGCAGGAAAGGGCTGTCGCACCAGGCGGTGGCAATCCTGGCGGGACTGGGCTGGCAAGGGAAGAGCCTGTTGCTGATAAGTCCGCAGTTCGGCCCCAGGCTGCGCCTGACCAGCGTGCTTACCGACATGCCATTGGAGCCGGATGCTCCTATTCGGAACCGCTGCGGCCGGTGCACGGCTTGCGCCGATGCCTGTCCGGCTGGCGCGATAAAAGGCATAGCGACCGGAGGATGCTACCGGAATGCATCGGACGCGGTGGACGCAGAGAAATGCCTGGCCCAGCTCAATATATTCCATGAAACGCTCAAGCTGAAGTACCCTACCTGCGGAGTATGCATCAGCGCCTGTCCTTGGGCGAAGAAAAGGCGTGACAAGGCGGAAGGCAGAAAGGCAACAGTATAAACGCGGTCGGTACCTCAGCACCACGCTTTTCAAGTCTGTCTGTGCGCAGCGCTCTCCCCGGCGGCGGGTATTCCCCCGGGCGCTTGTTCCTGTGTGAGCAGAGCCCGTGCTAGAATGGCATAGTGAACGCACAACGGGTCGTCTTTATGGGTACGCCGGAGTTCGCCGTACCCTCTCTGGAAGCATTGCTGAGTGTCGGGTATAACATTGTAGCAGTGTATACTCAGCCCGACCGGCCGGCAGGCCGCGGCCGTGCGCTGACAGCCAGCCCGGTGAAAAAACTTGCCGAGTCCAAGGGGATCGAGAACGTCCAGCCGCTGAAGCTCAGAGACCCATCCGACATCCAGAAACTAGCCTCACTTGCTCCCGACGTCGTCGTAGTGTCCGCCTATGGGCAGATACTGCCGCAGGCGGTGCTGGACATACCGCGTTATGGCTGCATCAACATCCATCCCTCGCTGCTGCCTCGCTGGCGCGGTGCCTCGCCTATTCCCTGGGCCATACTAGAAGGCGATGAGGCCACGGGCGTCACCATAATGCTTATGGATGCCGGTATGGACACCGGGCCGATACTCAACCAAGCACACGAGCATATATTGCCGGACGACACTGCCGCGACGCTGTCCGAACGCCTGGCGAAGCTGGGATCTGCCCTTCTCGTAGAAACACTGCCCATGTGGCTTAATGGCGAAATCAGACCGTATCCACAGGATAACTCCCGTGCTACCTACTCCCGCACCATAACGAAAGAGGACGGAGAGATGGGCTGGGAGAGGCCGGCGGCGGAGCTCTGGCGGCGTGTGCGGGCCTTTCAACCCTGGCCTACATGCTACACCTGGTACCAGGGCAAGATGCTCAAGGTCCTGGACTGCATGGCCCTGCCAGACAGGCCGGGGTGCGTGCCCGGGCGCGTGGTGCCCATCTCGCCCGAGGAGACCAACGATGCTGAGGTGGGCGTGGAGACGGGGGAGGGTGTTCTGGGGCTGCGCCGCGTGCAGCCGGAGGGGAAGCGCGAGATGTGGGCCTCGGATTTCGCCCGCGGCGCCCGTGGCTTTGTGGGCTCTGTGCTACCCTTGCGCTAAGACCATCGCTGTGCTAGGATATCTTTCGCCTGCAAAAGGCGAATACAAACATAACGTAGGGAAAAGCAATGTTTTTTGATCCTCTATATTTTCTCTTCATGGCCCCGGCGTTGATTTTCATGATCATCGCCCAGGCAAGGGTAAGCTCGACGTTCAACAAGTACTCCAAGGTGGCCAACATGCAACGCCTCACCGGTGCGGATGTGGCGCGCACTCTGCTGCGTGCCAACGGCCTGGAAGGCATCGTACAAGTTGAGCAGACGCAGAAGCAGCTTGGCGATCATTACGACCCGAGCAAGAAGGTGCTCCGGCTGTCGCCAGATGTCTATGGCAGGTCCTCAGTGGCCTCGATGGGGATTGTGGCCCACGAGGTCGGCCACGCAGTGCAGCACAATGTCGGCTACGCGCCGATGGCGGTGCGCGGCGCCCTGGTACCGGCGGCGAATGTGGGCAGCACACTGGGGTGGGTGTTCGTTATGCTCGGCCTTGTCCTTTATGCCATGAGCAGGTCCGAGTTTGGATTTACAATAGCCTGGATCGGCGTGCTGCTGTTCTCAGCGGCTGTGCTCTTCTCATTGGTCACGCTGCCCGTGGAGTACAACGCCAGCAACCGCGCCCGGCAGATGCTCATGTCCAACGGACTGGTGTCGACAACAGAGTACGCCGGCGCCAGCGCCGTCCTGTCTGCGGCTGCGCTGACCTATGTAGCAGCGATGCTACAGGCCCTGGCCCAACTAGCCTACTTCGTCTTCCTGCTTATGGGCATGAGGCGAGACAGCAGATAAAGACAGGCCGCAACGCACGGCGTGCACAACCCTATTCCAGTCAGGGCAAGGCGAAATTGGAGCATGCCGGGCTCAAACTAAACGGAACAGATAGCACGAAATCGAAGCCCCTGAATTGGTTCAGGGGCTTGTTCATTTTGTTACTTCGAAGCCTGACGGGTAGTACTCGGGAAAAACAAATCAGCTATGGAGGTGCAAATGTCTCCGCGTAAACTCAAGACCGATCCCGTAATACTCGACATGCCACCCCAGAGAATGGCCGTTGTTCAGGGCAAAGGCTCTCCGGACAAGGTCTTCTCCCGGGTCTTCCCCGCTCTATTTGGATCAGTATATACGCTGAAGTTCGACCTGAAAAAGAGGGGACTGGAGTCCTTCAAAGTTAGCTATCCTCGCGCCCGCTATCCGGATGCTCATCTCCAGCCAAAGGAAAAGTGGTCTATTATCGTCGGCATACCCGTCCCCGACAACACTACTACCTTGCCACAGAAAGAACGGGATATTAAAGTTAATCTGGAAACCTGGGAGTATGGCACGGTGGCCCAAATCCTACACCTCGGACCTTATGACCAGGAGATGGAAACTGTTGAGCGTCTTCAACAGTTCGTCACGGCGAATGGCTATGAAATAGCCGGTCCGCACGAGGAGGAATACCAATCGCGGCCGGATGCCAAGGTACTGAAAACACTGATCCGATATCAGGTGAAAAAGAAGAGCCGCTAGCCTGAACGAGCATGCGCACTGGAGGTCCGGGGTAATCATCTTGACTAAAGAATACAGCAATAGCTTCAATGAATTTCGCAACCTTATCGCGAAGTTACGCAGCCCGGAGGGTTGCCCGTGGGACAGGAAGCAGACGCATGAGAGCCTCAGGACAACGCTCCTGGAGGAGGCCTACGAGGTCCTGCAGGCTATTGACTCCAAGTCTACTGACAAGCTCCGTGAAGAGCTTGGCGACCTGCTGCTCCAGATAGTGCTGAACGCCCAGATCGCGGAGGAGGCGGGGGAGTTCGACATGGACGATGTCACCCGCGGCATACACCAGAAGATAGTGCATCGGCATCCCCACGTGTTCGGGACGGCCAAGGCGAAGGATGCGGATGAGGTCATGCAGCGCTGGGAGGAATTGAAGGCGAAAGAGCGTGGTGGGGAGCAGTCAGTTATGTCCAGTGTGCCCCGCCAACTGCCGGCCCTGGCGTATGCCTACTCTCTCCAGAGGCGGGCAGCCGGTGTTGGATTCGATTGGGATGAAGACGCGGGCGTGCTGGACAAGGTATGCGAGGAAGTCAGAGAACTCAAGGATGCCGAGGGACTGGAGCGGAAGTCTGAAGAGTTCGGCGACCTGCTCTTCACGCTGGTCAACATGGGACGGCGCATGGGACTGGACCTGGAGACGGCGCTCAGAGGCTCCTCAGACCGCTTCCGAGAGAGATTCGAGTACATGGAAAAGCTGGCACGGGAGCGGGGTAAGGCACTGGACAAGCTTACTCTGGCCGAGCAGGACGCCCTGTGGAACGAGGCCAAGGAGAAGCTCACCCGAAAGCCCTGAACTGAAGACAAAGCGAAAACTGCACTGGTGCTGGCGCAGGCAAAACGGACCTCCCAACCTGGTATCATGGTCTTTGGCCATCCGTGTCGCAGGCGGCTCCAGCAGCAGCCTCACGCGATACCGTCAGGCGGCAACCGGCCCTGCATTTGGGCACGGGCACAACCTTAAGGCCCAGTTGCTCGCCCCAAACCCTGCATGCCTCGATACAGTAGCGGCACACCTCTTTCCGGAAGAGGCCGAGGGATCGCGCCAGGTTAAAGCGCTTCTCTCCCCATCCACCAAGACAGCCTCCCAATAAGACAGCCTCAGCTTCCGTGGGTGACATCTTCACGCGTTGGGCCTTTATCCAGGGAAAGAGGTGCGACATCGCCTCCTCCTCTTTCAGCAGGTACTCATCCGCCGCCGGCGAGTCCTTGCCCATCCATCGTTGCGCGCCAGTCCCCCACAGAAACCGTGCGTATTCCTCGGGAGTAGCCCCGTGCGTGACTGCGAAGGCCAGCCCCTGTAGCTCGAGCTTGAGTCGACTTCTGGCAGCATGCATCAACCGGAAATCGCCTTGCTCTCCCGGAGGGTTAACCTCCTCCTTCGTATTGGTGGCGGTATCGATCTGTGGTGCATCTGTCTTTAGCATGCGAGGTTGTTCCTCATTAGATGATACGGAAATGATACGGCGGTGGTGCCAGGCTAACAACGACTTTAGTCGGCTTTGTAGGGAATAGATGCTCCAGGTTTGCGGCCGCAGGCGGCTAGGCTTCCTCGACCATCCTCTTCAACTCGTCCGGTTTCAGTATCACTATGCGCCTGCCGTCCTTGCGTATAATTCCCTCCCGCGCAAGGCTGCCCAACGAGGAGTTGACCATCTGGCGCGTGCAGCCGAGCATACAGGCCAGTTGATGCTGATTCAACAGCGTCAGTGGAGCCTCGGCAACTGACTCAATGGCAGGCCCGGACATTTGAAGTAGCAGGCGGGCAAGGCGAGCTCTTACTGTCCGAAAAGACATATCCTCAACCTGGTTGAGGAGCCCGCGCAGCCGCAGAGCCAGCACCCTGACGAAGCTCATAGTGACCTCGGGGTTGGTCAGGATAGCGTGAAAGGCTTGGGCTGGTAAGAAATATAGTATGCAATCCTCCATCGCCTGAGCGCTGACCGGGTTTGGACCGCCGTCAAATAGTGGCGCGCATTCAAAACAACCACTGGGCCCCAGCACCCTGACGATATGCTCATCACCGTTGGGAGAACTACGGTACAGCTTAACCCGGCCGGACTTAACGATGAATAGTCCCGGGCAAGGATCACCTTCGAAGAAGATAACCTCCTCCTTGCGATAGGGGGTTTCCTGCAGCGACACCATTACGACTCGCGACGCATCCCCATCGAGGCTGGAGAAACAAGGTATGGATGCCAGCGGATTACGGTATAAAGTCTTCAGCACTTACCTTTGTGTCTCCAGTCAAAAGAGTTCGCTAAATAATAGCAGCTATATACCGACACTGTCATTTTTTTGACAGACCAGACCGCAGCCCGATGCTATACTCAAAATAAAAGGCATGCGAGGTGATACGAACATGGATGAGCGTGAACGGAGAACCAAGCCGGAACGGATACCATTGGGCCAGGTGCTGATGGACGACATCTATCTCCTGCTTGCTCTTGGTTTGGGCATTCCCCTAGTGTTTTATGTTGCCTGGTCGGTCATAGACGTGATGCGCGTGCCCTTATTCAAACCTTAGGAGCGGATGAACTATGAGCAGTATAGCATCTCCGGAACGCATCTGGTGGAACCCCCTTAGCCGGGTCGAGAAGTTCTGGGTGGTCCTGGCGATCATCGTTGGCCTCGCAATGTTCTCCTCCATGTTTATCTGGATGGCCATCGGCAAACAGAACATACCCACAGAGACATACCAGGTGACTAAGGACCAGTTCAGCCATGCATCCCAGAGAATGGTTCAGCAGTATAGGGTGAGGGATGACGCCGGAGTGCCGGTAGTTAGCCCTCCAGCCGGCAGCGACGTATACCTGGTGGCCCGGGCCTGGCAGTGGTCGCCCATACTTCAGCTCAAGGAGGGCGAAACCTATCGTCTGCATCTGTCTTCCATGGACTTCCAGCACGGGTTCTCTCTTCAACCCGGCAACCTTAACCTTATGGTCCTCCCTGATTACGACTATGTAGCTACTATCACCCCCGATAAGGCTGGAGAGTACACTGTCATATGCAACGAGTACTGCGGCCTCGGCCACCAGGCTATGGTAGGCAAGATAATCGTTACGGAGTAAGAATATGGCAAAGGTGTCAACGAATGTTCAACCGATGGACAGCACGGATTTCAGGACCTGTCCGGTAACCGGCCTCAAGGTACACCTGCCGGCGCAGAGGTTGATAATAGCCAATGCAGTGACAGCAGTGGTTGCACTGCTTATCGGTGGCATATTTGCTATCCTCATCGCCTTTACGCGCGTGCCAGCGGTGAAATTGCTCCCCCCGGAGACATTCTACCGTCTGCTTACGGCACACGGCACTGACATGCTGGTGTTCTGGATCGTCTTCTTCGAGGTGGCGGGGTTGTACTTTGGCGGCGCGGTGCTGCTCAATGCACGGCTGGTGAAGCCCGGGCTGGGCTGGTTGGCCTGGGTCCTGATGCTGGCCGGCGCTATACTGACAAATATCATCATGCTCGCCGGAAAGGCCGACGTGATGTTCACCGCCTATCCGCCGTTGCAGGCTCACCCGCTATTCTACTTCGGAGTCATACTTTTCGCCGTTGGAGCCCTGCTGGCCATAGGCCTGTTCATGGCCACAGTCATAGTGGCTAAATCCGAGAGAAGGTTCACGGGCTCTGTACCCCTGGTGACATACGGACTCATAGTCGCCGCTATTATCGGCATCTTCACGTTGCTCGCGGGCGCCGTGGCTTTCGTTCCCACCTTCCTCTGGTCGGTCGGCCTGCTACCCAGAATGGATCCTGGCATCTACCGTATCGTGTTCTGGGCCTTCGGCCACCCGGCACAGCAGGTCAATCTGGCGGCCATGGTGGCTGTCTGGTACGCCCTGGCCACGCTGACCGTCGGGGCCAAACCCGTGAACGAGAAGGTAAGCCGCTTCGCTTTTCTACTTTACGTGCTATTCATCAATCTAGGTTCCATGCACCACCTGCTGGTTGACCCTGCACTGGGCACGGCAACCCGTATGTTCAATACCTCCTATTTCATGTATCTGGCAGTAGTGGGAAGCCTGATCCATGCGTATTCCATACCGGCCGCCGTTGAGGTGGCCCAGCGCAAGAAGGGTATCACCGGGCTGTTCGGCTGGCTTACCAGGGCCCCCTGGGGCGAGCCCGGTTTCGCAGCACTGGTGATAAGCATGGTAATCTTCGGCTTCATCGGCGGTACCACGGGGGTCATACAGGGTAACGACCAGATAAACCTGATCGCCCATAACACGCTGCGCATACCGGGACACTTCCATGCCACTGTAGTAGGCGGGACGACTCTGGCCTTCATGGGCCTGACGTATTACCTGCTGCCGCTGATGACGCAGAAACAGCTTGTGGGGCGGGGTTGGGCGCGGGTGCAGCCGTATATCTTCGGTAGCGGTATTGCCATTCTAGCACTTGGCATGCTGTGGTCCGGCATACAGGGAGTGCCCCGCAGGACAGCGGATATCTCCGCATCGGGCTTGGCCGGGGTGGACACGACGCTCGTACTGGTAGGTGTCGGCGGCACCATAGCGTTCGCCGGGTTGGTGATTTACATATTGATAGCTGTAAGCACACTGCTCTTCGGCAAGAGGCAGAAATGCTAAAAGCAACGGAGACAGAGGCAGGTGAGAAGGCTTGTACTTATACCGTGCCCGAGGATGCAGGTAGCGGTGCGCTGCGGAAGACGCGACTCGTCCCGCTGCCGGCATGAGTGTAAGGAGGTCAAAAGCATGGCGATAAACGAAGAAAGAGAGCCCAAGGTACAGACGCCCGGCACACTCGTCCTGGCGCTTATCTTCCTGGCTTTCTTTGCGCTGATGGTCCTGGCCAATTACCGTCTGCTCAGCGAGGCATGGCCAATCCGTTAGCTGGAGGAGGGTAAACATGATCGGGGAAGCCTCAGAGCCAGCGCTATCCCCTGCCGGTTCCATAGAAGTGGCCAGCATACGGGACTACATCTCGCTATGCAAGCCCAGGATACTGGCGCTTTTGGTAGTCGTGGCGGTAGTTACTGCGACGGTTGCCGCCGGGCCCAGCGTGCCCTGGCTCCGCGTAGCGCTGGTGGCTGTGGCCGGGGTTATGGCCAGCGCGAGTGCCTCCATAATGAACAACTACATGGACCGGGACATCGATGCGGTCATGTCCCGGACCAGGAACAGGCCAATGGCAAGGGGCATCATACCTGCCTGGAAAGCCCTGTCCGTTGCCGTGGGAATGTTAATTGTGGCGGTGGCCATCTCACTGCTTCTGAGCTACCTCACGGCGATCTTCGTACTCCTTGGCGCGACGGTCTATGCGCTTGTTTATACCTGGTGGCTGAAACGGCGCACGCCTGTGAATATCGTGGTCGGAGGCCTGGCAGGCTCGTGCGCGGCGCTTGCCGGCTGGGCTGCTGTAGCAACACAACTGTCTGCTGCGCCACTTGTCATTGCCGTCATCCTTTTCCTTTGGACTCCCAGCCACTTTTGGAGCTTTGCGCTGGTGCACAGTGAGAGCTATCGTGAGGCGAACATACCTATGCTGCCGCTGGTGGCCAGCCGGCAGGCAACGGCCCGCTATATCATGCTGCACTCGGCGCTGATGGTAGCATCCTCCATTGCGCTGTTCTTCTTCTCGCAACTGGGGCCGGTATACCTCGCCGGAGCATTGCTCTTCGGAGGGCTCTTCCTTGGCTCGAACCTATTGCTATGGCGCAGGCACGAGCGCAAAACGGCCTGGGCCAGCTACAAATTCTCCGGCTTGTACCTGCTGGGACTGTTCGCATTCATGCTCATCGATGTGCTGATCTAGAAGCCAGAAAGGAATAGCTTTGTGTCGAGGATGAAAATCGCGCTTGTCACAGTTATAGTTGCCATCGGGGTAGTCGCAGCCTCTTGCTCCTCTGGAACAAGCCCCACGTCGACTTCATCGGCTGCCACGACTAAGGCAACTACGACCACTACTACGACTAAGGCATCGGCCACCACTACCACAACTACTACCAAGGCCACTACGACCACAACGGCGGCGGCCACGAGCACAACCGCATCGGGCGTGGATGCCAAGGCGCTCTTCGCCGCTAACTGTGCCGTGTGCCACGGTAACAATCGCCAGGGGGTTTCGGGTCTTGGTCCTCCGCTTACGCCGACTAGCCTATCGTCCAAGTCCGTCGACCTGGTCACGGACACGATTACCAACGGGCGGCCCAACACCGCCATGGCTGGTTTCAAGGGGCGTTTGACGCCGGAGCAGATAAACGCGCTGGCGCAATACATAAAGACCGTGGCGCCGTAGCATGTTGTAATTAAAGTCACCCAACACGCCGGGGCAGTTTGCTCGGATGTGTGGGTGTGTATCAATGTTTTGGGAAAGTGAACATAGGAGAAAGATAGGCATGCCGTTCGGACAGGACAGTCTCAGTAGACGGCTCTCCTCTCCGTCGTTGCGAGAAGGCTGGGGTGGTGGGATGGTGGAGGGAGCCGACGAAGCAATCCCTACTTCTAGTATAGATAGTAAGTAGTCAGTGCTGTCCCTACCAGGCAAGAGGCATATGTCACCGGTGAGGTAGCCCCTCTTGGATTTGAGCTATGTGCCCTTCAGGTACCGGATTGTGCCTGTAGCTATGTGGAGGCAGAGGTTGCCGCGTCGCTCTTCAGCCGAAGGACTTCTTGCAATGACGGAGCAGAAGCTGAGGCAGATAGACGAAATTGGAAGACTGCAATTGAATATAGCTGACGCACTGGACACTATCAAATGTGACCACGACCGCGGATTAGCCCAGGTCGAAGTCCTGTTCGACAGCTTGCAGGACGAGGATGTCATGGCATCGAAACGCCATCTGATCGAGTTCCTGCGATTCGTGCAGGACGAGTTGCCCAGGCACTTCCGCTTTGAAGAGGAGGTCCTGTTTCCACTTGTGCAAGGGGCACTGGCTGGGCCCGGACCAATCGAGCTAATAACTGGAACACCGGACATTTGTGACAATATGTTCGCACTCTGTGCCACACTGTGCCAAATGTATGGGCCGTTATCCGTCTACAAAAACGACCACCGGATCATCAGAGAATGTATTGATAAATTCAGGCTTCAGGTGCGCCACCTGGATCGCCGGAGGCTAACGGGTGACCGTGGAACCTTGATTATACATGCAGCAAAAGAGCTTGGCTTCAACCTTGGATCTCACATCGCCAGGGAAAACGAAGCTCTTCTCCCTAAGGCCAAGGAGATATTGTTGGTCTCATAATATTTGGATTTTCCCTCTCAACATGCCAGCATTGAGGCGCAAGGAGAAGATACTCGTAAACCTATGCACGCTGAGCTAGAATTGGCCCGTCAGGACGCCGCTGAAAAGACAGGAGGCTTCATTCGTCATCCGACTATGGCTTGAACACGAGGATAGGCCCGACTCTCCCCAGTTGCGCTGGCATGTCTACCACGTACAGAGCGGTGATGAGGCACACTTCCTGGAACTGAAAAGGATATGGGACTTCATCCAGTCCAGGAGCGGGGTCACACCCCCAAGTAGCCGCCGTACTAGAATAGAACAGGAGTAGACCGGGGAAATCCTATGAAGACGACATACCCGCGCGCAGTAGTCTGGGGAATCGCTCTCGCCGTTTCGGCCCTGGCCTTGACGTCAGCCGTTGCAACCACTGCGGTGCGCGCCGCCGGGCCCGAGGAAGCTGGCGCCTCGGCCTTCGCGCAGAAATGCGCGAGCTGCCACACTGTTGGGTACGGTCGGAAAGTAGGCCCCGACCTCCAGGGGGTAACTCAGAAGCGCGACCGTGAGTGGCTGGTCCGTTTCATCGTATCCCCGGACCAGGTGATCGCCTCGGGAGATCCCATCGCGAAGCAGCTTCTGGCTGAGTACGCGATACCAATGCCCAACCTGGGGGTTTCCCCCGAGACGGCGCGGGAGGTTCTGGCCTATCTCGACAAGATGTCAGGTCAGGCCAGTCAGCCCACCGGTACAGGACAATCGACACAGAGCAGCCAGCCCCGAAGCACCACGACCGTCGCTGTCGCCGGTAGTGCCACTGCCGGTCGAGACCTGTTCACCGGTGTAACACCGTTGAAAAACGGCGGACCTGCGTGTCTGAGTTGCCATTCCGTTCGCGGCCTCGGAGGGGCGGGTGGCGGGGCAGTGGCCAAAGACCTTACGGGAGCTTACTCCGTCTTTGGTGCGCAGGGCGTAACATCCGTCCTGAAGAATATGCCGTTCCCTGTAATGCGCGAGATCGGCGCGGACAAGCCACTGACCGACGAAGAGATCGCCAACCTGGTGGCCTTCCTGGAAGAGGCCGGAAAGCCAGGTGAAGCCAGGCCGGCAAGTCTCTTCTCCTGGTACCTGGTGGCAAGCGCCGCCGGTTGGCTGATCATAATGGTCCTCCTGGGTTTTGTCTGGAGGGGCCGGCTCTCCGGGGTGCGTCGACGCATGGTTCAAGGAGGCTCAAGATGAGCTGGATAAAGGATATCGCGAACCCGGAGCTGCGGTGCTGGGAAGACTTCTACCGAAACCGCTGGCAGTATGACAAGACGGTACGCAGCACGCATGGAGTCAACTGCACCGGCGGGTGCTCATGGCAGGTCTTCGTCAAGAACGGCATCGTGACCTGGGAGTCGCAGGCCGTCGATTACCCTGACTTCGAAAGGCAGATCCCTCCGTATGAACCAAGGGGATGTCAACGGGGCATCTCTTTCTCCTGGTATATCTACAGCCCTATCCGGGTGAAGTACCCGTACATCAGGGGCGTGCTAGCGGACCGCTGGAGGGAGTCGCGGAGGCTGCACAGCGATCCTGTCGAAGCCTGGGGTGCCCTGATGGAGGATGGGGCGGCACGTTCCATCTATCAAAAAGCCCGGGGAAAAGGCGGGCTGCGTCGAACGTCCTGGGATGAAGCCCTTGAGATCATCGCGGCTTCGATGATATATACCGCCAAGCGCCATGGACCCGACAGAGTAGCCGGCTTCTCGCCTATTCCGGCGATGTCTTACCTGAGCTACGCGGGCGGCGCGCGGCTCTTGCAGCTCTTCGGCGGGATCAATCTGAGCTTCTACGATTGGTACAGTGACCTGCCTCCTGCTTCCCCGGAGGTATGGGGAGAACAGACCGATGTGCAAGAAAGCGCCGATTGGTACCATGCTAAGTTCATCGTTAGCATGGGGGCCAACCTGAGCATGACCAGGACCCCTGACGTTCACTTCGTGGCTGAGGCACGACACAACGGGGCAAAGTTCGTCGTCCTGGCGCCTGATTTCAGCCAGGTGTCGAAGTATGCCGACTGGTGGATACCCGTGCACCCCGGCCAGGACGGCGCCTTCTGGATGGCGGTTGACCATGTGATCCTTCAGGAGTTCTTCGCGGACCGGCAAGTACCATTTTTCAACGATTATCTCAGCAGGTTCACCGACTCGCCATTCCTTGTGGCATTAAGCAAGGACGGCGATGCCCATAAGGCGGGAAAACTGTTGCGGGCGAAATCCCTCCCGGAATACCGCAACGTGGAGAACGGCGACTGGAAGTTCCTCGTCTACGATAAGAAATCGGGGCGGCCTCGGATGCCCAGAGGCAGCGTCGGTGCGCGTTGGTCAAAAGAGGACATGGGGAAGTGGAACCTGGAGATGAAGGACGGCGCGGACGGGTCGGACCTGAAACCGGCGCTCACGTTCCTCGATGGATACGATGATATCGTAGAAGTCAAGGTTACCGGCTTTGAGCCTTCTGCCACGTCCCTGCGCGGCGTGCCCGTCAAACACGTGCAGACCGATGAGGGCACCGTCGCTGTGACCACGGTTTTCGACCTCATGATGGCGCAGTTCGGTATACGGCGCAATCTGCGGGGCGACTATCCCGCCGGGTACGATGATGAGAAATCCTATACTCCCGCCTGGCAGGAAAAGCTCACCGGCATAGGCCGCGATTCGGTGGTCAAATTCGCCCGCGAGTTCGCCGACACGGCAGAACAGACACAGGGCAAATGTACCATCATGGTTGGCGCCGGCATCAATCACTGGTATCACAACAACCTGATCTACCGTGCGGCGATCACAGCCCTGATGCTCACGGGCAGCGTGGGGCGGAACGGCGGCGGCCTGGCCCACTATGTCGGGCAGGAAAAGCTGGCCACCGTTGCTCCATGGTCCACGATAGCCTTCGCGACAGATTGGGTGGCGCCGCCTCGCCTTCAGAACGCGCCCTCCTTCTACTACATGCATACCGGCCAGTGGCGCTACGAAGGCGGTTTCAACGAGTACCAGCCCATGGCGGAGAACAGCGCGGTAGCTCGCGGCCATACAGCAGATATCCAGGCCAGGGCCGTGCGCATGGGATGGTTGCCATTTTTCCCGCAGTTCCACCAGAACTCACTCTCGTTGGCGGAGGAGGCCAAGAAGGCTGGGGCCCAGAGAGATGCGGAGACGATCGCCTGGACGATCAAGCAGTTGAACGACAGAAAACTGCGCTTTGCGGCGGAAGACCCTGACGCGCCCGAGAACTGGCCACGTCTGTGGCTTATCTGGCGGGGCAATGCCCTCACCTCCAGCGCCAAGGGACATGAGTACTTCCTCCGGAACTTCCTCGGCACAGACTCCAACATCAACGCATCCGAGGTCGCCCAGGGCCAGGTGAGCGAAGTGGAATGGCGCGATTCCATTACCGGCAAGATAGACCTGATGGTAGATATCAACTTCCGCATGGACACCAGCGCCCTGTATTCGGATATCGTCCTGCCGACCGCGACCTGGTATGAAAAGGACGACCTCAACTCCACGGACCTGCACACCTACATTCACCCCCTCTCGCAGGCCGTACCTCCCTGCTGGGAGTCGAAGAGCGATTGGGAAATCTTCAAGTCCCTTGCCAGGAAGATCAGCGAGTTGGCAAAGAAGCACTTCCCGCAGCCCGTGAAAGACATCGTCTGTACCGCCCTTCAGCATGACACTGCGGACGAGATAGCGCAGCCGGAAGTAAAGGATTGGGCCAAGGGTGAAAGTGAGCCTATTCCCGGCAAGACCATGCCCAATCTTCGGGTCGTGGAACGCGACTATGTGAACCTGTACAACCGCTTCATCTCACTTGGCCCGCAGTTGAGGCAGGGCGGCCTGGGAGCACACGGGGTAAAGTGGGATGCCAAAGACTTCTACGATCAACTGATGACATCTCACCGCCTTCAGGAGTGGAACGGCAACAGGTACCCCTCGCTGGAGGAGGCGCGCGAGGCTGCCGACGTGATACTGTTCCTGGCTCCAGAGACGAATGGTGAGGTGTCCTACCGGGCCTTCCAGGAGGAGGAAAAGAAAGTAGGCCGCCCGCTGGCGCACCTGGTTGAGAAAGACAGGGGAGTCAGGACGACCTTCGCTGAACTTCAGCAACGCCCTGCCAGGCTGCTAACCAGCCCCTGCTGGTCGGGCATCATAGCCGATGGCCGGACGTACGCGCCTTTCTGCATCAACACGGAGCACCTGGTTCCCTGGCGGACTCTCACGGGCCGGCAGCAGTTCTATCTCGACCACGAGCTGTACCTTGCATTTGGAGAGAACCTGCCGACATACAAGCCGGCGCCCAGCCCGGAGTTCTTCGGGGATTTCACTCGTACGAAGCCCAAGGACGGCAGCATCATGCTTAACTACCTCACACCGCATGGGAAGTGGCACATACACTCCACGTACTCCGACAACGAGCTGATGCTGACCCTGTCGCGCGGAATTGAGCCTCTGTGGCTAAGCGAGCAAGATGCTGCTGCCATACAGGTGAAGGATAACGATTGGGTGGAGGTCTACAACGACCATGGCGTGGTGGTGACTCGCGCCGTGGTGACGGCGAGGGTGCCCGCGGGGACATGCCTCTTGTACCACTCGCCGGAGCGCACCATCTCGGTACCGAAGTCGCCGTTGCGCGGGCTGCGGCGTGCCGGAGGACACAACAGCCTTACTCGTATAAGGCTAAAGCCAGTGCTGATGGCAGGCGGCTACGGGCAGTTCACCTACAGTTTCAACTACTGGGGCCCGACGGGCATCAACAGGGATACGCATATCCTTGTTCGCAAGCTCCAGGGCAAACCAGTCTGGTAACGGAGAAGCGCATGGACATTCGAGCACAGGTATCTGCGGTCTTCCATCTCGACAAATGCATCGGCTGCCACACATGCAGCATAGCCTGCAAGAACATATGGACTTCTCGGGACGGGGCCGAGTACATGTGGTGGAATAACGTGGAGACAAAGCCGGGCACGGGCTATCCCACGATGTGGGAAGACCAGCGGAAATATCGCGGAGGATGGGAGCTAAACGGAAAATCCCTGACTCCCAGGCTTGGCGGACGGCTGAGGCTGGTTTCCAGCCTGTTCCACAACCCTAACCTGCCTACACTGGATGACTACTACGAGCCCTGGACCTATCAGTACGGGGTACTTACCGATGCCCCGAAAGGCGAGGACCAGCCGACCGCGCGGCCAGTCTCTCGCCTTACGGGCAGGTACATAGATATCGAAGCGGGACCCAACTGGGACGATGACATGAGCGGCTCAGCGGTTTACGCCAGAAACGATGTCAACCTGGAGGGCCTGACGCTGGCGCAACGAGCGTCCCTGTTCCAGGTGGAGCAGATGGCCTTTTTCTATATCCCTCGCAACTGCAACCACTGTCTCAATCCGGCCTGCGTAGCCGTGTGCCCGAGCAGCGCCCCCTATAAGCGTGCCGAAGACGGCATCGTCCTGGTCAACCAGGATAAATGCCGCGGGTGGCGCTTCTGCATAAGCGGCTGCCCGTACAAGAAGGTGTACTACAACTGGAAGACAGGCAAGTCTGAGAAGTGCGTGCTCTGCTATCCTCGCCTGGAGAGCCGACAGGCGCCGGCATGCTTCCACTCCTGTGTTGGCCGGATCCGCTATGTGGGGCTCCTGTTGTACGACGCGGAGCGAATCGGCGAGGTGGCGAGGGCGCCCGAAGCAGTGCTGGTGGAAGCCCAGCGCAGCCTGATACTGGATCCCCGCAACCCGGCCGTTGCTTCCGCCGCGCTCAGGAACGGCATAAGCCAGTCCTGGGTCGATGCGGCATGCGAGTCACCCATTTACAAATGGGTCAAAGAATGGGAGCTTGCCCTGCCGCTTCATCCGGAGTTCCGAACATTGCCCACGTTGTTCTACGTTCCCCCGCTACTGCCTGTCGTCGCGGCTTCCCGGGACAGCGCTGGTGGGATTTTCGATATGTCCGGCTCCGGTCGTTTCTCGGACACGGAAAACGCGCGCCTGCCCTTGTGGTATTTGGCCAGGCTGTTCTCGGGCGGCAATGAAAAGACCGTTGAGAGGGCGCTGGACAAGCTCCGGGCTGTCAGGCTGTACAAGCACGCGGCATCATTCGGGAGTGGAGGCAAGGACAATGCCCTCGCCGCGTTGAAGATGGCCGGGTCTACCCCCTCCGAGGCAGAAGCCATATCACGCCTGACTGCTTTGCCACGCTTCCAGGACCGTTTCTCCCTGCCGCCGTATCAGCGCGAGGCTTCTATTGAGGCCACTGTAGACCCCATGATTCACAAGGGCCGGACAGGTTTTGGCCCCAATAACTCTCCCCGGCGGGGTCCATAATGCTGATCGAGAATACAAGAGAGCTGTGCCGGCTGTTCGCACGAGTCATGGACTATCCCACCGGCTCGTTTTCGGAATCGGCAGCCACCTGCTGCGGAGCGCTTGAGATGCAATGCCCGGCAGCGGCAGCCCCGATGCTGTCGTTCGCGTCCCTGACCAGGCGTTTGCCCCTGCGGACCCTGGAAGAGGCCTACACGCAGGCGTTCGACCTTGATAACTCTAACACTCTATACCTGGGCTACCACCTGTTCGGGGATGGGCCCAAAAGGAGCTCCTTTCTCATCCATTTGCACGATGCCTATGCGGCCAATGGTGTCGAGTGTGGGGGCGAGCTGGGCGACCATCTCTGCGTTATGCTGAGGTTCCTGGGCGTCACCTCAGACTTCCAGTTCACCGGGCCTCTGCTTGAAGAGTGCATGGTGCCCACCCTCGGACGCATAGAAAAAGGCCTTCAGAAAGACAAAAACCAATACTGGCTGGCGGTCCGCTCTCTCTGGCTGTTTCTCGAACAGGTCTCGGCAGAGCTGGCCAGGACACAGGAGGTCCACCGGTGAGTGATTTTCTGTTCGCAGTCTTACCCTATTTAGCCGCTCTATCGGCCATCGTGGGCTCGATATGGCGTTACCGCGCCAGCCAGTTCTCCTTTTCGAGCGTCTCGTCACAGTTTCTGGAGAGTCGGCAGTTGTTCTGGGGCTCGGTCCCCTGGCACTACGGTATAATCACCATCCTCATAGGCCACCTTGTGGGCGTCGTCTTCCCCTCGGGGGTTAAGGTTTTCAACGGAGAGCCTGTTCGCCTGTACATACTGGAGGGCACAGCGCTGGCCCTGGGGTTTCTGCTCTTATTGGGCCTGCTGGTCCTGATTGTGAGGCGAAGCTCCAATGCACGCCTGCGCGCCGTAACCTCGGGCATGGATGCCGTACTCCTGTTCTTGCTGCTCCTCCAGGTAGGAGCCGGGCTCGGCATAGCTATCTACTATCGCTGGGGCAGCTCCTGGTATGTACACACTGCGACGCCGTATTTCTGGTCCTTGTTCAAACTTCAGCCGCAGACTGATTACGTGACGTCCTTGCCTTTGCTGGTGAAGGTACACATTGTAAATGCCTTCGTACTGCTGGCGCTTTTCCCGTTCACGCGGCTGGTACATATGCTGTCCGTGCCCCTGGCCTATCTGTGGCGATCATACCAGGTGGTGGTGTGGGGCCAGCGCCAGATAACTTCTCGTAGAGGGCAGTAAACTACATGCATAAAATAAAGGGCTCTTTCAGGCAATGTCTCTTCAGCTCGACTCTGGGGTTCTTCATCGGACTGGCCGCGGTCGCACTGTTTGGACCCACAGCGCAAAAGTTCAAGCAAGTAATGGACCTCAGCCCGGTCCAGGTAGGGTTCCTCGTGTCCATGCCTGCGCTGTCAGGCTCACTATTGCGCATCCCATTCGGCGCCTGGACAGACGGCAACGGCGGGCGGAAGCCCTTTATACTCCTCCTGGTCCTGGCATTTTTTGGCATGGCGGCCCTGTTCATCGTTGTGAGCCTCCTCTACCCGGACAGTTTGACCTCCGCCCACTACCCTCTGCTATTGCTCACCGGCGTGCTCTGCGGTTGCGGCATCGCGACCTTCTCAGTAGGCATAGGCCAGGTATCATACTGGTGCAAGCAGGGCAAGCAAGGCACGGCGCTCGGCATATACGGAGGCCTAGCGAATATGGCCCCCGGCATCTTCTCCCTTGTCCTGCCATACAGCCTTGTCGGCTGGGGGTTGCCGGGCACCTATCTTGCCTGGCTCATCTTCCTCGCCATGGGTATAGCTGCTTACGTCATCACCGGCCAGAACGCATGCTACTTCCAGTTGCGGGACAGGAAAGTGCCACACAATGAGGCGCTTGAGACCTCTCGCAGATTCGGTCAGGACATCTTCCCCTCCGGCAACACCTTCCGGGGCTTGGTCGCAGCAAGCCGGATCTGGAAGACATGGGTCCTTGTGGCCATCTACTTTGCCACTTTCGGCGGCTTCATCGCCTTGACGGCCTGGCTTCCAACCTACTGGATGTCCTTCTTCGGTCACAGCCTGGCCAGGGCGGGAGCTCTCACAGCTCTCTATTCCATTCTGACCTCCGTGTTCCGTGTTGCCGGAGGGTCCATGTCAGACCGGATTGGCGGCGAGAAGACTCTCATGTTCTCCCTGGCAGTGTTCCTGGCCGGCTCAGCGCTGATGACTCTCTCGCATGATAGTTCCTTTTCGGTCGCCGGCCTGGTCGTGATGGCCTTCGGCATGGGCATCGCCAACGCTGCGGTCTTCAAGATCGTGCCTCAGGTGGCGAAGCAGTCTGTTGGAGGGACTGCCGGCTGGGTAGGTGGCATTGGGGCCTTCGGTGGATTCGCCTTGCCGCCGCTGATGGCCTTGGCCGTGCGCCTGTGGGGGCTCGACGGCTACGCTACAGGTTTCACCATCTTCGTCGCCATCTCGTTGGTCTCGCTGCTGCTGGGGTACTTACTGATGCGGGTCCAGCGGGTTCCAGGGCCAGCAACGGCAGGGACGCTGAATCCCGGCGCAGGCTATGCCAAGGCGAAGGTGGGACCAGCCGACCTGCAACGGCATTAGCACAGGTCCTACGCCACTCTCAGTGTTATTCATGCGCCACAGGCGTGCCACACCTACCAGGAACTCTACGAACACCACTGTAGCGAGTGCCATGGAGTCAACCGCGAGGGTGTATCCGGCCTCGGCCCGGCACTAACGGCAGATAATCTGAAAGGAAAGAGCGAAGAGGTGCTGCAAGGCATTATATCCAACGGCATACAAGATACAGCCATGCAGGGACATGCAGACGACATGACGTCTCAGCAGATCGATAAGTTGATCAAGTTCATTAAGAATACTGTGCCATAGTATGTATAAAGCTGTAGGTTTGTGGTCGCAGAACAATATGCTCAGCACTGCCTTCGCCACTGGAAGCCCTCCAGCACAGCAGAGCCAGGTAGCTTCGCAGGCCTATGTGCTATTCGTGTGCGCTGGAAACACGTGCCGTTCCCCTATGGCCAAGGTGATACTGGAACAGTTGCTCAGGAGCAGAAGGGGCCTAGCGCGCCTGGTGACTGTCGATTCGGCGGCCTACGATCATCCCACTGCGACAAGGGCCAGTTCAGGAGCCAGGAGAGCGATAGAGGGCATATTCGGCGCCGATCTACTCGCGTAGTTTCACATCCCCAATATGCAGCGCCAAGCCGGTGCAGAATACATGACCTCCCCCAGTTCATACAAGACTTTAGTCGTCGATGGTGGGTCCGCTTAACTGTAGCATTAGTTGTACATAAATCTGCATGCGGGCGCATGCTTGACGCCCGTGAGGAGGATATGAGATGACACTAAAGACACTTGACCCTATCGATGAATTCCGCGAGGACCACCGGAAGGTACGCGACGGGCTTCTGAAGCTGGCTTCAGCCGCGGAGGCGGGAGACCTGGAAACTGCCAGGCAAACCCTGGGGGCATTGGACGTCCTGACCGGACCGCATTTCCGATATGAAGAGGAAGCGCTTTATCCTGCTCTCAGGGAGTTCCTTGGAGAGTACGTCGACCAACTGATCAAAGAGCATGACGGAGTTGTGGCGACAGCCAAGGTCGCGGTTTCACTGCTGGCCAGGCCAGAGCTAACTCCCGAAGAACGCGCCACTGTGGCAAAGGCTGCGCGCAACCTGCTGGTGCATGTGACCAACTGCGATGGGCTCAATATACTGGCCGAGCGCTTCTCGTCTGAAAAACTGCGGGCCCTGGCAGGAAGATACCAGTCAGCCCGGGATGCCGGTGTAGGCTTGCTGACCTGGGCCGATACGATACGAGCAAAGTAGATTTACTCATGAAGCGAGAAGGCGGGGCGAATCCGCGCATCACCATAATTCTGCATAGCGGGTCCTACGACCGAGCCACGTACGCCCTGTCGCTGGCATTGATCGGGCTTGCCATGGGCCGTGAGGTACATTTATTGCTCACCTACGGCGGCCTGAGACGGTTCACGAAATGCCATCTGGACGACCTTGGAGAAGAGACACCTCCTGTAGAGAGGAAAGCCATCGAACGCGGCCTGTCCACCGGCGGTATCAAGGCCATAGGTTCTTATCTGGCCGATGCCAAGGCGCTGGGGTTGAAGTTGCACGCTTGTGCCAGCGCGATGGCCACGTTGAACATCGCCCGGGATGACTTGCTTCCGGAGATAGACCAGGTGACAGGGCTGGCAAACTTCGTGCAGCTTGCTGAGGGTGCGACGGCTAACTGGTACATCTGAGGCCCGAGACTGCGCTCCACCTTTTCAAACAGTCGGTCTAGAGGAAAAGAGCGATGGCTCAACCGGGAGAATAGCCGATGACCATAACAAAGACGGGCAAGATACAAACCATAGACTCCGATGCCACGTTGGATTGCACCGGCCTGTTCTGTCCCATGCCTATCGTGCATACAGCCATGAAGATCAAGGGAATGTCCAAAGGCCAGGTGCTCGAAGTGATATCCGATGACCCGGGAATAAGAGCGGACATGCCCGCCTGGTGCCAGGCAACGAGTAATGAGTTCCTGGGAATAACCGAAGGCGCCGACGGGCTCAGGGTGTACGTCAGGAAATCAAGAGCCTAAGCAGATCCCGACGAAAAAAGTGTGTTATGATTACCCCGGCCAATCCGGCTGGGGGTTAGCTTGTTCAAGAAGATACACACATTCAGAATGAAGCCCGGCCAGGAACTGATGCGGGCGGTGAACTCCTACTGCAGCACGAACGGAGTCCGTTCTGCCGTAATTATCGGCCTGATTGGGTCGCTGGAGAGGGCCCGACTGAACTTTCTGCTCAAGATGCCGGGAGGGTACACGAGCGTCGACTACACCGGACCATTTGAGATCGTTTGCGGACAGGGTTCGGTAGCTCTCAAAGACAACGACCTCGTCGTCCACCTTCACGTCCAGCTCGGCAGCAAGGATAGATGTCACGGAGGACACCTCGTCGAGGCGACGGTGTTCTCGACAGCCGAGGTCGTCCTCGGCGAACTGGACTACCAGTTGAGGCGGGAACTGGACCCGTACACGGGCCTCAACGAGCTAATAGCCCCTTAGGCACCGGCCACAAGGAGGTCCGGCCAGACATGCGCGTCTTGATCACAGGTGGCAGCGGCCTTGTGGGCCGGGCTCTGGCGACCGATTTGGCTCAAGACGGCAACGAGGTTGTCGTCCTCAGCCGGAGCCCCTCTGGCGCTGCGGGGTTGCCAGCCGGAGTGCACGCCGAGCAATGGGATGGACGCACCGCCGGTGGGTGGGCTTCCCTGGCCAACGGGGCTGATGCGATCGTCAACCTCGCAGGCGAGAATATCGGCGCCGGCCGCTGGACCGCCAACCGGAAGCAGACCATACGTGAGAGCCGGTTGAATGCCGGCTCAGCCGTGGTACAGGCCGTCGAGCTGGCAGCAAAGAAGCCTCGCGTGGTCGTCCAGGCTTCAGCGGTCGGTTACTATGGCCCCTGCCGGGATGAAGAGGTGACCGAGGCGACGCCGCCGGGGAACGACTTCCTGGCCGGGGTTGTCGCCGACTGGGAAACCTCTACGGTTCCGGTGGAGGCCATGGGAGTCCGTCGCGCCGTTATCCGCAGCGGAGTGGTGTTAAGCACCAAGGGTGGTGCACTGCCACGTATGCTGCTGCCGTTTCGGATGTTCGTCGGCGGGCGCACTGGCAGCGGACGCCAGTGGCTTTCGTGGATACACATGTCCGATGAGGTAAAGGCTATCCGCTTCCTGATAGATAACGAGTCCGCCAGGGGTACGTTCAACCTGTCTGCTCCAACCCCTATCACCAACGCCGAGTTCACCCGCCTTCTCGGAAAGCACCTGCATCGTCCGGCACTGGCGCCGACGCCAGCCCTGCTATTGCGCGCCCTGTTCGGCGAAATGTCAACAGTTCTCCTCGACGGCCAGCGGGCTGTGCCGCGGCGCCTGCTGGAGCTGGGATTCAGCTTCCAATTTCCAACCGCCGACTCAGCGCTGGAAGACCTACTGGACAGGCCATCACGGAAGTAGAGCGTAACGACTATATCGCCGACGAACCAACCTCGATCAGCTTCCCCAAAAACCCGGATTGCCTAGAACCTGAAATGGACAAAGATCCTGCCGAAGTTCTTGTCGTCCTTCTCCAGCCGGTGGTAAAGCCTCTTTATTTCCGGTTGTGCCAGGAACCGCAAGACCCGCTTCTTCAACTGTCCCGATCCCTTGCCGGGGATGATTTCTACCAGTGTAACCCTCTTCCGCACCGCTTCGTCGATGACGCGGTTCAGCTCGGCGTCAATCGCTACGCCCCGATTGAAGATATCGTGCAAATCCAAAACGATTTTCGCCACAGGACGATATCCCCTGGTAAGTGACTTCCTTGCTCTGGCCATGCACCGGCTACGTATCCAAAGCTCCTTATAATACCATGGATGATAGGGGTGCCTCCGCAGCAAGTCTCTTCTAACACAAGATGAGACTGAAGAAGGGGGTTGTTTCTAAGGCAGCCCTACCTGCGGCATCGTTTCCCCCAGAAGTATTCCCAGGCCGATATGGAGCTGTTGGCTCGGACGGACGAACTGCACGACTATCTCAGCGGTCCGCGTATGGAAAGTAGCATATGGTGGACTGCTGTGCCCCGGCGGAGGTGCTGCTTACACTGGTGTTGTTGAGGGAGTCCTGGTGTAGGTACTCCAGCGTACTCCCTTTCTTGATGGCTACCTGCTGCCCGCCCAGGTAGTAGTGCGAGGTCTCTGTGCTTCTTAGATCATTTATCTCTCATCTTCCTCCGGGCAAGAAACCCCTTCATCTCCGGGTAAAACAAGAACAACAGCAACGACAGTATGGAGATCGTGGCTAATAGGATTTGAACTGGAGTTCCACCAACATACTTCAAACTTCTTGGGTAGACGTAGTCCAAGACTATCAGAACGAAGAGAACAATGACGACCACTAGCATGGCCAGGTTGTACTTGGTGCGCCGCTTTGAGTATATGGTGTAGGCACGTGCGGCAAAGATAAGGAACATCATGCCCGCAACTAAGTGAAACAAGAGTCGATCATTTATCATGTTGGGATCTCCATCCTGTGCCATATCTCCACGTGCCAATCGGTTTAGCAATCGGTCTATGGCACCCACACAAACTTCTCTCCAAAGCCATGAACAGCTTCAGAATCACGGGTACTCGTCCATCATAGACATTATCGTCAGTTCCACTCATCATAATAGTAATATGTGCTTGGATCGTCCATAGATGCATCTGATCCTCTGTTTGTGGATTCCGCATCCCCAACAGGTGTTGGAGTATTAAGAGCATATGGATATCCTCCCGTCCCAGGTGCACCAGAAGAAGTACCAGGGAGGTCGGGCTCAGACGAAGGCAAAGGCGGTTGGTCATCTTGCGATGTCTGCGCCACAGCCCCTGCAGCTGTTGCAGTAGCAAGGCCCGCCAGGATGGCTTTGCTTATAGGTCCGAGCTTGGGAGGTCCAGATCCGCCAGGCCACATGTTGAATTCGTCAGGTGTTGGAATACTGAAATCAGGCTGCGTAGAAGAAGGATAGTGGCTTCTGGTTTCCACGACACTGCCCAGGCGCTGGCCATAGTACACCAAGCCGATGGCACTGGCCGTGATTACTACCAACTCCTTGACACCAATTACGATTCCCGCAATTGCGATCGGGGCAAAATGTCCTGTTGGATCATTATAAGTTAGCGGGTTGTTGTGGACGTAGGAATACCTGTTCAGGTCCTGCGGATTGGTATAGTCCGGTGTTACATCATCAGGAGAAATGAACCTCCCAATGTTAGGATCGTAGTACCGGGCATTGTAGAAGTACAGGCCGGTATTGTCCAACCTCTGCCCGGTGTACTCCTGGTCTGTGCCCAGCGTACCTGTAGAAGACCTCGTAGCTCCGTATGGAAAGTAGCGTATGGTGGACTGCTGGGCCCCGGTGGAGGTGGTGCTTACCGTAGTGCTGTTGAGGGAGTCCTGGTGCAGATACTCCAGCGTACTCCCTTTCTTGATGGCTACCTGCTGCCCGCCCAGGTAGTAGTGCGAGGTCTCCATGCTGGTGGTGATGTTCTTCTCATAGTACCGGCCCACGTAGACGATGGTATTCCCACCCTCTACCTTCTTGATCCTCTTGCCGTCTCCATCGTAGGTATAGGTGGAGGTGCCGGAATAGCCTCCTGAGCCCACGATCTGTGAGAGCTGGTTCTCTACATTCCAGGTATCGGTAGTCAACCACCGCGTTGATCTTCCTGAGAAGGTGGTCTGGAGGAACAGTGCGGTCATAGAGGTAGCTGCCATAAAACGAGGCTTGGGGCGACTTCTGCCGAAGCATCGAGCACCTCCGCAAATGAATGCGAGGCTATTGTAGCAGATACAATGGCGGATTCAACGAACTCATTCCGTGGTTCTAACCTGGCGTCATTTTAACGTTAACGCCAAACCGAGAGTCGAAGCAGGAAACAGAATGCCGACTGTCAGCCTCGTTTCTTGACATAGTAGGCGTCGTACTCTTCCTTTGCCTCTTCCATTCGCCCCTTAGGCGTTGCTTGAAAGTAATACTCGACACCAAGTGGATACTTACTCAACTGCTCATGAGTCCTTCCGGCGTAGTGCGCTGCAAAGTCCTGCAGAGACATGTCTTGACATGAGAACTCCTTCCCAGGGGTGCCACCTGCATCCTGACCATAGTAGAAGCAATATATCAGACTCAGATCCTTCAATCGCACAAGAGCTTCGAGGATTTTGTTCAATGTTGTTCCTGGTACGTCACGAGTGATATCAGAATATAAGGCGTGAAATGGTTCACTACTTTGAACCATTTCCGACAGCAAATTGTGCTCCAGCCTATTCAGCATATTCTTCATCACCTCCTTCATCTTGATCGGACTGGTCGTTATCGGTACCCCGGTAATGGTCGTGCACTATATTACCATTCTCGTCGTAAATGATATGCCGTTCCAGTCTCTGACCATCAGCATTTTCCCAAACCTCCTCTATGCTGGTACCACGAAGGTACTTCTTGCCGGTGGCCGGAACAGGCATTTGGCGATCGACCAAGCGCCAGCCTTCTGGATGCGCTGTGATATCCTCAATCAACTTTCCTGTCGCAGTTTTCGCGGACTGGATCGGTTGGGAGTCCTCGTATCTGTAAACGACATACCCAACTAACCCGATTCCCAGTATTCCCAGAATAGTCCAACCCACCGGACCCGCACCAACCAATACTGGCACCAGAACGCCCACCTGCACCTGATTCCCTGTTGGATCCGTGTATTTGAATGGGTTATTCAATACATAGGTGTATCGATTGTGTTCCTGCGGATCAACCACAGCTGGCAAAGCAGGCAAATTGGACTTGCTGGTCAATGCCCAAGGCCCGTCATATGATACAGTGAGTGCGTCGATGGTCTTCCCGAAAGGCAAAGGCCCGGAGTGAGTTACTTGGTCTGGGCTAATGAACCTTCCTATCTGTGGGTCGTAGTATCTTGCACCATAATAGTAGTATCTTGCACCATAATAATAGAGCCCTGTGCCATCCAGCCTCTGCCCGGTATACTGCTGGTCTGTTCCCAGCGTACCTGTAGAAGACCTCGTAGCTCCGTATGGAAAGTAGCGTATGGTGGACTGCTGTGCCCCGGTGGAGGTGGTGCTTACACTGGTGCTGTTGAGGCTGTCCTGGTGCAGGTACTCCAGCGTACTCCCTTTCTTGATGGCTACCTGCTGCCCGCCCAGGTAGTAATGCGAGGTCTCCGTGCTGGTGGTGATGTTCTTCTCGTAGTACCGGCCCACGTAGACGATGGTATTCCCACCCTCTGCCTTCTTGATGCGCCTGCCATCCCCGTCGTAGGTATAGGTGGAGGTGCCGGAATATCCTCCTGAGCCTACTATCTGTGAGAGCTGGTTCTCCACGTTCCAGCTTATAGTCTGGGAGCCGGTGGCATCAGCCCTGGTGTCCATGTTGCCGTTGAGGTCATAGTGCTCGGTGTAGCTCCCTACCCCGACTACCGCATGCGGCTGCAAAGGAGCATAGGTGTAGCTCACACTGTTCTTGGAGGTCATGTTGCCCAGTGTGTCGTAGGCAAAGGACTCCGTGTAGGGCCCGCTCGCTGCCACCAGCCGCGACAGGTTGTCGTAGGTGAAGCTCTCCGTCTCCGAGGCCACCGCATCCTGCCGGGAAGAGAGGTTGCCGCCGGCATCCCAGGAGTACTTTTGGTGCTGCAGGGTTGTGCCGTCGGACACCTTATACGTCTTGATGCGGTACAGCTTCCCATAGTAGTTGGAGGCATCACCTGAGTCCAGGGTATCCAGGCCATAGTAGTTGGTTAGGGAGCGCAGGCCGTTGCCCAGGTCGATCTGCGTGCCCTGGCCCATCTGGTTGTACAGCGTGGAGCTTACCAGCGTGCCGGCTACCGACCCCGACAGGGTGTAAGGCAGCCCCCGACCATTGTAGGTCTGGGTGACCGTCTCCGTGGTGGGATAGGTGATGGTGGTTACCCGGTCGGCGCCGTCATAGGCGTACTGGGTGGTATAGGTGTTGCTGTCTATCACCCGGTCTTCCTTGGTGTTCCGGCCCCAGGAATCGTAGGTGTAGCTGACCGTGCCTCCGGCATCGCTCATGCCAGTGCGCCGGCCCTTGCCCTTGTTGCCGCCGGTGGTGTCATCGTAGCTGTAGCTGGCCAGTGTGTTGGCCCCGTTCTTCTTGGCCGCCATACGGTTCAGGGCGTCATAGGTGAAGGTGAGCACCGTCCCCCTGGCATCCCTCTGGCTTATCAGGTTGCCGTTGCTGTCATAGGTATAGGCCCAGTATCCCATATCCAGGTCCGTCATGCTCGCCTTGCGGGAGAGCCAGTCATAGGTGATGGCCGTCGTATTGCCCTTATTGTCCGTCACCTGTGTGAGGTTGCCCAGGGTATCGTAGGTGTAGGTGGTGGTGATGGCATTAGGCGCCATAGTGGTGAGGGTAAAGTCACTGCCATAGGCGGTACCGCCGCCCACAGCCTTGGCCCGGAAATGGTACAGGGTACTGGCGGTCAGCCCGTAGGTAGAGCTTCCCGCGAAACGCGCAAAACTGCAAAGCGCCAGATACGAAAGGTCTTGACCGGGGCAGTTCCACAGATACGGACTGATTCACCGACTACCGCGTTTCGCGGGAAATTCCATGG
>JACPPY010000067.1 GCA_016190755.1 Chloroflexota bacterium | reverse complement strand
GGCCAGCATCGGCACAGTGGTGGCTTTTATGACGGCATGGTCGTTGCTGGGTGTGTCACGGATACCGTTGGAAATGGGCATAATGGGATGGCAATTTACGCTGGTCCGTATGGTAAGCGGCGTCTTTCTCTTCCCCCCAATTGCCGGCCTCATCGCCAACGCTCTCTTTTCCCGCCACTTCTAACCGGGGCGCTGGACGCACTGCGGAAATCCGCCTGGTGGCGGCAGCGGCCACCGGTGTTCCCGTCCGGCTACTGTTTCTTTGGTATCAAAGTCTCCCCTTCGCAGCGCGTTGAAAAAAGAGGCGCACTCCGATTTTGTGGGGTTTATACCCCTCATTTTGCCGGAGGCTTACCAGGCATTTCGATTTGGTTAGTGAATGCCCCGTGCGTGGCAGACTATAGCTACTGGCAAAAATACTATATATTATGTATGAAATATACTTAGTAGCCATTATTTAGTATGTGTTCTGACCTATGCTATAATCGCTCATAAATCAGGCGGTATTCGCCTGATTTCCAGTGTAGTGTATCTGTTTTGCCGTTAAGGAGATAGGGGTCATGCCAAATTATATCGAGCAACCGGGTCACGATCGAAAGAAGGGATTGTTCATAGTCTTCTTCGCCGTTTGCTTGCTCAGTATCGGTTTCTTACTGGCAGCTTGCAAAGGCGATCAGGGGCCAGCCGGACCGGCCGGGCCTCCGGGGCAGGCGGGACCTGCTGGGCCTGCCGGACCATTAGCACCCGGGGTCGAGCGTGAGCTTAACGTCGCTCTGGCAGTGTCGAAGCCTGCAAACGGTACCCATTTCGTGGCTGGCGAGCAACCGGTGCTGACCATCACATTGAAAGACCAGATGGGACGGGCCTTTAACCGCGCGGAAGATTTCACACAGCTCAGGATAATGGCGGCGGGCCCGATAGAGACGCAAGATACTATCACCGCTCTGAAGCTACTCAAGGCGTCAGGCGACCGGTCTCAGGAAGTGCATCATTACATAGATTTGAAGACCAACGCTGATGTGCAGGTGAGTGGTAATGTCCTGACTTACAAGTTCCAGGCAGTCTCCGACGAGAAGCCCGGGACCTATACCGCCAGTGTATGGGCGGTATTGAAGGCTAATCCCTTCCAGCAGGCGATATCGCTCGGCGATTTCCAGGTAGGGACAGCGACGGTTCAGAAGCAGATTGTAGAAAAAGAGAAGTGCGCTTCCTGCCACCTGGGGGCTGACAGCGGCAAGTTTTACCTGCACCATATCGACCAGGTCACCCAGGCCAATCCGGCCGGCAACTTTGCGATAGACCAGGCGCCTGTGACGTTTTGTAAGACCTGCCATAACAACGAAGGCTACGCTGCCTACGTCTCGCCGACTGATGGCAAGACTAGAATACCGGACCCAATAGTAAAGCGTGTGCATGGTGTCCATTATGGTGAGGACCTGAAGAACCCGCTCAACACCGACCCGAAGAACGGCGTCTTCATGAACTATACCGGCGTGGTTTTTCCGGCGAATGTCAAGAACTGTACCACCTGCCACGTGGATGACCGGTGGAAAACCAAGCCGTCAAGACTGGCCTGCGGCGCGTGTCACGATGCCATTGACTGGGCTACTGGCAAGTCCGTGGCCAAGGGCGCGAAAGACCATGGCGGCGGACCTCAGGCCAACGACGCCGCTTGTGCCTCCTGTCATACCCCGGATACCGGTGGCGTGAAGCCAATATCGGTGGCTCACAAGGCCAGCCAGCCGATGAATGAGGTGGCGGTGAGCATGACAGCGCCCCGCAACGGCAAGTTCTACGTCGCCGGGGAGGCGCCAGTTGTCAGCATGGTAATCAAGGACGACAAGGGTAGTGCCATCGACCATACTAAAGTTGATGAAACAACTTTCTCCACTGCCTCTTTCCTCGTCTATGGACCACGCTACCTCGCGACGCCCGTACTGACGAATGCGGCTAAGAACGGCAACTCCAAGTTGCGCGTTTCAACGAGCAGCAGCATTCCGGCAGCCGGGACGCCCACTAAAG
>JACPPY010000068.1 GCA_016190755.1 Chloroflexota bacterium | reverse complement strand
TAGAAACCCTTGGGCCTGGCTTTTTCAACCCCACTCATTTACTTGCACACGGGGTTAGGTAGCCCACCCGCTAAATCGGTTGTCCTTCAAGATGTCAATGACTTTGCCAGACACACAGAAAACAGAAACCAGAGTTGTCCAAAGGAAGTCGGTGATCTGTCCTCCCATCTTGCCGTGCAAGACTAACGGCCCTGACGGCTGCCATTCGCCCCTTGCAAGCAAGTAATCTTTGCCCGATCGCCACCAATTGGCTGTTTCATCGCCGGTTTCCAGGCGTAGGGCACGCCTAGAAAAAGGATCACTTAGCCTAAAGAAATCGCCAACGTCGAGGTGCGATGAAGTTGACAGCGAATTGGTATTGCCCTGCAAGTCTTTGTGCCTCATTCAGGATATCCTCCGGCGTTGGCGTCTTGTGCGCGTCCTCGAACTTGTCGAAGAACTTCTGCCAAGTATCAACGCAGTCTTTGTGCATCTCATGATGTTGCGGTGTGTCAACCCATGCTCCAAACCTGGGGTCATTGATGTTGTCTATGCCGGCTTTCCTGAAACCATCTTCGAGCTCCTTCGGTAGCACATGGTGAGCTTCTTTCTCTGCAGCCGTCGTATAGAAAGTAGCGTATGCTGGACTGCTACGTGGCAGTGCCGGTGATGCTCAAAGAGGTGCTCCCAGACCTTCGTAGTGGGCATATTCTAGTATGGATTGCGGCGGTGGCCCTCAAGATGTTCTCCTTCAACACCACCAGATTGTCGTCTAACCAGTAGTATGAAGTAGTTTCTCCAGCAGTGGTATTCTTCTGGTGGTATCTGTTGGGCTATTCAACCATAGACCCTCCCTCTACCTTCTTGATCCGCTTACCATCTACATCGTAGGTATGGGTAGAGATGCCGCAGGTCAGGCTTTCTTGCCTGATCTGAAAACCTCGACGCCCACCTCAATATCAGACAGGGGTTTGAAACGCACGTTGGTGACTTTCGCGCGCACAAGAGCCTCCTGCACTCGGTGCGTCACAACTTGCCACCCTTGGACCCAGAAGAAGTCGCTTCGGTCCCATTTGCTCTCATCGAAGTAAATGCCTCTGTAGTACGGCCATGTCTTGCTGTCCCCGCGATAGGCTGGCCTGTATATTATCTGGCTTCGGGATAAGTCTCTGTCGATCTGTGGTCCTGTGATAGAAAAGCCGAGGTAGTTGGGAAGGACTGCGTCCGCCCTGTCGTGAACTTCTACCGGGTAAGTCGCCCATCCGCTAAAGGCATTTTCTGACAGAAGGGCAACCACTCGTGTTGATACGCATAGTAGAGGAGGCAGTCTGGTCCAGAGGAAGTCGGCAGGCTTGCTGCCCATTCCTCTGCGGAACACCAACTGTTTCTCTGGCCGCCAAGTACCCTTGGACAGCGCCCATTCGTCCACCTTCATACCCCAGCTTTCATCCGGGTCCAGTCGTAGGGCAGCCCTGGACATGGGATCATCCATTGAGAACAGGCAGGAACAACCAAGGCGTGTAGTTGATGTCGAATCCGCATTTTTGAGCAAGGTCAGCTCCTATCTGCTCAGGTGAAGGAACAGGATTGTCTGGAAAGAATCGCCGCCATTCGTCGTAATAATCATTTCCCTAACCCGTGTGTTTGGCCTCGTCAACCCATGAGCCATATTTGGGGTCATTTATGTCGACTCAAGCCTTCCTGAACCGCCATTCGAATTCCTGAGGAAAGACATCATGTGCTTCGACAACATGACTCCTCCGTTAGCGAACGATGGATGTAGCTCAACAACGTTGGCATCGACAGAAGCGACACTGATGGTCCAGTCAAGAAATTACCCTGATGAGTCATTGTACTTCAGTGGATTGGTGCGCACATAGCAGTATTTGTTCCAGTCCTACAGGTTCTTCTAACCCGGCACAACGCTATCCGGGTTGACGACCGTTAACTGATAATGTTTTTGAACAGTGACTGTCACACTAGTTGGATTGGCTTGAGTCTAACTCCTCTCCAACCAGATTCGACGATCAATTGTGCCTCTCGGTTCGAAACCAGAATCTCTCGGAACGCGGCGTGTCCGCCACTGCCAAACCATTCATGTGTCTGCACGAAGTCAATGCCCACAGGCAATGAATCCCTCACCATGCGCATGTATCCCCTCTTGTGATATCCGTACTTAGTAATGCCACACCGCATGCAGGTCTCGGGCCTCAACTTGTCCTGCTCAACTAAAGCCGGCGCGGCAACCGTCTGGCATACGATCTGAGAGATGACCTTAGATGGCTCACCAGTGCGATTGATCAGTGGTACCCATGCTTCATATCCCAGACAGCCGATGCCTCCAATCCTTGATAGGACTGCTTTCGTGCAAAACGCTGTCCATACCCAGTAGAGACACATGAAGTCATTCTTGCCCAAGCGCGGTTCGCCATTAATCCGAAACGGCGCCTTCTGGCGGTAACCTGCACCGCATTCGGAACACCCGTTCTCAAGTGTTAGTTCTTCCCAACCTTCCTTGGGCTGGGGATAACCTTGCTCGAAGACCAGTGTGAGTCGAGACCACTCCGCCTGAACTATCTCCTGAGGGGTAAATATGGTATCGAACACGTTGGAGGCACCATGCTTCTGTATCAGTTCGTCGACCTTTGGCCAGCGCGGGTCGGACTCGGACATATCGAAGTAAACCATTCCCACAGTAGTACCGGGAAGTGGAGCCACCTTGTACTTGACGCCCCTCTGTTCCAGGGCGCGGAGGAATTCTCCTTTGCCAGCGTTGAAGGCAACCCGATGCCAAATTTCCATAACTCACCTCGTCATTAGTCGAGGAATTCTCTGACCGCCTTCAGTAGTTCAGGATGATTGTGGTAGATGTCCTGCGCCGCAGCCCGAATATCGTCTATCGTTGCAGTTGGTTTCGTCAACGGGTTGCTGTCGTTGATGTATCCGATTGCCTGTCTCCAGGCATCGGTAGCTGACCGGGTCGCCTCTACTGATATAGTCCTTCCATCAAAGGCCACGTCTTCTCAGGAACTCATCCGTGTCAACTGAGGTCTCGTATTCGGAAATTGGAATAAGCCTGACGTTTGTCACCTTGTCTTTCTTGAAACTGCGGGCTACCCTGCCGGTCACCACTTTGCTGCCTCCTACCCAGAAAAAGTCGCTGCCGTCCCACTCTGCCAAGTGAAATAGCAAGCCTACATAGCAGTCATCTGATCCTTTCCCCCAGGGAACCCTTTTTGTGACTATCTGGCTAAGACTGCGGTCCCATTCCAACTGCGGCCCTGTTATGGCAAACCCGTGGTAGCCCTCTATGGCTTGCCCTTCGCGCCCGTATATCTTCACAGGATATGTGGCCCAGCCAGTGAAATCGTGTTGCTTGAGCAAGTCTACCACACGCTGAGAGACACAGATATAACCGACATAGGTTGACCACAGGAATTCCCTCAACACACCTCCCATCCTGACACGCAGGACTATCGGTTCTGAAGGCAACTCCTTACCCAGTGACAGCCGATGCACAAACTTCTCGTCCCACCACTGCTCATCCGGACCTAGGCGCAACGGCTGCGCTGCCAAGGGGTCTCGCAGTACGAAGAAGTCCTGTGAACTACGGAGCTTTGAAGTTGACATCGAAATTGTATTTGTTGGACAGCTCCTCGGCATATTTCAGGATGTCCTCCTCGCTTGTCTTTTTTCCTTTGAGTTCATCGAAGAACCTTTGCCATTCGTCATTATACTTGCTGCTCCAATGTGCATGCTCGCCGGGATCAACCCAAGAGCCAAACCTGGGGTCATTGATGTTCTCTATGCCTGCTTTCCTGAAACCATCTTCGAACTCCTTCGGTAGGACATGGTGGGCTTCTTTCTCTGCTGCCGTAAAGCTCTTATCGGTTAAGCGCTTCAGTGCCTTGCGGAAGTTTCCTTCGGTAAACTCCCTCAGGCCCAAGTCCTTGGGATTCGCAACGCTCCTGAAGACGCGCTCGCCCATTTGTTTGGCTACCTTGGCGCCGCCGGGTGTGGGATCAACAAAACCTAATGCCAGCCACGCAAAGTTCCCCACACTGGGCGTGGTGGCAAATTCGTACGCGTCATAGGCAGTCGAGGCATAATTCGCCACAATGAGGGTGACAGCAATGACAGCCAAGAAGGGGAAGTGCCCATCCGAATCGATATACTTGAGAGGGTTATTCAACACATAAGAATACCGGTTGAATGCCTGTGGATTCGGAAGGTCAGGCACAACAGTATCTGGAGATACGAACCTCCCTATTTCAGGATCGTAATACCGAGCGTTGTAGAAGTAGAGCCCGGTACTGTCTAACCTCTCCCCGGTAAATTGCTTGTCCGTACCGAGTGTTCCGACGGTAGACCTGGCGGCACCCAGAGGATAGTACTTCAGGATTGACTTCTGGGACATATCCGAGTAAGTGCTCACGGAGGAGCTGCCCAGATGATCCTGGTGCACGTATTCCAGAACTGTGCCCTTTTTTAAGGCCACCAGCCGGTCGCCCAGATAGTAGTAGGAGGTCTCTTCCCCGGTGGCGGTGTTCTTCTCATAGTACCTGTTGATGTATACCGTGGGCGCTCCACTTATTACCTTCTTAATACGCTTGCCGTCTGCGTCATAGGAGAACCAAGCCGAATATCCTTCTCCAGCTACACTGGAGAGACGGTTCTCTGAATCGAAGACAAGGGTTTGAGTGCCGGTGGCGTTCTGCCGGCTGGTCATGTTGCCATTGGCGTCGTAGCCCAGTACATAGCTACCCACTCCTGTTACCGCGTGCGGCCTCGTGCCGTAGCTATAGCTCACTCCATCTTTGGAGGTCATGTTGCCGATGGCGTTGTAGGTATACGACTCAGCGTACGGGCCACTCACCCCGGTGAGCCTGTCCAGGAAGTCATAGCTGAAGCTCTCCGTCTCCAAGGCTTGCTCATCCTTACGGGAGGAGAGGTTGCCTCCAGCATCCCACCAGTACTTCTGCCATTGCCTCACGTTGCTGCCGTCGGATACCTTGTACGTCTTGATGCTGTAAGGCTTGCCCCAGTAGCTCATGGGATCGGTACCCTCGACTGAGTCCAGCCCGTGATACTTGAACAGAGTGCTCAGCCCGTTGCCGAGGTCAATGAGCGTTATCTGGCCCAATTGGTTGTACAGAGTCTTGGTGACAATAGAGCCCACCAGAGACCCTGAGAGAGAGTATGGCGAACCCCCGCCGTCAAACGTCTGGGTCACTACCTCTCCGGTAGGGTAGGTGACGGAGGTGACGCGATCCATGCCGTCGTAGGCGTAAGAGGTGGCGAAGGTGCCCACCGGAGACGCATAGAAGTCTAGCCGCTCCTGGACAAGCCGGCCGCGGGCATCGTAAATGTAACCGCGCGAGTCGGTAGCTACCTGCCCGCTGAACATGCCCGTGCGCCGGCCCTTCCCGTAGTTACCGCCTGTGGTATCGTCGTAGTAGTATGTGGCCAACGGCTCGCCCAACAACAACTTGGCCTTAAGACGGTTGAGGGCATCATATCCGAACGTGATGGTCTGGCCTTTGGCATTGGTCTGCGAGGTCAGGTTGCCGTTAGCGTCGTACTGATAGCTCCAGGTGCCCATATCGGGGTCGGTCATGGAGGTCTTGCGGGATAGGGCGTCGTAGGTCAAGGAGGTGACATTTCCGGCATTGTCCGTGACTCCCACCAGGTTACCCAGGAGATCATAGGAGTACTGCGTGGTGGCGTACACGATTGCCGGCACGGCGTCGTCGTACTCCTCTACCTTGGAAAGCCGCCCGAACCCATCGCTGGTGTAGCTCTTCTTGTAGCCTTTCTGGTTGGTCACGGTCTCCTGCCAGTCGGTGTAGCCATGCGATACGGTAGTCCCGTCGGAGCCAGTCTGGTTCAAGACCCTTCCCATGCCATCGTATGTGTACGCGGCGTACTTCCACCCGGCCTCCGGGGCCATGTAATTGCTTACGGTGGTGGAATCCAGCTTTTGGGAAACATACTCTTTGTCCACCTGCGCACGGTTGCTGTAGCTGGTAGTCTTATCGATGATGGTGTACGTGGTGCCCCCCTCAGTCTCGCCCTCAGACTGCACCTGCACCACCCTGCCCAACCCATCGAAGTACTGCCTCGACCACCGGTTCTCCGTGCCGGAGACTTTTACCACCGTCTCCAGGTTCTGCTGGTTGAGGGCGCCCCAGCTGTTGTAGTTGTAGGTGGTGCTCGGGCTGCCGGAGGAGTCCCCCGGCTTGATAACTTTCGTCTGCCGCTTGAAGGTATCGTACTCGTAGCTCGTGGTCTGGTTGTTGACATCGGTCCATGATAATATCCTGCCCGCTCCATAGTCCCAGGTGGCTGACTCTTGCATGATGAGAGTGCCTACCTGTGGATAGGTCTCGGTCACAGGCAGGTTGTGGTAGGTCGAGTCGTAGGTCCAGGAGCGTACGTTGGCGTTGGGGTCCGTCTCGGTTAGCTTGTTGCCATAGTCGTCATGCGTGTAGTAGGTGTCGGCATAGGACGATCCAACAGTTATTGCCCGGCTGATCCTGGTGAGGTCACCCCTGGTGGGCACGACGGTGTAATCAGTATTGTGGCCGTCGTAGTAGTTGATGGTCTCGGACTTGATCCCTGCGCCGTCGTCGGAGGCCTTGTTACCAGTGTACGTCCTCTCCCTCGCGGGCTTGCGCAGTATATTGGTGTTCGTGGTATTGGGATAGAAGACACGAAAGATGGTGCTGTCATCGGATGCTGTCCCGGTATCCCCGTTGCGGAACTCCCTGGTGAGGTTGCCGTTGGTGTCGTAGGCGTATTCCGTTCGAGAGACCTTGCTTCCCATGGTCTCTTGCGCCCAGGTCAGGTCGACCCTTTGGTCCAGGCCTGAGGACATGCCGCGGTACCCAGACCACGACCATTCCCAGTTGTTGTTCCTTCTCTTGAGCAGCGTGCCAGACGAGTCACGCCATTCTGTCTTGTATTCCCTACCGGTAAGCTTCTCGCCATCCTTGCCATCGGGGGCAGTGCCCGTTGTATAGTACCAGTGGTCGCTGTAGTTCCCGTCGGCATCCGTCATACGGGTCTGGGAGAAGCCCCGGTACTCGTCATACCAGTGGTCGCCGGCGTAGCGAACCCAGTACTGGGGGTCTCCGGTGTAGCTGTAGGTCAGAGTTTGCGTGGGATCTATGCCCGGGTTGACCGAGCGCTGGGTGACCACGGCGCGGTGCCAGATGTTCTGTTGCGGCCTCAGGCCGTCCACGTTCTGCGGTGGATCTGCGGGGAGTGCCGGCTTGGTAGCATAGGCGAAATTGACTGTGGCGCCGTAGCCGTTGGTTATCTGAGAGAGGTGCGGCCAGTTGAAGATAGCCGGGTTGCCCGGGTTGGTGTTGGTGTTCCAGGTGACCGGCCTGTAGAGCAGAGTGGTAGGAGTGACGTAGCTAAAGGACATCGCTGGCAGGGTGGATGTACCGTCGGCTCCGTATTGCTGGAAAGAAGTAAGGGTCATCTTGCCCGCAGGGTAGGGAGGGGTGGTGCCCCAGGGTGTAGTGTTATAGGTAAGGGCATACTTGCGCACCAGGGTTTCGAAAGTTCCATTGCCATCGCTATCCTGACGCACCTCTATGGCCTCCAGGCGCTTGTTCTCTCGTATCCGCGCCCAAGCCTCTGGTGGGCCGGGGTTGTCAGCTCTGATCCAGCCCCAAGTGCTGTTCCGGGTACCGTCCGTGCCTGTCTGAAAATGCACGTTGAACCGGTTGATGCTGCCAGTCACGTTGACGTTCTTGCCGTACTTGATGTCCACCGGGTAGGCCGATACAATATCGTATTTGGCGACGTCCGTCACTATGTCCGTCTCGTAGGCGATGGATATCTCATTCCCGTGCGTATCCCTGATGAGCGTGGTGTCCCAACGATAGTAGATAGGGTCATATCCGCCAAAGCCATCAGCGTTGGCATAGTACCTGCCGCCACCAATGTAATAGTAAGTGCCATCCGTGTCCCATACCTCCCACTGGATACCACCGTTCTTGATGGCATAATAGCTCTCCGGCTTGGTATGGAAGTATGTTCCGTATTGCACCAGCTCGTATGTCCCGTTGAAGTCCAGGTAGTATTTGTCAATCTCTGGGTTGTAACTCATCGAAGGCAGCTTCAGGCTCCAGCCCATGCCCACCCAGGAGCTGACGTCCCTCTTGTTCTTCATCTCATCGACCGAGCCCGAGTTATAGTTCAGGCTCAGCTTGGGGGCAAAGCCGCCCGGACCTGGCGGCACCTCGATGGGGATACTCGCCGTGGCAGCACCGGTGTGCAAGTCACTATCGAAGCCCAGCACCTGGCCTGGGCCAGAGATCATGGGATAGGCCTGGGAGCCGAAGATGCTGAAGTGGTTGGTCCTGGCACTGAGCACAGGCTGTCCTTTGTCGTTGGAGCTGGTAGAAGCCACCTCTTGCCACTGTCCGCTGGACTCGTTGAGGTAGTACAGACTGAGGCTGTTGACATCCAGGCCGGCCAGCTCTTGCCTCATGTAGTCCCTTGAAAGCCTGATGGAGATGTCAATATCCTTGGGGAACCGTGTGATGGCTACTTTGCTTGCTGATGCGGTCGCCTTGAGCTCGAACATGTCCACCACGCGTTTGCCATCTACTCCCCAAGCATCCTTCTGTAGTGGTGTGAAGGACACCTCCGCCGCCTCGGACAGCGCGCCGGAGGGCAGAGATACGGTAATGCGCCCGTCAGCCGAGGTGATCGTTCCACCCTCAGTGCCAATGCGGGCAACCACCGCGTCAGACAGGGGCACAGGTTGCAGTCCGCCGCCTGGGGCTGAGGCGTCCCGTCGGTGCAGACCTGCCAGGAACGCAGAGACTGTTTTGCCCGCCCTGCCGGCGACAGGGCTCAGGGCCTGCACTGTAGATGCCATGGCGGCAGCCGGTACAAGTTCCAGCACAAGGACTGTGATCAGTGCTATAGATACGAGACACGCTGACCGATGAAGCCGGGACATAGGGCCACCTCCGCATCAAGAATACCGGGTATCGCCACGCGGGGCAGACGGCCTGGGATATTGGGCTTCCACCAACCAACGGAACGAGGTCTCGTCAGGGGACGAATCCGCGGAGGGACAGACTTCTTGCTGTGTTCGGCAACCCGGCTGTCATAGCCTCCTACGAAGCTGTAGACCCGCAGCTTTGCGCCCCCCGATTTTCATCGGGGTTTGCCCTTTTCGAAACGTTCTTTGGCCTCCTGAAAGACACGTGTCGTCAGGGTGACATGCCAAAGAAAACAGACGTTAGGCTACCACGTTAGTGATGTTACTGTCAAGGTCCGGTTGTCGCAGTACCATTGGCGTATATGCTCTGCCCGAGCACAGCATACGAATGGCTACCTGATCGGCGGATGCATTGCACTGAACGGCAGAGATTAGAAAGCACTGCGGCAAGGATTGAATAAGTGTCTAGCACCGACCGATAACAGGACGTCGGAGCTCTGTGGATGCTATCGAGGCAACTGCTTGGGAAAGAAGTCCTTTCAGACGGGGCCAATGATACCATTTGCCGTGGCCAGGGCTCAGATGCACCGGTTTCGGCCGTTGACTCGTACAGACTAGCAGACGTGTGCCTGAATTGGTAGAATAGGGCAGTTTTTTCCCTTGCTGACAGTGATGTCTCGGGGGACGAAGTTAGCTACGCCCGGTTGCCAAATCTCGAAACGCGAAAGGAGGTAGCGTGACATTTGAAGAGGTGAAGGCAAAGTTCCTTGGCCTGAAGGCGGAGCCTGAGATCTACGAAGTGGAGAAGGGTGCATCCAAACGATATGCGGTGGCAGTTGACGACCTGAACCCTGCTTACCTGGATGACGAGTATGCGCGTTCTTCGAAACATGGCGTCATTCTCGCCCCGCCAGGTTTCTACGGTTGGCCGGTCAAGATGCCGAGTCCAATGTTCCCGAAGGTAATGTCGGACCTGATGGAGGACTTGCGATTAGCGGGCTTTCCCGATGTCCTGGACGGCGGCAACGAGTTCGAATTCCTTCTTCCGGTACGTACAGGAGATATACTTGTGTGTTCACGCACCGTCAAAGACCTTGCCGCCCGTGGCGGCTCCGGTGGCCGGAAGATGGCGCTCATGACTATAGAGAGCACCTTCGCCAACACGCATGGCGACATTGTATCCAGAATGCGCCAGACGGTGATTTCGCTTTCATCTGTGCAACCGTCGTGAGGAAAGAAGGAGAAATGATATGCCGCACCACCCATACTGGGAAGATGTCAATGTCGGAGACGAGATAACGCCACTGCCCAAGGTAGCCACGACACAGATGCTCGTGCGTTTTGCCGGGGCCTCTGGCGACTTCAATCCGGCTCACTATGAGGACACCTTTGCGGGCGCTGCTGGACAGCAGCGGGCTATCGTGCACGGGCAGCTAAAACGCGCATGGCTTGTGCACCTGATGGTCAACTGGTTGGGCGGGGACCCCGGAAGCCTGAAGAAGCTCTCCTGCCGCTTCAAGGCCGTGGACTGGCCCCGCCTTATGAAAACCCTCACTGAACCGCAAGAAGGCGAGACGTGGATGTGCAGAGGCAAGGTGACCAAGAAGTACGAAGACAAGGGAGAGAAGCTTGTCGAGTGCGATATCTGGGTGGAGAATGGAAAAGGCGAGAAGACCACTACCGGGAGCGCGGTAGGTGTGTTGCCTTCTCGTGGGGCGAGATAAATTACATGTCTTAGAAAGGGCATGACTTTGGGCAGACTGGATGGAAAAGTGGCGGTCGTCACCGGCTCAGGCCGTGGCATAGGCAAGGCCGAGGCCAAGCTCTTCGCTTCGGAAGGGGCATCGATCGTGGTTGATGATATTGATGACAGACCGATGGAAGAAACGGTACGTGAGATACAGGAGGCCGGGGGTCGTGCCGTCGGTTGCGTCGCTGACGTGACCAAGGCTGAAGATGCACAGAGACTGATAGATACTGCCGTGAGCAGCTTTGGCAGGCTGGATATATTGGTCAACAACGCCGGACTTACCCGGGACAATCTCATAGCCAGGATGACTGACCAGCAGTGGGACATAGTCGTCGACATCAGCTTGAAAGGCTCCTTCAACTGCATCCGGGCTGCCGCCAGGCACATGATGAAGCCCAACCACGGGGGCACGATAATCAACACGTCCTCGGTAGTCGGCCTGTTCGGCAACATCGGCCAGGCGAACTACTCTGCAGCGAAGGCGGGCCTGGTCGGCCTGACGAAGACAGTAGCGAAGGAATGGCAACGATATGGCGTCACCTGCAATGCCGTCGCCTTCGGATTTGTGGATACGCGGCTGACCAGGGAAAAAGAGACCGGAGAAGAGGTGATGGGCGAGAAGGTAGGCATACCCAAGAAGGTAAGGGACAACATGATGCAAGGGGTCATGGCGTACCTTTTGACGCCCGAGGATGCCGCCAAGCCAGTGCTCTTCCTGGCCTCACCCGACGCGCGCTACATAACCGGGCAGGTGCTGAATGTGTCCGCCGGCGCGTTCATCTAGAACGGTTGGTTAGAATATGGTTGCCGGGGATACGCGGTCCGAAGCGCGTGACCGGAAAGGAGAGCCATGGGCGAGGAATCTCATCCGCGTTTAACCCAGACTGTGCGTGCTGCCGGCTGAGCGGCCAAGCTAGGTCCGGGCGACCTGAACAAAGCGTTGTGCGGCCTTCCGATACGGCCTGATCCGAACGTGCTTGTGGGCTTGAACAGCCCTGATGACGCCGGTGTGTATAAGGTATCGGACGACCTGGCGCTCATACAAACGGTGGACTTCATCACGCCCATCGTGGACGACCCCTTTGCCTTCGGACAGATAGCCGCCGCCAACTCCCTCAGCGACGTATATGCCATGGGCGGAAGGCCGATAACCGCGATGAGTGTGGCCTGTTTTCCCAAGAAGCAGATGGATGTGTCCGTGTTGCGTGAGGTGATATTGGGTGGGCTGGACAGGCTGAACGAGGCAGGTGTGTCTCTCATTGGCGGGCACACGGTTGAAGACCCTGAGTTGAAGTATGGGTTGTCAGTGACGGGCCTGATAAGGCCCGGCGATATACTCACCAAGGCGGGTTGCAAGCCCGGCGACGTGTTGGTGCTCACCAAGCCGCTGGGTACCGGCATAATAAGCACTGCGGCGAAGTCCGGCGTGGAAAACGATGAAGCGTTGCGGGCGGCGATCAAATCTATGATCACCCTGAACGCAGCAGCGTCCAGGGTCGCGCAAGAGGTGCAGGTCAACGCGTGCACGGACATTACCGGGTTTGGGCTCCTCGGGCATGCTGCGGAGATGATGGAGCTTAGCAAGGTGGGCATGCAGATAGAGTGGGATTCCGTGCCTCTCCTGCCCATGGTGGAGGATTTTGCACAGTCCGGCTTCGTGCCTGGCGGGACCAAACGCAACCGCGACTTCCGTGCCTCTCATGTGAGATTCACTCTGGGTATTCCGGACCACGCACGGGATGTGCTCTTCGACCCGCAGACCTCCGGCGGCCTGCTCATGTCTGTGGAGCAGCACAAAGTGCAGGACCTGCTGAACAGGTTGCACAACGCGGGTGTGACCGCAGCGGCCGAGATCGGCGTCGTCCTGGACGATCCACTTAACATAATAACCATTACATAGCCGAATTGATATAATACTGAAGTATGTTTGTTTTAGGTACCGCAGGCCACGTAGACCACGGCAAATCGGTGCTGGTCCGGGCGCTCACAGGCATAGACCCCGACCGTTTGCCCGAAGAGAAGGTCAGGGGGATGACCATCGACCTGGGCTTTGCCTGGGTCAGTTTGCCCAGCGGCCGAGAGGTCAGCATAATCGACGTACCCGGCCACGAGCGCTTCATAAAGAACATGCTTGCTGGCGTGGGTGGCATAGACATGGCCTTGTTAGTCGTAGCCGCCGACGAAGGAGTCATGCCTCAAACTAGAGAGCACCTGAACATACTCGACCTGCTTCGTGTTGAGAGGGGCATAGTCGCTATCACCAAGAAAGACCTCGTGGATGCTGACTGGTTGGAGCTTGTTACGGCGGACATAAGAGAAGTTCTCAAAGGGACGGAGCTGGAGAAAGCGCCCATGGTAAGTGTATCCGCCATTACAGGTGAAGGCCTGGATGAGTTAAAGGCTGCCATAGACCGAGAGTTGGACTCGACCCCACCGAAGCGGGACACCGGCCGTCCCCGCCTCCCGGTAGACCGGGTGTTCAGCGTCTCGGGTTTCGGTACAGTAGTTACTGGCACGCTTATAGATGGCGAGTTAACACTAGGTGGCGAGGTTGAGATCGTCCCCTGCGGGCTCAAGTCGCGCATACGCGGCCTTCAGACACATAAGCAAAAGGTAGACAAAGCTGAACCCGGTAGCCGTGTCGCGGCCAACCTGTCAGGCGTGTCCACAGATGAGATACACCGCGGCGATGTCGTTACCATACCCGGTTGGCTCAAGCCGACGGCGGCCGTTGATGCGAAGCTTCGCGTCCTGGCCGGCGCGTCCCATCCCATACGTCATAACGCCGCCGTTAGCTTCCATACCGGCGCCACGGAGACTGAGGCCAAGGTAAGGCTGCTGGACAGGGCCGAGCTCAAACCCGGTGAAACCGGCTGGGCCCAGCTCTACCTTAGAAACCACGTAGCTGTCGTGCGTGGCGATCTGTTCATCATACGCTCATCAACCGACACCATCGGGGGTGGCGAGATTGTGGACCCGCATGCCCGCCGGCACCGCAGGTTCCACAGCCAGACGCTGGAAAGCCTCGTTGCGAGAGAGAAAGGCGCACCAGAGGAAGTCATGCTGAATACCCTGGAAGCAAAGGGGCCAATGGACCTCCAAGCCTTGACCATACAGTCAAACCTGCCGCCGACAGAAGTCAAGCGACTGGTGGATCAGTTGTTGCGTGAGAACCGGATAACGATGCTGGGTGACAAACCTGGCACAGCACTATTCTTCGGTTCGGGCGGGTGGACTCGTTTTACCCGGAAGGCGCTGGAGTTTGTAAAGGCGTACTTCGAGCAGTTCTCCTTGCGGGACAACATGCCCAAGGAGGCGTTGCGCACGCGCCTGAAGCTCTCGCAGCAGCATTTCGCTGACGCATTGCACCGGCTGTTCTGCGAGGGACTGCTGGTAGAAGAAGGGCTGGCCGTGCAGCTTCCCGGCAGGCAGGCAGGGCTTACGAAGGCCCAGCAATCAGCCATCGACGCCTACATAGGATCGCTACTAAAGGACCCTTATTCTCCGCCCAGCGACCTCGAGCCGGATGGGAACATACTGAACCTGCTTATAGAGCGACGGCAGGTAGTCAAGGTCAGTGACAACGTGGTATTCGCGGCCTCGGCTTTCGATTCCATGGTGCAGCAGATCAGCGACCATATAAGATCGCACGGCAAGATATCGCTCAGTGAGGTCAAGGACATGTTCAACACCTCGCGCAAGTATTCGATATCGCTTCTGGAGTACCTCGACCGCCATGGCATAACGCAGCGGGTGGGCGACGACCGGGTACTCAAGCATCCGGCTACAGCTGTGAAGCAGGCCAAGGCATAGCGTCTTGCCGGGTCCGCTACAGGTGTTCTCTCAAGTTGTTAGTCGCCTGGCAGCGTAATATAATAGCAATACGGAACGAATTGGGTTGCGGGTCGGGGAATCCCACTTCTTCCACTTTCCGGCCTGTTTTGACCACGATCAAGGATTAAGAATGTCGGATATTCTGGATGAAGCTTCTGCTCTGGTGCAGTGCAAGAACTGCTCCTGGTACAAGGCCTGCGTCTTGCCAATGCGCTTCAGCCTTGAAGATGTGAGAAAACAGCTCGAATCAGGCATGCCTGGAGGGTTGGGTGCCGATATCTCACAATCAGCGAGTTCTCATATACTCGCGGGTATGGTGTCGGCTGCCCAGAACACGCTCCTCGAGGGTTGTCCCGTGTTCGTAAACAGGCTCAAGGCTAATGCCCATCTGGCCGAGCGCATCAAGAAGATGATGCAGGAATGGGCGGCCGAGGGCGAAAACCCTCCGTCGCATTAGCGCCATACGGTCTCCTCGCTGGTTTGACAGCCCTCGACGGACGATATTACCATGCTTTTAGGTCCGTGCTGCGCGTGAAATTGCAACAGGTTCGGCAGGACCGGATTCCGTAGTGATAATTCCGTTGGCTTTTGGCATATGGACGGGATAGAGAAAGAAGTCCGGGTACGGGTCCCGGTATACTATAAAGTCCTGTTGTGGAAGAGACTGGCCCCCTTCTACGACCCGCTCTTCAGGCTTCTCTTCTTTTTGCTCGGCGGTGAGAGACAGGTCAGGCAAGGGTTGGTTGACTTTGCTGGTGTCAACGTTGGGGACCACGTTCTGGATGTCGGCTGCGGTACAGGCACGCTGGCCCTGTTACTGGCGAAGCGTGCCGGCCCGCGAGGCTATGTTGTCGGCGTGGACTTGTCGGAAGGTATGCTCGCGCAGGCAAGGAGGAAGACGAATGTTCCCTGGCTCTCCTTTCGCAGGGCAAACGTCGAGGAGTTGCCATTCCCGGATGGCTCGTTTGATAAGGCTTTCATGTCCTTATCTTTGCATGAGATGCCTCCTGAGGCCCGGCACAACACGTTGATGCAGGTGGCGCGAGTGCTCAGGCCGGATGGCAGTCTCTTCTTGCTGGAGTACCATCTGCCTCACGGCGCGCTGGCACGTCGTGTTGTGAACGGGTTCATGAGTCTGACAGAGGAAAAAGAAGCCCGTCGCATGGTGCGTGAACGGCGTCTTGAACCCGAGATAGAGGCTGCGGGTCTGACGGTAAAGGAGCATAAATTCAAAGTGGCCGGCGCTCTGGTCATGCTCCGCGCCGCCAGGACGTAAAGCAAGGGCCACAGATATGGTAGGAACACTGACACGAGAAAAGGTTTTTAAAGTCGAAGGGATGGACTGTGCCGAGTGCGTGCTCAAGATAGAGAGCGCCGTCCGTGGCGTGGAGGGAGTAGTTTCGGCCGAAGTGCTCATAGGTCCTTCCAAGCTGGTGGTGAAGTATTCCGGGGACAGTTTGGACGTAGACCGCGTTATGAAGGCTGTTGAAAGCGTGGGTTACAAAGCGTACCCGGAGGAACTCACAGACTCGGTGGTGCTGTATGTGGAAGGCATGGACTGCGTCGATGAGCTGTCGGTGATCGAGAAAAAGCTCAAAGGCATGCAGGGAGTGAAGGAGTTCCACGTTAATCTGGTAAACCAGAAGCTTGAAGTCAACTTCGACCCTGGGAGTACCTCTCAGCGCAATATCATACGGGCCATTGCGGAAACCGGTATGAAGCCGCGGCTGGAACGGCAGGTGAGTAGAGCAAGACCATGGTGGCAAGATGCCCGGGTACAGCTCATCTTCGTATCAGGACTGCTCATACTGACCGCCTTCCTGCTGGAGCGTTTCGGTTTCCCCTTGCCGTTGGTCCATTGGTTATACGGGGCCGCCGTACTTGCGGGCGCATATTTCCCTGCGCGGATGGCGATAGCAGGCGTGCGCACCAGGACGTTGAACCTGTACCAGCTCCTGCTTGTGGCTGCCGTGGGAGCCATGGTGCTTGGTTTCTGGAGTGAGGCGGCGCTGCTTGTGCTCGCCTATACCTGGGGTGCAGTGCTGGAGACATTCGCCGCGGAAAGGGCCCGCAGCGCGCTCAGGGCGCTTGTGGGGCTTATGCCGAAACAGGCGACGGTAAGGCGAGGTTCTCAAGAGATCGAGGTCCCGGTGGAGGCTGTCAAGCTGGGCGAGATCATTGTGGTACGGCCGGGCGAGCGGATACCTCTGGATGGCGAAGTCACCAGCGGGAATTCGTCAGTAGACCAGGCGCCCATAACCGGAGAATCTATACCCGTCGCCAAGGGCACGGGAGACACCGTTTTCGCCGCCAGCATAAACCAGAGGGGAGCCCTGGAAGTCAAGGTGACGAAGGAGTACCAGGATACAACCCTGGCTCGTGTCGTGCATCAGGTCGAAAGGGCTGAAGGAAGGCGGTCCTCGTACCAGCGTTTCAGCGCCGAGTTCGCCCGGATATACACCCCTGCCGTATTCGTGCTTGCCCTGGCCGTCGCTTTCATACCACCGCTCCTGGGGTATTCCTTTACCTATTGGTTCTACCGCGCGCTCGTGCTAATGGTAGTGTCTTGTTCCTGCGGCCTGGCCCTTTCGGTGCCCATGGCTGTCCTGACTTCGGTCAGCAACGCGGCGCGCAAGGGCATACTGATTAAAGGAGGAGCCGACCTGGAGGCTTTCGGCACGGTAGACGTCGTGGTCTTCGACAAGACCGGAACCTTGACCATAGGCCTGCCACGAGTCACCGATGTCATACCGCTTGATTCCTCGACTACGAGTATACTGTCTCTGGCGGCATCCGTGGAGTCGCGCTCCGAGCATCCGCTGGCGGACGCTATTATCAGGAAAGCCAGGGAAGAGAACATGCAGGTCATGCCTCTACAGTCGTTCGAAGCATTACCCGGATTGGGGGCTAAAGGGGTGATAAACGGGGGTGAATACTACGTATGCAACAAGAGGTTGTGCGAGGAGCTATCCATCCCTTTGGATGAAGCCGAGCCACACTTGAAACGGCTGGAAATGGAAGGCAAGACGGCCAACCTGGTCACTAGCGGCACGAATGTGCTGGGTATACTTGCTGTAGCGGACCAGCTACGGCCCGAGGCCGAAGCTGCCGTGGCGAAGCTAAAGGCCGCCGGCGTCAAACGTGTAGTTATGCTGACCGGAGATAACGAAGGCACTGCGCGCGCTGTCGCCCAACAGGCGGGCATAGACGAGTACCGCGCTCGGTTGCTGCCGGAAGATAAGGTAGCCGCGATCAGGGCGCTAAAAGAGAAATATGGCAGGGTTGCCATGGTGGGCGACGGTGTTAACGATGCACCGGCAATGGTTGAGGCTGACGTGGGCATTGCCATGGGGGCCGCCGGAACGGACATAGCAATGGAGACGGCTGACCTGGCACTCATGTCAGACGATCTATCGAAGGTGCCCGTGGCCTTTCATATCAGCCGTAGGGCCATGAGGAACATAAGACAGAATGTCGTGGCTTCAGTATCAGCAGTGGCGATCGTACTAGGGTTGGCCCTGGCAGGAAAACTCGATCTGGTGCCCGGCATTCTGGCCAACGAGGGCTCGGCGCTGATAGTTATGGCCAATAGCCTGCGATTGCTGCGGGGCTAAGTGCTTCTATCGAGTGAGCCCGAATTTTGCGATCGCCTCGTCCTGCGCCTGGAAGAGCTCTTTGATGCCCCTTTCCGCCAGAGCAAGCAGGCTATCCAATTGCTGCTTGGCAAAAGGCTTGCCCTCAGCGGTGCCCTGTATCTCGACGAATTCACCATTCTTCGTCATCACGACATTCAGGTCCACCTCGGCCCTGGAATCCTCGTCGTAGGCGAGATCGAGCAACAGCTCTCGCCCGACTATGCCGGCGCTCACGGCAGCAACTGACGTGCGCAGCGGTATGGTGGAGATCACCCCCTGGCGGGCCAGGCGAGAGAAAGCCTGATACAAGGCGACATACGCGCCGGTTATGGATGCCGTCCTCGTGCCTCCATCCGCCTGCAATACATCACAGTCGACCACAAAGGACTTTTCGCCCAAACCCCGCAGGTCAGTCACCGCACGCAGGCTTCGGCCGATAAGTCGCTGTATTTCCATGCTCCTGCCGGACGGACGACCGGTCTCACGCGGTGTTCGGGTTAGGGTGGCCCGAGGCAACATCGCATATTCGGCGGTTACCCAGCCTTGCCCGGTGCCTTTCAAAAAAGGTGGTACCCTGTCCTCAAGTGATGCGGCGCACAACACCTTCGTCTGGCCCAATTCAATGATTGCAGAGCCTTCAGCAAAGGCCTGGACACCGGCTGTGATCTTTACCTTGCGCTGCTCCATATTGGTGCGCCCGTCAATTCGCTTCAAAGCTCGCTCCTCTCTGGCGCACCAGTATAACACCGGCCCAGGTATGAGACAATGTACGGGAAATAGCGAAGAGGTCTAGGAATGATCTGGCAAGCGAGTCGGCCATGACCGCGTCGCCAGGTTTCAGAAACAAAAAAGAGGAGGATCGCTTCCCGCAACCCTCCTCACAGCTTACCGATTTGCCTCGGCCAGGCCTATCTAATCAACCTTTGCCGGTTCGGGCTTGCCTGTCAAGGCCTTTGCCCCTTATCAGCCTTTCGGCCTGAGCCGGGTTTTCCATACCCCTGGCTCTTCCCAGGGGTGCCTCTGTCCACCTGGAAAACTCCGAACAACTTATGTATCGCCATACTCACCACCTCCCATATCGCTCTGTATAACAAATATATCACAAGAGTTTCCGGTAGTCAATACCAGCATAGTAAAACACCGCACATTGCGGGAGTGTTACAGGAATAGAGCGTAAGACTATACGTACTGCTTTAAAGACAGCCCATGCGTTGGATCAGTCCTTTAAGCATTAGCGAAAATCGGTGTCGGGCCTTTTTCGACAGGGAGATAATTTACCTTCTCGTGTGCCGAGGGCCTATCGTCCCGGCGGACTTTACGTTATAATCCGTGACAATCCTCGTCCCGCAAGTCGGGCTCATGAGGCGGGCGGGAAAAAGAGTTAGCGCGTGGAGGTGTGCCTATGTGGTCCTTCGTGAGACATGGTCTCCTGGCTTCAGTTGTCGCCCTGCTCCTTGGGCTTGTGGCGCCGGCGCTCGTGCGTCCGGCCAGCGCCGATGTGACGTCCATTAGCATCGATCCCACTACCGGTCCGGTCGGCCAGGTGGTGACAGTCACCGGCACACTTAGCCCCAGTTCGGCCTACCAGATACGATGGGACTCTGCTACGGGAACATTGTTGGGCAGCGGGACCTCAAATGGGGCTGGTGCAATGAGCAGGTCTGTAACGATACCCGCAGGCGCATCCAGCGTGAGCCACAAGATCTTCTTGGTACAGGTGTCGTCGGCGGTTACCGGGGATGCCGACTTCACCATTACGCCTAATCTTACCATTAGCCCGGCCACCGGCTCAATAGGCCAGGCGGTAACCGTGAGAGGCACCGGGTTTGCCGCGAGCGACACCGGCATCACCGTTACGTTTGACGGCAGTACCGTTACTACCACTCCAGCCGCTCCCGCCGTGGGCGCTAACGGCTCATGGACACAGAGTGCGACCTTTGCCGTGCCGGCAGGCACATTGCCGGGTGCACACATTGTTGATGCTTTCGGCGCTGGGACGACGGCAGCAAGCGTGCCGGACAGGACCTTCAACACGCCCAACCTAGCCCTCGACCCGACCACCGGGGCGGGAGGCACGATTGTGACCGTGACTGGCAGCGGATTTCAAGCCAACGAGACAGGCATCGTCGTAACCTGGGACGGCGCCACAATAGCTACTACTCCCGCGTCGCCTGTCGTTGACGCCGACGGCGTGTGGACCGCTACCATCACCGTGCCGTTGAACGCTTCGGTTGGCGGCGCGGGGCACGCCGTCGACGCGCGTGGCTCGACAACACCAGCGGCGCAAGTACCGAATCAGACCTTCACGGTCGTGACTGGCATCGCCATTAACCCTGTGTCAGGCCCCATGGGAACTGTCATTACCGTCACCGGGACCGGCTTCGGGGCCAGTGAGTATCCCATTCACGTCGATTGGAACGGCACCATGGTGAGGAACCAGATCAGGGCCAGTTCGACCGGTTTCTGGAGCACGTCATTCACCGTGATGGGCATACCTGCTGGAACGTATCCCGTTGAGGCGGTCGGTACGCCAACCAACCCTCCGGCACAGAATTTCACTGTCACTCCCATCATCAATGTGGGACCGAGTGCAGGTACTGACGGTACCCTCGTTACTGTGGAGGGCAGGGGCTTCCAATCAGGTGAAGGAGGTATCGTGGTAACCTGGGATGGCGTTCCAATAGCAACTACTCCCGCGGCACCTACTGCCGATGTAAATGGTTCCTGGACCGCCACATTCAACGTGCCGGCGGGGTCGGCAGGAGGATCGCATACGGTTGACGCGGCAGGGTCCACTACGGTGGCAGCGGATGTACCTGACAGGACATTCAACGTCGTCGGGTTGACAATAACCCCGGGTACCGGCGCAGTGGGCACTACCGTAACTGTTGATGCTATAGGGTTTCAAGCCAATGAATCAGGTATCGTGGTCACATGGGATGGCACTGCAATAAAGACGGGCATCACAGCCAGTGCGGCCGGTATGTGGAGTGCGAACGTAACTGTTCCACCTGCGGCAGGCGGCGAGCACACCATCGGCGCCTATGGGTCTGCCACGGCTGCCTCCTCTGTGACCGGGCAAGAGTTCATCGTTGTTCCTGACATAAGGCTCGGCGCGGCTACTGGATATGTCGGCAAGACGTTGACGGTCAGCGGCGCGGGCTTCGCAGCCAATGAGTCCAGTATCATCGTTACCTGGGATGGAGCAACACTGCAGAATGCGCCCGCGGCGAACGCACAAGGGAGTTGGACCGCCACGGTCACGATACCCCCCAGTGCAGGCGGGGTCCATGCGATCACCGGTTCTGGCAATGCCACTGCTGCGCCTGCTAGCCAGGCGTTCACGGTGCTGGCCAATCTGAGCATCAGTCCCTCGACGGGGAAGGTGGGCAGCACGGTAACCGTCAACGGCACTGGCTTCGGCGCCGCCGAAACCGGCATCCAGGTCATGTGGAACGGGGACTCCATCAAGGGCAGCATCGTGGCCGATGATGATGGAGGATGGAATACCACTTTTGTTGTGCCCGCCGCAACCGCCGGAGACCGCACAGTCGATGCCAGAGGTAGTACAACGCTGGCCGGTGCGGTACCCGACCAGACCTTCACGGTTGTTCGAGGTGTGCTCATCTCCCCGGCAACGGGCTATTCGGGCAAGGTGGTGACAATAACCGGCAGCGGGTTTGCCGGCAACGCGGCCATAAGCGCGACATTTGACGGGACAGCAGTTGTGACATCACCTCAATCAGTAATCAGCACTGCTGCCGGCGATGTCAGCGCCACGTTCACAGTGCCCGGCGGCACGCCTGGAAGCCATACGGTTGCAATCACGGACGGCACTTCCCAGGCAACCGCGACATTCTTGATAACCTCTTCCGTCAGCGCTGGTGCTAGCTCGGGCGTGACGGGGGCGAAGAACACTCTGACCGGTACAGGATTTCCTCCCAATACTCCCGTATCTTTCACTTATGACGGCTCACCTGTGGCTACCACGCCTGCAACAGTGGCCACCGATGCCGGCGGTGGATTTAGCGCGGCAGTAGCCGTGCCCGAGAGCACCCGAGGCAAACACGTTATCAAGATATCCTCGGGGGCGGCTGTAATGACTACTGAGTTTACGGTTTCTCCAACAGTAACAATATCGCCGGCGTCGGGCGCGGTGGAAAGCACAGTTACGGTATCCGGCAGCGGGTTCTCCGGTGAGGTGCCGGTGGTGCTGACATACGACGGATATTCACTAGAGACCACTCCCAAGAACATCGTAACTTCGAAACTGGGCAGTTTCAGTGCTACGTTGAAACTGCCGGCCGGTGTCGGGGGTGAGCATACAATACAGGTGGCTGATAACGTTGGGCCCGCTCAGGGAAAGGTGACCCTCAAGCCGAAGATAATCATTTCCAATGCCTCAGGCAAGATAGGCGACAGAATAGGAATAGCCGGTTCCGGGTTTACGGCGAAATCGCCTGTGACCGCCAAGGTGGACGGTTCTCCAGTGGCCACAGACCCAAGTGCTCTCGTTTCAGATGCCACAGGCGGCATATCCGGTTACTTCAACATCCCTGCTGGGCCTGCCGGTAACCACACATTATCCCTTGCCGATGCCGTCAATACGGCGTCGGCCAGCTATTCGATCACGCCTTCGTTGACCTCATCGGCCTCCGGAGGGAACGTGGGAAGCACTGTCTCACTTGCCGGGTCGGGCTTTGCCGCTGGCAGTCGCATAAGCATTACCTATGACGGGGCTCCTGTGACCATGACGCCGGCCGATGTCACGAGTAGTGCCCAGGGGGCGTTCCAGGCTGTCGTCACTATACCGCCCAGCAAGGGAGGACAGCATGTTCTTGCCGCAGCCGACAGCGCGTCTCATGTGCTCCAGACAGTCTTCGTGATGGAGTCTGCCGCACCGTCGGTGCCTGTCCTCGCAAGCCCTGCTACCGGGTCCAGGATGGGCGTGTTCGGCTCGCAAAGGCCGACCATGAGCTGGACTCCAGCAACAGACCCGAGCGGCGTTGTCTACACGCTTCATGTGTCCAAAGAGCCGAACTTCTCGACCCTGGTGTTCGAAAAGACCGGGCTGAAGAACAACTCTTTCACTGTTGAGGAGCAGAAGGCGCTTTCGCGCGGCATGTACTACTGGCGTGTTAAGGCGGTGGATCTGGCGTCCAATGAGGGAGGCTGGTCACAGCCATTCACGTTTGCAGTAGGCTTCTTGCCCGTGTGGATGCCTCTCTGGATGTTTGTTGTCCTGGTCCTGTTGGTATTGGGCTTCATTGGGGCTGTCCTGTACCTTCTGGTCTTTTCGAAGCCTGCATAAGAAGCTTGCATCCGAGGGCACGTGGAGCAAGAACAAGGCCCGCATGCGACTTAGGTCGTATGAAAATAGCTCGCCGGGTGGGATACTGGGCCGTGGAGGTAGGGGATGGTAGCCTTGTGGTAGAGGGACACGGCCATGGCAAAGACATCACATGTGTGGTGCATCAAATGTTGTCCTTCCTGCGGGGGCGACCTTTATGCGGACATGAATGACACGAGAGAGTTCAAGTGTCTTCAGTGTGGTAGGCTCTCATTCAAGCGCACGGAGGCCGAACAAAAAGCGCTTCGCGAGGAAGTTGGCATTGGCAGGAAAGTCAGGCTCCCTTGAGGGGCCTGACTTTCCGTGATCTCCTTGTTCTGTGCGTGACTCAAAACGAGATGGTTAAGGCCGGTCGTTGAGTACGACGGCGGGCGGCGCATCACTCGGATGTTTCCACCCGGACGTCTTGTGCATCAATAGTCACCATTACGCGGTTGCCTTGCCCTGTCATGACTATAGAGCCGTCTATCGGTTGCAGGACACTTACCCCCGATGTGCCCTCCTGTCCAGTGACGACTGCCGCTGGTCCAGCGATGGCAAGGAACCGTTCGAGTCCTGGCGTATCAGCGCCGGGCTTGCCTATCAGGACCACCGTGCTCCGTACGTCTGCCCTATGCTCCAGCAGGAAAAGTCCCGTTTCCTCGCTCGTATCTCCCATGAGAAGTAGACTGACCTTGCCCCAGTCAAGCCTGAGGACGGTCCTGAGTGTCCCAATATCCTCTCCGGAAAGTGTGGCTCCTGAGGCAGGGTGCAGCACGCTGAGCATCACGCCGTGGCCGAGGTCCAGCCTCTGACCTGCGCTGGCTGTAGTCCGTTGTATGCCTTTTCGCCCGATTAGCCTATGCCATTCACGATACGTTGCAGAGTCATATGTTGAGGCGGGACTGAGTATCTGCTTCACGTGGTACGTATCCAGTATGTGTATCTGGCCTGTGGAGCGGTTCGCGCGAGGGTCTGTCAGTATCATCAAGTCTATGGTCCTCTTCCAGAAAGGGAGCAGTGAGCCCAGTTCACGGGCCAGGGCCTGACCGTCAGGACCGCCATCGATAACGACATGATGTCCGGCTGGAGTAGATATGAACACACTCTCCACCCCGCCGGAATCAACAAGCTTCACGTGAAGTTTCCCATCCGGAAGGCTAAGAAAAGCTGACCAGGCGAGGAAACAGGCGGCCAGCAGCGGAATCACTGACCATCTGGCTATTCTGACCGCTGGTTCAATGGCGCCGGAAAAGTGGGTCGTTCCAGCCGCTGCCCGCGGTGAGCCCGCTCCGATGGCCCACCGGGAACTGGAGGCCATCCAGGTCATCGTCGCCACCAAAAAGTAGTAGACGGCTGCAGCCCACGGGGGCATGGCCCAGCCCAACGATGCCATCGGCAGGCCATCGAATACCTCGACCACCTTCAGCACATAGCTAATGGACAACCACGCTGTCCAGCCAGCGGCGCCGGATAGTGCTGCTGAAGCCAGACCAGCAGCCGCCGTGAGCCCATTCGTGAATATCAACACGGGCATAAGCGGCACTAACAACAAGCTGGCAGGCAGGGCGACTACCGGCACGATGCCGAAGTAGTAGGACACCAGAGGCCACACCGCCATGGTTGCTCCCAGCGTTACGGCCAGTGAGCTGACCACTAACCCAGAGATCCCGGACACGAGTCCACGCCTGGAGGACAGGAGTGGTTCCGCGCGCCTTTCCAGTAGGTTGCGGAATAGCGGGGTCAGGAAGATAAGGCCGGCCATGGCCATGAAAGACAGCTGAAAGGAGGCGCTCCACAGGACAAACGGTTGCACGCCTACCATGACCGCTGCCGCCAGGCACAGCGAGGTAACTGCGCTATCCTGGCGTCCCAGGTAGGTGGCCAGGAGAAAGAGGCTGGCCATGATTGCCGCCCGGAGCACCGGCGGGTCGAGTCCTGTTAGCAACGCGTAAGCCCACACGCCAGCCATGGCGAACCACACATAGATAAAGCGTCGCCGTCCTAGCAGCCATACGCCCATGGCGACGAGCATGCCAGCTACGATGCTCAGGTTCATGCCCGAAATGGCGAGGAGATGCATCGTGCCGGTATGTGAGAAAGCCTGATTGAGTGCAGCCGGTATGCCGTCCCGCTTGCCGAGCATTATTGCCTGTGCGATGGCGGCCTGGGGCTGAGGCAGGGATGATGCCAGAGAACCGGAGAGACGGTCGCGGAGCGCATGGGCCCAACCCGATGGCACAGCTCCACCGTAGCCGATCACCCTTATTCTTGGATAGAGCATGATGGAGGAGATACTCTTCCTCGCCAGGTAGGCGGGATAATCGAAATCGCCGTACTTCTCCGGCGACCTCAGCACTCCGGTTATTTCCAATCGGTCTCCATAACGGAAATCCCGGTAAGGCCTGAGTCGGATAAGTATGCCGCCTGAGGCCGGCAGCCATTCTCCGCTGTCCAGTACCTCCTGGGCCGAGAGGTGCAGGAGAAGGGCCGAGGGGCGTGTTTCTGGATCGTCCGAAACCGTGCCTCGTACCGAGACTTCCCCGCGCTCCTTGTATGCGACTACGGTCTGATCGGTCGCGGCTGCGCTGTAAGCTGAGGTGCGGCTCATTGCGCCGACCAAAGCGATCAGGGATAAGGCGGCAAGAATGAAAGAAGGGCGCTTGCTTTTGCTCAGGATGATTGCAGGTGTGAGCGGCAGCAGAACGGCAGGGAGAAAGAACCATGGCGGTGCCACGTAAGAACCCAGGTAGGTGCCGGTTACCCATGCTATGCTTATCCATACCAGCGTTAATGACGGCACCGATGGTCTCCTGCCGGTCAACTATTCCCCCATCGTGATGAAGGGCTTTATGGCCTCAAGAGTGGCCTCTCCTATGCCGGGTACGCGTAGCAGGTCTTCTGCAGCGCGAAAAGGCCCATGGCTTCCCCTGTACTCTCCGATCGCCCTGGCCTTATCGGGGCCTATGCCGGGCAACACCTGCAGCAGCCAGGCCTCAGCACGATTGACATCTACCTTCTGCGCCTGGCTGCGCTTGCTGGCCAGAGGAACATCCAGATGCAGATAACCTTCGTCAGCGGATGGTGTAAGGCCTCCCGCGGCAGCGAGAAGGTCATCAACAGTGTCACCGTGCTTTAGAGGGTACAGGCCAGGATTTGTCACTGCGCCATCTATCTGGATATCTGCGTAGAAGGCAAGCCCGGGTTGGCTGGTAATTGGGATAGGCGGGACGGCGTCGCGACGGTAAAGAAAGGCTGCCAGTCCGGCGACGGCGACGAGGAACAGCACAAACGAGGCGCCAACCCAGAACCTGTCAAGACGGTCCACGGCACACCTCCTCGGAGTGCCATTGTAACAAAGGCGGTGGGAGGCTACAATTGCTTCCGAGAGAGGTATCATGTCGAAGCAAGACAGGGTCATCACTGCGAACCGCAAGGCCTACCATGACTACAGCATATTGGAGTCGGTGGAGGCAGGCGTAGTGCTCACCGGGACGGAGATAAAGTCGTTGCGGGAGGGCAGGGTCAACATACGGGAAGCCTATGTGAAACCGGCAGGCGGAGAGCTTTGGCTTGTCAATGCCCACATAGCGCAGTATGCTTCAGGCACGCGGTACAACCACGATCCGTACCGCGACCGCAAGCTGCTCCTGCACCGCGACCAGATAGCGCGACTAATAGGGGCTGTATCTCAAAAAGGTTTGACTCTTGTCCCGCTCAAGATATATATTAAGAGAGGTCTCGCGAAGGTAGAGGTCGGCCTGGCGAAGGGCAAACGCCTCTACGAAAAGCGCGAAGCTATCGCGCGGCGAGAGACGGAGCGCGAGTTGCATCGTGAGGTCAAGCTAAGGCACGGATGAAGTGCCGCAACTCCGCTCGATAGCAACACGAGGGGACGCGTGGCTTCGACAGGGGAGGTGTGCTCGTGGTAGCAGGCCGAGGTTGTCACCGAACTCGATAAAAAGGTGGCGAAAAAGCAACTGCCGAAGCAGTTCCAGTAGCAGCCTAACACGGTTGCACGTTCAGCCTGACCTCACCCTGACGGGTTGGGACTGAGCGCAAAGCAGTCGGGGTGCGGTGTACCTGACGCCGATGCGGTGCGCCAAAGATAAAATCGGCTGGCCCTACCGGACTCGGCTGACAGAGGCCGGATGGGCAAGACAAAAGAGTCAGCTAAGCCTGTAGCGACTGCGGGTGAGCTTCTTCTGGACGGGGAGTTCGACCCTCCCCCGTCTCCACCATCTCCAACATTATCCTCCGTTACCTCTATCGAGGACACTAGCCGCACTGGTGCCTCATTTGCAGTCTCCATTGCGGCACTAAGCAGTGCCCGAAAGGCCGGGGCTGGCGCGAGCGCTCCGATGCGTTTCGTCTCCAGATCAATGTAGACCCGCTCCACAAGGGGGCTAATGAGCTGCCCTCTTTCCTCTGGAGTCGCTTCTGCCCATAACATCGGGATATTTTCAAACAGCGCCGCTGCCTCCTCGATACCGGGCAAAGCAACGGCGCATGATTGCTGGAGCTGGCGGTCGACCTCCATCAGCTTCCAGTCGTATTCCTCGTCTGAAAAGGCTCCATCGGCATAGGCTCTAGCCAAACGACGTCTTTTCTCCCGTAAAGCCCCCGGTGCCGGGCCGCGGTGGTCTGCTGTGGCAAGCTGGGCCATCCTCTGTTTCCAGTCAGGGAGCAACCCAATGGAGTGGATGATGGTCCCCATTTGCCTGTCGAAGACATCCGCCACGCTGGGAGGTATTGTTCGTGGGGCATTGATGGGCGTGCCGTTCGCGATACAGGGGCACATTCCCTCGATGACGGTCTGATTGGATTGGGTTGCCGCAGCGTAAGCAGTAGACCATACCCTGCAGCGAGACGAGGCGGCTATAAAGCGCTGGAAGGAGCAGCGCTGGCCGCTGCTCAAAAAAAGGCTACCCGCGAGGGGCGCACGGTAGTCTTTGCCGACGAGACAGGCTGTTACCTGCTGCCAGCAGTAGTACGTACCTACGCTCCTATCCTTCAAAGGCCCTGACGCCGTACGTTTCCTGCGCCATCTGGCGGAGCATGTCTCGGACAAGCTGCTGGTGGTGTGGGACGGCAATCCCATCCACCATGGAGATGAAGTACGGCGCTTTCTGGCCAGTAATGAAGGTAAGGGAGTGCATCTGGAGCAACTATCAGTATATGCTCCAGAACTCAATCCCGACGAGGGTATCTGGAATTACCTCAAGCAGGTGGAACGTGGTGTGTGAGAACATGGGGCAGCTAATCAGCCAGTTCAAAAGAGCAGTGCAGCGGCTACGGCAAAAGCGGCGCATCATCCGCTCTTGCTTTCCCCAGGCTGGATTGGTTTAGCCCTTTGTTCTCGGCTCTGTAGGTTGCAAGATACGCGATTGATCGTGATGTGCTCCTTACGCGACTTGCCGGAGGCACATCCAAAGAAAGATGCGGTAACGTCCCAGAGAACCTAGTAAGGGAGGCCAGCCCTTTTGAGCAGTATAGAGACCAGCATCAAAGAGGTTCCCGCTCAGGGTGCTCAAACCGAAGGTGTCAGGGCCGTTACTTCATTCTCCCACCGAGAGAACTCCCGCCACTTTTTCCCCTGAGTTCCTTTGCGCTCTTTGCGATCCTCGAAGCCTCTTCCGCCACTGTTCCCAACTGGTTCTCCAGTAGGATTGAGGACCATCTCATGGTATCTTCAGTGCCTTCATTAGAGGCGAACTGCGTTACAAAGCTGGCAACCCACACATCTAGCTGACTCAGGCGCCCCTTCAGTGCAGCGATGTCTCCCGCCAGGGTCGACCAGTCTCGTAGGAAGTCTCCCAAATCATAGGTCTCAGTCACGTAACACCCCCTGACCATATTCGTTCGGTTTGAACCCGATTGTACCACTTGTGGATGAATTGCACCGGAATGATTGGACAGGCAGGGGTTATGAGACTCTGGCTGGGCAGAGCCTGACAACCGTCAATATTCAGCAGCCCCTTGAACTCATACTTTAGCCAGAGGCCTTCTTTGGCTCCTTTAGGCAGGCTCTTGCGGGGGACAACAACCTGCCTTTCCTCCTCGCCAACCAACAGCACGGCCCGTCCTTCTCCGAATCTGCCCATTACTGCCTTTTCGATCATGACTCTATCACAACCTTCGGTCGGTTCAACTGAAACTTGGAACGTATATAACCCCCAGGAGGAACAGAACAACAACGACGATTATGGCTATTAATATAAGTGTCAGACAGCTAATTCTAAAGAGACAGCCCATGTTGAGTCTCCGGTTCCGTATCCTGCGCCAATGACAGAAGCCACGGCCACCCAATCTTCACAGCCGACAGTGGCAACTCCGCCAGCGGGCCTCCTCTAGCTGGTTGTACAGTGTAGGTCTTGCCGTCTGTGTTGACCACCACTGTGCCGTTGACGTCTGTCCCATATATCTTGGTCCGACTGCTTTCAGCGCGGCTATCGTCTCCGAATGCGGGTGCCCATAGGTGTTGCCCTTGCCGGCCGAGTAAACAGCAACTTCTGGCTTCACTACGGCCAGGAAGGCAGGGCTGGAAGATGTCCTGCTGCCGTGGTGTCCCACCTTGAGAATGGTGGCCTGGGCAGGGTTAACCGAGGATGCCAACATGCTCTTCTCGGCGTCAGTCTGGGCATCCCCCTCGAATAGGAACGACACCTTACCATAAACCAATCGCAGTACTGCAGAGTTATTGTTCAGATCATCTCCAGTGTTTGTTATCGGATTGAGAATGCCGAAGGTAAGACCGCCTAGACTCAGCGTGTCTCCTCATTTGACCTCGACATACTCTGCTTTGGCCGCCGCGATGGCGTCCAGGAAGTCCTCCTAGAAACCTGGCCGAAAAGTGGCATGGCGTAGCTACGAGAGATATACTTGGGCAAACGAATCAACCGGGGGTTCAAGCATGCTCGGAGTGCGTTCTGCCCAATACGGTCTGTTGGAAGC
>JACPPY010000065.1 GCA_016190755.1 Chloroflexota bacterium | reverse complement strand
GGGCGAGTTCATCACCTAAAAATTGTTCCTTTCTGAACATAAAATTCGGGTGCGGGAGGCCTAATCCCCCCATCCCGTTGTGGGCCCGTTATACCACTTACACTAACCCTAGTCAAGACCTCCCCTGGCCTGTTTAGGAAAGTTCTGGTGATGGATACGAAAACAGCCCGCGGCCCCGGAAGCGGGGTTTGCGGGCTGTTGTTGTAGCCTGCCGTTCTTTCCATCTGTAAATGGAGAAAATTAGCTAAGTTTGCTTCGCAGCCAAGAGATGCGTGCGGCCACGGCTCTCGCCGCCTCATCCTTGTTCATGCTTCTCTGCAAGTCTCGAGCGAGCTTTTCATCGCCGATAACCTCTCCAACCCAGTGAGAAAAGTCGCTCTTCGCTTCATTAGAATGATAGCGGAAAGTTTCCTCAGGCATTTCCCTTAGCACTGCCTCAAGGTCTTCAAGGTTCCTCAGGACGCGCCCGCCCTGGAGATAAAACACCTTGTCAGGTGGAACATCGGCAAGCCTGGCTTGGGCCATAGACTTGGTCATACGGACTATGACCATCGCGAGACCTCCTTGAATATCATTTTAGCACACCGTTAACTGGCTCAAGCCGTGCGCATCTGGACAGCCCCGGAGCGCTGGGAGCGGAGGTCATGGTTCCAAACCACATCTGAGGAGGCAGTCTGCTCAGGGAGAACGAAAAGGCCCTAGGCAAGCGGGTCGTATCCTTGAAAAATCACACTACCTTTCGGCACGGGGCGGACTCATCCTGGAAACCAAAGCCTCCGCCTGGCTTGCCAGTTTGCTAACCTCATCATGCAACGCGACAAATCCCTGCACGAGAACAGCCAGGTCCTTCATATCCTGTGAGCGCACTTTCTTCACAAGGTTTTCCGTCTCGTGGGAAAGCTCACCGATGCTCGTTGCCAGCGAGGCGCAAGCCGACTTCGTTTCCGACGCTACCGAGAGCTGCTTGTGAAACATGTTGTTCACAGCTTGAAGCTCCTCTATCCTCCTGTGCAACCGGTCTTCCATATTCTTGCGCTCTGTTATGTTTCTGCCAAGATGGACAGCCTGTGTGATTTTGCCTTCATCATTAAAAATCGGATAAGCGATTACCTCCACGAACATCTTGGCACCTTTCAAATCGTAATGGACGTGTTCCACTGCAGAATGCTCTCTGGTCTCTAGCATCTGGACGAAAGGGCAAATATCAGCCGGACCTTCACATGGTGTATCCCGGCGGTGAGTCAATTCGTAACATTTCCTGCCCAGAGCCTCTTTTTCAGGAAGGTTATACAATGTAAGGAAGGCCTTATTGGCTCCAATGATCCTAAAATCTTTAACATCTATGATGCTGATAGCGTCGCTGACGCTGTCAAGGACAGTCTTTAAGAATTGTGTAGAATACGCCGCAGCATCCTGCGCCCGCTTCTGCCTTACCATCCTGAAAACCATTTGCGTGAATCTCCGGCGGTGTCCCAGTGCTGGTGGAAGTTGATTGAGCACATCCTAAACCCCGCAGCATCCTTTGTCAACGACCCGGGCCAAGGGGCTGATTATTGCTAGTAGCTAATAGTGTGTGTTATTCTCGGAGGCAATAATTGTGGCTGACGTCCTCCGACGGCAATGGATACAGTTTCTTCGCCCTGAACGAGTCGGGACTCCAGAATGACACCGGTATAGGCAGAGCAACGTAATGCTAATGTGTGGACCGGTTGAATAAATGATATGGTTTCGTAGGGCCGTGGCGCTGGTTCTCGCCTTGCTATTCGTGGTGCTGTACGTCCCATTGCTTGTTGTTTTTCGTATCAACGATACGGTGGGCAATCCGGCGTTCTACATTGACCAGTTGCGCCGTGCCGACGCCTACAACTTCCTGTATGATCGAGTATTGCAGGCTGAACTGGATGACCTTCAGGCTTACAGCAACAGCAGAGTGGCCGGCAACATAGCCGTGCTCAAACCGGAAGCTATATTCCTTGCACGCAAAACGATACCGCCCGACTGGTTGCAACTACAGGTTGAGCAAGTAATAAGCAAGGCTTTGCCATACCTCTTGGGGGATACAAACTCTTTCCAGGTCAAGATACCGATAAGAGACCAGGTAGTAGCTGGTGCAGCAGCGATCAAGGAAACGCTGCACAAGCCCGATATCTTTGCGAGCCTGTATGACCAGATTATGGCCCAGCTCGTGGATGCTGTGGCCGGCAACAACGATGGTAACAGCCTGTTCATGATCGACAGGCAGCAGCTCGAGTCGGCATTTCGCAATATACTGCCTGCAGACTGGTTGCAACAGCAAATGGATGGCATCATTGACCAGGCTGTGCCATATTTCACCAAGGACAAGGACCACTTCTCCGTCAGGATAGATATATCCCAGAGGCTTGATGCACTGCAGTCGGTCGTGGTAGATGTGCTCAAGAAGCGGGAGAACTATGACAGGCTCATGGATGCCATTGCCTCGGCGGCCATTGGGCAAAGCTCTTCCGGAGGCTTTCAGTTGCCCGTCGGCCTGGTGTTAAACAGGGATGAGGTGTCAGACGCGTTGAAGAGCAGCCTGAGCCTCGATTGGTACCAGTCTATGGTCAAGGATGCGGTCAGCCAGATGTTCGACTATGTTAAGGGCAACAAGAGTGCACTGGAGGTGTCGGTATCGTTGTCTGACCAAAGATCAGCTATAGGAAGTGCACTGGCCAGCCTAGCCGACCGCAAGTTTCAGACGTATATCGATTCCCTTCCAGCCTGCACGCCGGAGAATGCGCTACAGATGATAGCCAACCCGCCTGTTGGACGTCTTCCGGGTTGCCGTCCGCTGGACCTTTCCTATGAGCAGTTGAAAACCCTGCTACGTATCGACGTGCAGTCGCAAATCGCGCCGGTTCTGACCGCTGTTGTGCCCGACAGAATCGTGCTCACGCAGGAGGACTTCCACAATATACTCGGCGGAGCCCAGGAGTTTCTGGACCGGGCCAGGGACCTGGTCCGCCAGGGCTGGGTGGTCAGCGATGAAACTCTGCGCCAGGATTTGGGTCCCCAGTTCCAATCCGTAGAAGACATAAGGCAGTGGGTTACCAACGGCGTAGTGTTTACTGAACAAGACCTACGAGACTGGATAGCAGATGGCTCAGACACCGGACAAGAGCAGACTACGCTGAATAGTTTCGATCGTACTCGCGCATACCTGGGACTGTTCCGGCACTGGAAGATGGTGCTGTGGCTGATACCGGCCCTGGTACTCATCGCTATAGGCTTCCTCGCGGGCCGAAGGTGGAGCACTAGATTGCTCTGGGCGGCTGGGGTCCTTCTGGCGACCGCCGTATTGACGTACGTGGCCATCGGGCCAGCGTTCTCGTCCACGGTAAGGCCTGATATCGATAGGATCATCAATGAAGCCATGTCTTCAGGCCACAGGGCCGAACAAGTGATAGCCGTCAAGGCGGTCGAAGTAGCCCATAACTCCATCGATTCATTTATCTCCGGCCTGCAGCGCCAGGCGCTGCTGCTGCTGGTGACGTCCCTTGTGCTGATCGCTCTGGGAGTGGCGATGCGATTACGCGGCGAGCATGAACACGACCATCACTATCATTTTCGGCAACAGTAATTGATGGCTCAACTCAATGTATTGTAAGGCACGTTCTGCCTCTGATACAATAACGGCAATGTCTCAGGGTGGCGATCGCGACTGCCCTCACTGGTGCAAAACACATCTACCGGACATGCACCTGATATTCCGCGTAATTTAGCCTACTAACCAGATACCTGGCCTCGCCAAAAGGCGTTGTAGCCAAAGGCAACAAGGTTATAGGAGGAACAAGTGAAAGAAGTGAGGGTTGCTGCCGTATCCACGGCGTCATTTGATGGGAACGATGAGTACAAGAATACTGGACGGGCCGAGGCCTATGTTGACGAAGCGGTGAAAAACGGCGCTGAACTGGTTTGCTTTCCTGAGGGGTATCCCGGCCCCAGCTTCGGTCCGATGGATAGCGGAGGTCATCTCGCCAAGACCCCTGTCGAAATGATGTGCGATAGCGCCAAACGCAACGGCGTCTACATCAGTTGTGGCAATCTGGAGGAGAGCAAGGACCTTTCCGGCGCCTACTACCTTACTAACAAGCTCATCTCGCCAAAAGGTAAGATACTGGCTAACTACAGGAGATGCCAGCCCACACAGCCGTTCACCAACGCCCACCTCTATGGTGGGAAGATGCACCTGCTACCCGGAGACGGGCCGATGGTAGTTGATACTGAGCTGGGCAGGATAGGGCTGCTGATCTGCACTGAGCTATACATACCTGAGCTGGCCCGCGTTGAGATGCTGATGGGCGCCGAGATCATTCTGGCTCCCTTTGGAGGATCGCACAGAATAGAGGACTTTGCCCGGCCAATGCCAGACGGGCACCTATCTACCACGCAGTGCATCGCACGTGCCAGGGCTGCCGAAAACCTCCTCTACGTTGTTACCACAATAAATGTCTTCTCAACTGAGCAACATCGGGGTTCCTTCGTTGCCGGGCCAGAGGGGATACTGGGGGCATCGCGAAGCGCCGGCATTGTCTATGCCACCCTTGACATGGAGCGCCTATGGCGTCTAAGGACCAGGTATGAGGAGGCGGACGACTATTCCCTCACACCGTCTGCCGATCACCGGCCAAGGTCTACCAAGCCTGGTGTGATACACCTTCGGCGCCCTGACCTGTATCACAAGCTCGTAGAGCCGGACCCGGACGCCTACGATTACTTCTACTACAAGCAAGGCCTTGAGGCCTGGAAGAAAGAGTACGAGAGGGTTCGCAGATCTACCAGGAAGCCAAGTGGACAGCCTATTCAAATAAGCGATTCTGGAGGAGGAAAATGAAAAGGAAAAGTCTGTTAGTAATGGCCGGTGTTCTTTCGTTGGTTGCTGTCTTGCTGTTACCGGCGCTGCTGGTCGGTTGTGCTAAGCAAACAACTCAGCCTTCCACCACATCCTCTCAGGCGGCAAAGTCGTCGTCAACCTCAGCTCTCTCGACATCTGCTTCGCCGACGGCAAAGCCATCGCCCTCGCCGACCACGACGCTCAGCCGACAACAGCAACTTGAAGCCGGCGCCAGGAAAGAGGGAAGCATAATCTTCTGGGCCTCCTTTGCCACCGATGTCGATAAGTGGTTGACCAAGTTCAAAGAGCGCTACCCCTGGCTGAAGGTGGAGACATGGCAGGCTGACAATACAACGGTTGCTGAGAAAGTCATCGCCGAGAACAAGGGGGGCGCCCACAACGTTGACGTTCTGGGCATGGCTGATGAGGTCTGGCTCCTGTTTCCTCAGTCCCTGCTGGCAAAGCACGACTGGCCCAACGCCTCGTACTACCCTGCGGATGCAGTGCAGTGGAATGGCCTCTACATACGGACACATTTCAACCTAAATGGGCCCGCTTACAACACGAAGATACTTACCGGAGCCAATGTGCCAAAGTCCTGGGATGATCTCAAGGATCCGAAGTGGAAGGGCAAGTCGGCGGCCAGTCTATCGGCTGAGGAAGCTCCACTGGGGCTCGCGGCCATATGGGGGACTGGCGGAAAGCTGGACTGGGACAGGTCATTTAGCTTCTGGCGAGAGGTGTTCAAGAATACTGAGCCAAGGATCGTGAACCTGTACACCGGTCCCACCAAGCTCCTCGGCGCGGGGGAGTTCGAAGTATTCAACTATACCGCAACTAATGTTGCCATGAAGGAGAAGGAGCTTAGCGGGCTGCCGGTGGCACCGGTCCCGCTTTCCCCGCTTCCAGCGAAACCGAGCGGTATAGGAATACTGAAGGATGCGCCCCACCCCAACGCGGCGCGGTTGTTTGCCGACTGGCTGACCTCTCCGGAGGGAGCTGCGATATTCACGAGCATCATGTTCAGCCCATCCCTGAATACTGGGGCTGGTGATACAGCGGCGAACCGCATTTTGAAAGAGAAAGGGATCGGCTCGTTCATGATGACCCCTGTAATGACCGCGGAAAACCTGAACAAATCCCGTGAGTTCTGGAAAGAGCTGACAGGCGCCAAGAAGTAGCCTGTATCGTACTATAGCTAGCAGGGTGACGGAAGAGTCCACTACACCAAGGCCAAGATGGGAACTACATGGCTGCTGGTGCGGGTGTTAGGAGGGGTGTCATTCTGGACGCTGAACGCAGTGAAGCGGAAGAATCTCAGGGCGGGGAGGACCAAAACCCCACTCCTCCCTGAGATTCTTCGTCCCGATGGGACTCCAGAATGACACCTCAAACCCAGTAGGGAAGGACTCCTCCAGAATGACACCCCCCAAACCCAGAGGCTGCCCATACAAGGTTATCACATATCCTCTGGTAGAAAGGGACAGGGAAGTCAATAGCACACTAAGGACTGATGGTAAGGTGATTTCGGGGTCCTGCGGGTTTCACCTTGGCCTTACTATAATATTAGTTCTTTCTCCCTCGGTACCCAAGAAACGGATAGGGAGAGAAATTTCAAAAGAGGTGCTACATGAACAGGCAAGACTTCTGGCATCAACCCCGGGCCGAATTACCCGGCGCCGTCCCCACAGGCACCCGGGCAGGCCAATTCCTCTTTCTGTCTCCGCAGACGTCGGTTGACGTTGACACTGGAAAGCTAGTTCGGGACTTCGTTGACCTGCCGCCAGACGTCGGCAAGAAACTCGCTATTCCGATGGCGCATCACCTTAATGCCTACGTTAGCCCGATCATGGCTCAAACGTGGACAATATACCAGAACCTGTCCAGGATACTTGAGAGGCAAGGCGCTTCGTTAAGGGACATAGTTCGACAGCGGATCTTCCTCCGTGATATTTCCGACGTCGGGTGGATGGAGAGGGTCATGCTCACTTTTTTCCCTGAGGAGAAGCCGGTTACGCTGATACTGGGGGTCCCCGACCGTGGGCTACATGAGGATGTCCGTATCTGGGTGGAGGTTATCGCCCTTGTACCAGAAGCTGGCGGTCTGAGGAAGGAAACCATCTATCTTCCGGAGCTAAAAAGAGTTTTCGGTCCATACCCGGCCGCGGTCAAGGCAGGCCAACTCTTGTTCTTCGACGGCGTAAGGGGCGTCGATTCCCAGACGGGGCGTCCGGTGACGACCCTGGATGAGGTTGGCGAAGAGGCCAAGAGCGAGCTAGAAGGTCTGTACATCGACCCCACGTCGGAAGCGATGAAGGCCCAGTTCTGGCTTCTGTACAACAGATACTTCAGGCTTATCCTGGAAAGCCAGGGAGCCAGCATGGACGACATCTTGCACACGTGGGGCTATTACCGGCACGGTATGAAGGAAGCTGCCGAGCGCGAGTACCTGAGAAGGAAGCTTCACCAAAAGGTTGAGCGGTCAGCACCCTCGACCGGCTGCCGCCTTAGCAACCTGAGCATCATATCCGATGTGGTGATAATCAGGGGCGCGGTAGCTTTGCTGCCGGGGGATATAAAAAAACAATCGCTGAGGTACAGCGATACCGATGTGGTAGGCAGATATTCGGCTCTGGCCAGAGGGGGGCCTTACTGGCTCGCCGCAGGTATGATCGCAGTCGATATCGCGAAGCAGGAGCACATTGTGTCGTTCGGCGATCTCGAGGATGAGGGGCGTTTTTTGGCGCAAAGCCGCATCGATGACAACGAAACCATCATGGCAAAGGCCTGGCACATCTACCACTACATGCTCGACAATATCCAGACCAGGCCTGAGGAGGTAATTCACCAGACCTTGTACATGGTCAACCCGCTGGAGTGGCCAGCAGTACAAAGTGTGGCCAACATAGTCTTTGGGGGGCATATCCCCCCCACCACCATAATTCCAGTTGACGAAGTGGCATTCTACTGGCAATATCACCAGCGCACTCAACATATGCCTAAGTCGAGGGGAGGAGAAAGGTTGGAAATACAGCTATGGGGCATGACAAGCTAGGCGCCTCGACCAGGGACTATGACAGGGGATGACGGAATGGAAGTCCAGTATTTCAGGCATGCTGATGCCCCGTCTGGAGTACCGCCGCTGGCAGCTCGCGCTGGTGATTTCGTGTTCTTCGCCGGAGGTATTGCCGCACATCCCGTAAAAGGCGTACCGGAGGAAGTCAAGCCTCTGCATCACCACCCGTATCATGGTTCCAGTATAGATCGCCAGCTCCGTTACATTTACGATAGTATGGCACAAACGTTAGAGAGGGCTGGCTCATCTATCAAACGTGGTATGAAGATCAATTCATATCACACCAATAGCGCAGAGATAGACGCGGCCCTCCGTGTCAGGAGGGACTATTTCGGAGCGAAAACACCCCCTCCAAGTACGCTGGTAATAGTCCCGGAGACTGCGGTCAGAGGCGCATCCGTGACCAACGATTTGATAGCCCTGGCATCCGGCTCCAGGATGGATCGAGAGGCGTTACACAAGAAGACCGACCAGACTCGACCATTGCTGGACCATGTCTACGGCCACCCGATATTCGTACAGGCGGTCCGGGGAGGTGGCTTTATCTTCACTCAAGGAAGGCCTGCAAGCTTGGCCTTCGCTGATAAACAAGGTATCCCACCGGGGGGCCGAATCCTGCATCCTGATTTCCCCTACCGCGACAACCCGATCAAGTTTCACACAGAGCACGCTCTGAACTATTTGAGATCTGTGCTCCAGGATATGGGCGCTTCGCTGGAGCATGTGGTCAAGGCCGATCTCCACATGAATGATATGAAAGATATCGCCGGCATGGACGAAGTATGGCGCAAGTTCTTCCCCACCGACCCTCCGGCGCGGACCATTTTACCCACGGTCCAATCGAGTCCCTACGGAATCATTGAGATCGAGCTCTTCGCCGTCGATCCTCGGGGTCCTTATCGTAAAGAGACGGTCTTCTCGCCCGGTGTACCACAGCCGATCGGCCATGAGCCACACGCGATCAAGGCCGGCCCCTATCTCTTCCTTTCCGGACAGCTGGCCACCGACTACAGGCATGGCATAGCCCCGGAAGCACGAGTCGACCCCAGCTTCCCCTTCCACTCCTCCAGCGCCTCACGCCAGGTCGAGTATATTCTGAAGAATGTGGACGCTATTTGCCAGGCAGGTGGCACATCGGTCAGGAATTTGGTCCGCAGGCGCGCCATGCATTTCGACCTTAACGAGCTGGCCCAGGCCGAGGAGGTCTGGAGAGAGGCCCTGGGCGACGGGCTTCCACCAACAACGATATTCCGCACCGCCAGTCACTTGTGGGTCCCAAGCTGCACAGTTGGATACGAGCTCATAGCCTTCGTACCAGGGAGTTCGTCAAAAGGCGAAAAGTAAGCTGGGTAGGACAGGCCAAGGCCGTGCGCAGGGTCTTCCGTTTTCGATGCTAGCGAGCGGGTGAGAGGCTGACAAGTCTGTTCATGGAAAGGCCCTGCAAGTAACCGCAGGTCAAACTTGACTTTTATGAAGGGGTCTTCTATACTACCACTTCGGCGAGCAGCTATGGCTGTTCGCCTATTTAGCTTTGCGACGAGGGCACAATGCCCGAGTGGCGCAATGGCAGCGCAACCGACTTGTAATCGGTAGGTTAGTGGGTTCGACTCCCCTCTCGGGCTCTGGCTTACGTGGTATGCCGGAGGGGTGCCGGAGTGGTTAATCGGAGCAGACTGTAAATCTGCCGCCTGAAATGGCTGCGGAGGTTCGAATCCTCCCCCCTCCACCAGTCGAAAGTACCTACGCGTTTGCGAGCTGGGGACAAAGGCTCATCAATTGGGCCCACATAGCTCAGCCGGTAGAGCACGTTCTTGGTAAGAACGGGGTCACCAGTTCGAATCTGGTTGTGGGCTCCACGCTTGAGAAAGATCGTCGAGATAAATGAAACAGGAGGGCTTGTGCCCTTAACAGGTTGGTGCCGGAACTAATATCCGGACCGAGAAGGAGGAAGCCAGGAGATGGCCAAGAAAGTATATGTACGCACTAAACCACATGTTAACGTGGGAACTATTGGACACGTAGACCATGGTAAGACAACTCTTACCTCGGCGATAACGATGGTGCTGTCCAAGGCAGGTGGAGCCCAGTACAGGGCCTTCGACACCATTGATAACGCTCCTGAAGAGAAGGCGAGGGGCATGACCATCGCCATCGCCCATATCGAGTATGAGACTGAGAAACGGCACTATGCCCATGTGGACTGCCCGGGCCACGCCGACTACATCAAGAACATGATCACCGGTGCTGCCCAGATGGACGGCGCCATGGTTGTTGTAAGCGCCCCGGACGGGCCAATGCCACAGACGAGGGAGCATATCCTGCTGGCACGCCAGGTACAGGTGCCCAAGCTCGTGGTCGCCCTGAACAAGGTAGACATCATGGAGGATGAGGAGCTGCTTGAGTTGGTCGAGCTGGAGATGCGCGACCTGCTCAAAAAGTACCAGTTCCCGGGCGATGAAGTGCCGATCGTGCGTGTGAGCGCGACCAAGGCGCTGGACTGCGGATGCGGCAAGAGGGACTGCCCCTGGTGCGGCCGGATATGGAAGTTGATGGACGCCGTTGACAGCTACGTGGAGATCCCGCCCAGGCCCAAGGACAAGCCGTTCTTGATGCCTGTGGAAGATGTCTTCGGCATTAAGGGCCGCGGCACCGTCGTGACCGGCCGTGTCGAGCGTGGGACGGTCAAGACAGGTGACGAAGTCGAGATAGTAGGCATCAAACCCACCCGGAAGACAGTGGTGACCGGCGTGGAGATGTTCCACAAGCTGATGGAAGACGCCGAACCCGGGGATGCCATAGGCACGTTGCTACGCGGCATCGAGCGTGAAGATGTCGAGAGAGGCCAGGTACTTGCTGCTCCCGGATCGATCAAGCCGCATGACAAGGCTATGGGCCAGGTGTACGTTCTTACCAAGGAGGAGGGCGGCAGACATACGCCGTTCTTCAATGGCTATAAGCCGCAGTTCTACATCCGGACGCTCGATATTACCGGCTCCATCAAGTTGCCGGACGGCGTCGAGATGGTGATGCCGGGCGACAACATAACCATGAAGCTAGACCTGATCTACCCGGTTGCCCTCGAAGAAGGGCTGCGCTTCGCTGTCCGCGAGGGCGGCAAGACCGTGGCTTCCGGCGTAATAACCAAGGTGCTGGAATAGACAGGGATAACGCAGGCGCCACAGCGCAGTAAGTGAGATAGTGGCATGGCTAAGAAAAAGGGTGAGTCAAGGGTAATAATCACTCTCCAGTGCAGTGAATGCAAGGAGAAGACTTACACTACAACCAAGAACAAAAAGAACGACCCACAGCGGTTGGAACTGAAAAAGTTTTGCCCGCGAGACCGCCGTCATACCCTGCATAAGGAAGCAAAATGACGACTGCTCAGCGGAAACCAGGAAGCATGGCGCCTGCTGCCGAGGGCAAGCAGAAAAAGTCTTTCGCTTTCATAGGCGAGATGATCTCCGAGTTCAAGAAGGTGGTATGGCCTTCTCGAAGAGAGCTCGTGAGGCTTACCCTTATAGTGATCGCGATTACGGTAGCCCTGGGCTTAATATTGGGAGGCATCGACTTTGTTTTCACCCGCCTCATTACCCTACTGGGAGGTTCTTAATCGGTGGACACCAAGCAGGGAGAGAAAAACGTTGAACTGGGTGAAAAGAAATGGTACGTGATTCACACGTACTCGGGCTACGAGGACAGGGTAGAGAAGAACTTGAAGCAGCGCATCAAGTTCATGGGCGCTGAAAACAAGGTCTACCAGGTAATTGTGCCCAGAGAGAACGAGGTCGAGATCAAGGACGGCCAGCGCCGCACGGTATCCAAGAAGGTGTTTCCTGGTTACCTCCTGGTCCAAATGGACCTGGACGACGAGACGTGGAACGTGGTGCGTAATACACCGGGCGTTACCGGGTTCGTCAGCAGCGGCAACAAGCCTGTGCCGCTTGACGAGCAAGAGGTAAAGAAGATACTGTCCCAGATGGAAACCCCTGAACCGAGGGTCAAGGCTGGATTCAGCAAGGGACAGAGCGTGCGTGTGATCGATGGTCCCTTCATTGATTTCGTGGGCAAGATAGAGGAGATAAACACAGAGAAAGGCAAGGTGAAGGTCCTGCTATCCTTATTCGGCCGTGAGACGCCGGTGGAGTTGGACTTCCTCCAGGTGGAAAAGCTGTAGGGCCGGAGCCGGTTTGCGGGAGCGGTTAGTACAATGGCGAAGAAAGTTAAAGCTATAGTGAAGCTACAAATAGCGGCCGGTAAGGCGACTCCTGCCCCGCCGGTGGGACCTGCACTGGGCCAGCATGGCGTCAACATCATGGCCTTCTGCAAAGAGTACAACGACCGGACTGCGAAAGAGGCCGGGTTCATCATTCCTGTCGAGATCACGATATACGAGGACAGGAGTTTCACATTCATCACCAAGACGCCTCCTGCGTCGGACCTGCTGAAGAGAGCTTTGAATGTTGAGAAGGGCAGCGGTGTACCGAATCGTCAGAAGGCTGGCGCGGTGTCTCGGGACAAGCTGCGCGAGATCGCCCAGATGAAGATGAAGGACCTTAACGCGGCTGATATTGAGGGCGCCATGCGCATAGTTGAGGGCACTGCCCGCAGCATGGGCGTCGAAGTAAAGTAGGGCTCCAGGTATGGTAGAGACAGGTAAAAAGCATCTTGAATCCCTAAAGCTGGTTGACCGGACCATGGCCTATGGCGTGCAGGAAGCGGTAAAGCTCACCAAGAAAGCTGCCCACGCCAAGTTCGATGAGACGGTGGAACTGCACCTGCGAATGGGCGTGGACCCTCGCGCTTCCAACCAGCAAGTACGTGGCGTTGCCATATTGCCCAACGGGCTGGGCAAAAAGATACGAGTCCTGGTGTTCACCCAGGGTGAAGGCGCCCGAACCGCCAAGGAAGCCGGGGCCGATCACGTCGGAGCCGACGACCTGGTCAAGAAGATCGAAGAAGGCTGGATCGATTTCGATGTTGCCATAGCGACACCAGATACGATGGGCAAACTGGGCAAGCTTGGCAAAATACTGGGACGCAAGGGCCTCATGCCAAACCCAAAGTCGGGGACCGTTGTTCAGGCAGCCGACCTGCCACGGGCGATCGAGGACGCTCGCAAAGGACGTGTCGAATTCAAGCTCGACCGGTCGGCGATAATCCATATACCGGTGGGCAAGGTATCATTCGAAGAGGATAAGCTGGCCGAGAACGTCAATGCCGCACTTGATGCCATAGTGCGGTCCAGGCCTTCCGGTGCCAAGGGACAGTACATAAAGAGCGGTTATCTGTCCAGCACCATGGGCCCGGGAATCAAGCTCGACCTCAGGGAGGCGGCACTCGCCGGCGCTGCCTAGTAGACGGCCAGCAGGGCTACGTCGGTGTGCAGCCGAAAAACTCGCCACTTTGAAACCCTGCCGGCGTGGTTCCGCGCCGCTTTCCGGGGCGGAGCGGAATGTTGTATACTACGACTTAATTGAATATCTGTACCGTAGACAGCAGGCGCCGCAAGGCTTAATGCAAGCCCGCCGAGGTATTCGATAGCCCTGGTGAGGGCATTCGACCCTGTGTCTGTCTATGGCACAGGGTTTTTTGATTCAGGAGAAGAGGCATGGTCAAAGAGAATAAGGCTAAAGCGGTCGACGAAGTCGCGGATTCCCTATCACGTAGCAAGATCGCCGTGCTGACAGACTTCCGAGCTGTCCCGGCCAGCGCAATGACGCAACTGAGACGTCAGTTCCGGCAGGCGGGAGTTGAGTACAAAGTGGTGAAGAACACCCTCACCTTCTTTGCCGCCGAGAAGGCAAACAAGGAAGCCATGAGGCCAATGCTGGAAGGCCCGACGGCGATCGCCTTCGGGTACAAGGATGAGGTGACGGTATCCAAGGTCCTCGCCGATTTCATGAAGACATCCGGTGCAGCGCTGCGCATCAAGGGCGCCGTGCTCGGCAGCCGCGTCCTCGGCCCCAGCGAGGTAGCGGCCCTGACAACGCTGCCATCCCGCGAGCAATTGGTGGCGATGCTTACCGGCAGGATGAAATCACCCATCAACGGCATCGTGATCATGCTGGGTGCTCCTCTCAGGGGTCTGATGGGCGTACTTCAGGCCAGGGCGAGACAACTGGAGGAAAGCGCCAAACCCGCCGCGTCGTAGCGCGGGCACGGACTATTGCAGGACTTGTGGAAAGACTCAAATAAGAGAACGTAGGAGCCAGGAGGTAAAGTACAATGGCCATTACAAAGGATGAGCTGATCAACGCGATAAAGGGCATGACAGTGCTCGAACTCAACGATCTCGTGAAGGCATTGGAGAGCGAGTTCGGGGTCTCTGCTGCCGTGCCGGTCGCCGTGGCGCCCGGGGCCCCGGCGGGACAGGCTGCTGCCGCTGCTGCTCCTGCCGAAGAGAAGACGGAATTCAGCGTCGTTCTGAAAGAAGTCGGCCCGAACAAGATCAACGTCATCAAGGCAGTTCGAGAGGTAACAGCGCTTGGCCTGAAAGAAGCCAAGGACCTTGTAGAGGCCGCGCCGAAGCCGATCAAAGAGGGCGTAAACAAGGCTGAGGCCACCACCGTAAAGGAAAAACTTGAAGCTGCCGGAGCCAAAGTAGAAGTAAAGTAACCAGGATTTCAACACACCGGCCCTGTTCCGTTGCGGTAGGCTCCCAGCCATTCGAAATGGAATACGGCCGGTGTACTCTTTACATCGCGGCGCCGAGAGTATAAGCTAAGGCAACTATGTTGAGACATAGGTTGCTATGGCCATGGGAAAGGAGGGGGTTTCGTGTCTGAAAAACCCATCCCGCTGATAATACTCGGTGCTGCATTCTTCGTCATCGGACTTGTCCTGCTGATAGTCGGGATAAGGGAAGAGAACGCATACCGCGCCGAGCTTATCGGTCGTCCTGATATGAGGGAATTCCTCACCGGCTGGCCACCACGCTCCTGGCGTCACACGTTGACCATGGGGGGTGTTGTCGGCATGGTAGTAGGTGCGGTGCTGCTGATAATGAGCATCTTCCTCTGGTAGTATGCGTAGCCTGCTGCCGGGACATCACGACACGCTTCTCACCTGAAGCACGGGCTTCCACGTGAAGCGCCTATAGTAAAGCCAAGGTGAAACCCGCAGAAACCTGAAATCACCTTACCATCAGTCCTTACTGTGCTGTTGACTTCCGTGTCCCTTTCTATCAGGGGATATTGATGACCCTGTATGGGCAGCCTCCTCTTACTTGCAACAGCAGCAATGTAGTTCCCGCCTTGGCCTTGGTGTAGTCAGGAATGGGACGGCTCTTTTCGTGCTCCGGCGTCGAAGCCGTGCTGCATCGAGGTACATCACCTTTGCGGGTATTCCACGGCGACATGTACTAACTTGACCGCCGAGGCATATGTGTTGTCCAACACCAGAGAGTGAGGCCCGCTGGTCTTGATCTTCAGCTTGTACTCGCTTGACCCAACAGTCTGTGGCGAAAGGAGAGGACTGCCGTCCGGGTTCCGTAGCATGACTCCTATGTTGTCACCTTGTTTTACGGCTATGGTCAGCTTGACTGAATCGCCTTGTCGAAGGTCGAAGGGAGTCGTGATGGAGCGTCCGGGGTCTATTGCGTAGTCGCCGCTCGCGGTCACCCTCTTGCTGCAACCGGGGCTGAGGAGTGTTGAAGCGAGGAGCAGGGAGACCAACGCCATGACTGAGACGATCCCAATGCCGCGAGGCCTTGTCCACATGTCAGTATTACTCCTTTTTTGGTGATACCCACCTGTATTCATTGTAATACCTGACTGAAGCCAAGGCGAAAGAAGCGTTGTTTCTATTTAAAGGAGCCCATACCCCCTGTGCTCCCCTTCACGGTCAATCCCATCACACTTGGCGTCCTGCTCTTCCTACATATCCATTGTTGAAGACTACATGAGATTGAACAATATCTATATGCCAACCGCCAAAGACGGCAGTCGTTCCTTTGCAGATTAGCATCGGCCCCTTTGTCTGCCTTCGTGCCCTGCGAACGATTCTGCAAACCAACTTCTGTTGATGCCTTGGTCCCACCCGGTTATGGCACACTTCATATCTAGTTGCCCGATTCATTGGCAGCTGGCGTGACATGTCTTTACCTTGCGGGACGTATGGCTCGAACCTTTTAATCAGGTGGTCACAGGTTCGAATCCTGTACAGCCTACCAAGTGGTAATATCATTACCGAAGCTGGCTATTCTTCTTGCCGTCATGCGGTAGTAGTATTGCCTTGGGAACAAAGACCTTCACCGCAATACCCACCTGTTTAGGATTGGAACTACCCGAGAACCAGTGCCACATGCTCTGGAGGTGAGAGCACGATCTTGAGGCGCAAAGTATGGCCGTTACGGCCAAGCCACGACGGTCCTCCTTGGGGAGACCTCGGGAGTAACATCACTCCGCCGAGGACCGGCAGTCAGGATTCTTCTCTTTCCTCTCTGATAACTGCCACGTTGATTTGTTCGTTCAAACCTGACACGTACTCATCGATCCAGTGCTTGACCCGTTCTTCGGTCTCATCGCGAACGAAATCCAGAAGTTGGTCTCTCTTACGCCGATAGTGCTCGCTCTCTGAGCCCGACCAGCCTTCGGTGGAGAAGTTGGCCATCAGATTGCGGCGTACCTCTTCCCTTTCACCGTAACGTATGAGAAGTTCCCGAGCGAGACATACTTTCCCATCAATTCGGAACAGGGACGCAGGCACGAAGCTAGCCGCATACCATGCTCTCCGGTCCGCGTCGCCGTCAACCCACTGCCAGAGTTCGTCGGGCGGAAAAGCTTCCAGCATCCCCCCGGCTCCTGATTGGAACGCATCGTCTCCCCTCAGCCACTCTCTAATGTGAAAGGCGCGAGCGTCGATGGGCGGACCGAGAAACCTCGTGACGAGTAGCCACACTTCGCGGGGAAATCGCCGGGCAATGGCATTCAGGAGGGTATTAGCTTCTGAATGGAAGCCCTCGATGATACTCCCCTCTTCTCCCCAGTGTTCGAGCATCTTCTCGGCAACCACCAGTGATGCTTCGGGATGGTCCCGCAGGAATCCCCTGCCTATCACGGCCCAGTCGTAAACCTCCATGTGGAAGCGTCCGAAGGGGCCAGCTTGGAAGAGAATGTCGTGGGTCAACAGCCTCGAAGTCAGTTTCTCCGGCAATTCGGTGCCGGGCGCTCTGTCGTGGTAGTACATGGTATAGAGGTCCAGCGCGATTGGCACTGCCACCTCTACTGGGCTATCAAGAAGATAAGAGATCCACTCCTCGAACATTTCCTTAGAAAGGCCCCGGATAACGCCGCCGAAGGCAAACATCCTGAAGTCCCGGATGGCAATTGTCCCTAACTGAGCGAGTTGCAGGACCCGTCTCGCTGCCATATCTGACAGGGTGCCCGATCTCCAGGTGATCTCAGGCACCCAAACTACTGTTTGCGGGTCCCGTGCCAGAGCGTCGAGTTGACTCTCCCATGCTTGTGCGTCCTTCTCTCGGAGAGCACGGAAGTAACCGCCCAGCAAGTAGAGGCTTGAGGTGGAGCCCGCACTCTTTTGGGCGTCCAGTAAAACGGGGAGGAATTTTGAGGCTACATCGCGCTCGCCCAATGCGTATCCGAACCCGAAGCCGTTCTCAGCGTCGCTCGTTACCAACCATGGCAGTTCGCCCATCAGGAGACCCGCGTCGTCCACAGCCTGCTGTGCAAGTCGCTCAATCTTCGGCTGAGCCTGGTCTATTCGATTGCCCTGTTCGTCAAACCTATCTTCGAGCAAATCCATACCTACATAGCGTCTCATGAGTGCACTGAAATCGCTGCCGGTAAGCTCGTCCCTGATTTCCTCCCACTTCTTCCTAGTCTTGTCCGGGAGAGCCTCGCCGTCATAGTGAAGAATCTCGATCGCTTGCCCAAGGATCTTCTTCTTGTCCACATAGTCCTTGGAAGCCAGGTCTCGAACCGTGTCGATGACCATGTCCGCGAGGTTGGGAACGCTGGTCAGGCCGCGAGCCCGCTCGATCAGCCTATCAAGTGCTAACGACCGATCTCCTTCCGGCAGGTTATCTATGGCCTCCCGCAGCAACTGCCAGGCAAGGCGACAGGCGTCATACCATTCGCCATAGGTTTTCGGCACCCACAAGTGGGCTTTTGGACGAAGGCCCTGGTTTTCCGGGTCCGAAAAGCGGGCCCAATGCCGCGCCTCCAGCATCACACTGCACGCGGCGATCGCAAGCCTCCGTCGTTCGCCTGAGTCGGAGGAGATGGCGTTCCTTATGATGGACAGGCGTTCCTCGGCAGGAGCCTCGGTTGAGGCAACAGGTCCAGGGCCAACTGCAAATAGGCTGGTAAAGACCCCGCTTGCGTTGTTAGAAATGCCGTGCTCGTTTTCTGCCTCTCCAAGGGCCAGCAGGAGCAGTACGGCCTCGTGGAACAAGTCTCTCCAGACCGCGATGTTCTGGAGGGCCCATACCACCTGTCGCCTGCCGTCAGTGAACTGAAGCAGTTTATCTTTGCTCCATTCCCCCACTGTTCGTTTCAAGCATGCCAGGGCTGACTTGGGATCCGCCTCGGACAGCTTCAGAAAAAACCGCGCACCAGCCTCGGACCTCAGGGAATCCTCATGCCTGAACGGTCCGTGGGGGCCAAGGAGATCGGAGACAGATTTCGCCGATGCCTCAGAGCCTGCTGCGTACACGAACATCTCCATGAACCATTCGACCAGCGCAGGAGGTAACTGTTTGGTGAACTCATCGAAGTCAAAGGTTTCGCCGTATATCGTCCACCAATCCAGCCATAACCATACATGAAGGGCCCTTGGGGTCACGTATAGCGTGGTCTCGCCTTGAAGGATCTTCCTCTGCCGCAAATTGGTGATGATCTCTTGAAACCTGGGCCACGTGACGTTCCGGTCCGCCTGCTCAACAAGTTTGGCCACAGCTTGGGCCTCGGCAACCAGAGGCTTTCGATAGCCGAATCGCTTGAATAGCGAGATGTATCGCAAGACCAGCTTGCGCTGGCGTACGATTTCGGCGTCCGGCGGGTCCGAACCCTCGACCCAGCGGGCCCAGACGTTCACCGTATCCAGCGGCATGAGCAGGTTTCCACCGTTGTTCCTGGAGTTAGCCCCGATGACATGGGCAACCCTCGGCGAGCCGCCACACAAATCGGACCATCTTTCTGCCTGGTCCTTGGGAAGGTCGTAGCTTTGCAGGATAGCAAGGACTTGCTCTTTCACAAGGGGCGGAGCATCGATGTAGACGAGGTCCCCTGTCGCTGGGTCTAATTCGCTGTAAATAGAAACCAGCTTGATCCGGGGTCCGCAGTGCTTGAACTTGTTCCATATGTAGGACCGGCTGTCTGAGTCACATTCATCAACGACGAGGACGACCGAGAAACTATTGTCCTCTCTCATCAGTTCGTTCATTAGGCTGCTGTCTCTGAACTTGCTGGCGGCATCGCAATACACCACAAGAGGAGATATGTCGTCTGCGCGGGTAGCTTCCAGCACAAGTTTCGTCTTCCCAATTCCTGCTTCACCCCAGACACGAACGTGCACTGCCCGCGTTTCCTTGCGCAATTCCGTACGTAGCGTTTCTATGGACTCGTGCTGAGGAACTCCTCCCACGAAATCCCTGAGCATATCGTCTTGTCGAGACCAGCTGCGATGGGACTGAAGAAGTGCGTGGTCATGCCCCGTCACACTGAGAGCTAGGGAAGGGAACTTTGAGAGGAAGCTCCGCAGGTTGTTCTGGCGCCAGACCTCGATCTTGGCGTCCGCATATTGTCCATCAGCCGCCCGCAAATGTTGGATGAACTTCTGTTTGACCTGAGTGTCTTGTGTCTCCGGATTGTCCCAACCGAAAAGCACGACAACCAGGGTGCCGCCGATGTCCAGGCAGGATTTGATTCGGGGTTTGAGATCGGTAGCGTCTTTGCGGAACAGGATGTCCTTCACATGCGCATCGCCGCTCAGAGAGAAACTGCCGGTTTTGATCTGATAGCGCGTCAGACCCTGCTTTATGAGCCCTTGGCCACCGGCGATTGGGGCATTTTGTACCTCGGCATCTACCCCGCCATCCTGGACTGTGATTGCGCTCGGCACGTTTATCAGGTTCTTCGCGATCCCGGTGGTCGTCGCCTCGGCCCAAAGAAGTTCCCGAAACAGATCGACTGCTTGTTCCGCAGAGAGTCTTTCGAGGTCTGTGTTATGAACCGTGAATATGGTGTCCATTCTTTGCACTCGAACGTTCACTTCGCGCCCGGATAAAGCATTGTCTCGCTACGGAGACTTCCGTTACGCTCTTTAGACTCCAGAGTCCCTATTCATACTCGACGACAATGGCAATGGCTGCCGCAATCTCGTCCATCGTGGTGGGTGGTAGTACCCCCAATCTCCTAACGAATCGTTCGGTATCAACGCCTCTGACTTGAAGGGCGTCTGCTGCAGACACGTACGTGAGACCGTTCGCCACATCAGGTTCTATCTTCACGTGCCAGAAGTTGCCAGCGAAGGCATCCTTCCACTTCGTTATCGGCACCACGACTCTTATCGGCAATATCCCGACACCATCCGAACTAACGACCACCGCCGGTCGAGTCTTCTTGATCTCGGTCCCCAACGTCGGGTCAAAGTTGACCAGCCACACCTCTCCGCGTTTGGGAGGCTTAGTACTCAATCAGGTCGCCTCCCTGCAGTTCCTTCCTTTCGGTGTCCTGCTCATAGTGCTTGGCCATTTTCATCGCCTGATCAGCGAGGATGCGCCTGCGCTTTTCCGCCGGCAGCTTCATGAAGGCGCGTCGTTCCACCACGGAAAGCGGCTCCTCCAAGGGAACTGCATCTCCCAATAACCTCCTGGCATCTTGCCGGCTCATCAGTCCCTCCCCGGCCATTCGAAGCACGTTCCTTTCCATCCACTGGGGCTTCTCAGGCGGCAAGGGGTGTGGCTCGTGCCTCCTCCAACTGCGCCTGTTGATCTCAATGCACCAGCGCTTGTAATACGACTCGGTAATAATGTCCAGGTCCCGGAGACGGTATAAGAGTGCCTGGATGCTCATTCCGAACCGCTTTTTGAGAAGAACGAGTTCTTCCGACTGTATGAGCGCCCGCTTGGATCCAACTGCCCGGCGCAAATCACCCGCTGGGGCGAGCAAGACCCCACCGAAGCGGAAGGCAGCCTTTTCTTCGTCAACGTCTTCGGAGATGTCCAGCACCAGGTGGCCAAGTTCGTGTGCCAGGTTTAGACGCTGGCGTTCGCCCGGCAGGCCGCTTCGGGTGACGACCGCAGCCGCCTTGGGTTTCCGGTCCGCGTCATAGGCAATCGCGGCAATGCCGTCGAATCCCTCACCGGCTTCCACTTCCAGCACGCTCACAAAGTGATCCTCCAGTGTTGAGGTGAGGTCAGCTATCGGGTTGAGCCCCAACTGCCACGTAGCGCGTATCCGTTCGGCAGCAGCCTCTGTCTCCTCCATGCTCCGGACCGGTAGCGCCTTTATCGGAATCGAAGAGCCATCGGTCTGTCCGGCCAACTCCTGCAAACGGACCCGTTCTTCCAACGATTTCTCAACAATGCTCTCGACCCTGGCACGGTCTCTCTTCAGAAGACCCGAGGTTCTCCGGTAGGCGATGAACTCCACCGTTATTGAGGGCTCCACTGTTAGGTCTATGGCCTTCATCCCCAGGACAGCAGACAGCTTACCCAAGACCACAGGAGATGGCTGCGCCTTGTCAAGCTCATACTTTGAAAGGGCCTGCTTCGTGACGATGCCTCCCATTTTGGCCGCCAGCGCATCCAGGGAAAGGTTGCGTGACAGCCGGGTCTGTCTCAAACGTTTGCCGATCATGATGTATCCTCCCTAGTTGACAACTATATGCAATATCTTGGCAATTGTCAACCACGCAAGGCTATCAGTCGGGACCGCACAGTATCAATGGTCAGGCAGACGAAGTGAGGAGATGCCGAATGGAGGCCACCAACTGCTTCTTCTCGAATCTCAGTTCGGGAACTGTCCTGTACGGCCTACTGCTTGCAAAAATTTACAAAAGTTAGCTGACCTAATCTCGGAGGACTTGGCCAAGTTCCACGCTTACTCTTGCTAGCGCGGTGTCCCGCTGTCTGTCCAACAACGCCCCGTTCTTGCCGCGACTCCTCCCTCTTTCACCCGCTTGACCTTATACTATGGTACATAGTTTAACATTCGCCAGGAGGTTTCGATTGAGCATCTCCACGATGACCATCGGTAAAGCCGCAGCGGAGGCCGGGGTGAACGTCCAAACTATCCGCTACTACGAGCGCACGGGGCTTGTTCCAGCGCCATCTCGAACGCCCTCGGGGTACCGGGCCTATGGGCCAGATACAGTGCGATTGGTGCGCTTCATCAAGCACGCCCAAGAACTCGGTTTCACCCTTGCGGAAGTCGAAGAGCTGCTCAAATTGAGGGAGGATCGAGTTTCGCCCTGCGCCGATGTGAGAGCGGCCGCCGTAGCCAAGGTCAAGGCGATAGAGTGGAAGATTGACCGACTGGTGGCAATGAGGGAGGCGCTCTGTGCGCTTATCGCCTGCTGCGATTCCAATGGCTCTGCGCGGAGCTGCCCGATATTGGAGACTCTCGACGCCTCGTGACCGATTTCTGTGCCAGGAACAAGGCGGCTGGTGCATCGCGGACCGGGGGGAGCAACCTGACAAAAGAACAGTAAGGACCAAGCATGGATGAAGAAGACAGAAACAAAGTTCAATTGCCGGTAGCCGGCATGAGCTGTGCCTACTGCGCTACCCATATCCAGGAGGCGCTCTCAAGCCTATCCGGCGTCATCAGCTCCGAGGTGAGCCACTCCTCGGGGACGGCCATTGTTGATTACCTTCCCGCCAGAATAGGCCTCGACGGCATCAAGGAAGCGATCCGTGGCGCCGGCTACTCCGTGGAATCTGCGGGATCGTTCCAGTCAATCCGTACCAAGTCCGGGGAACAATGGGTGCAGGCATATATCGAGGCTATAGACAAGGACAGATGCAATGGCTGTGGCAAGTGTGTGAGGTCCTGCGGCCAGAACGTCTTCTCTCTGGTCGAGGTCGATGGGTCTAGGAAGGCCACGGTGGTTAACGATGGAGCGTGCCTCGGCGATTGTCACTGCCATAAGGCCTGTCAAAATGGAGCCCTGATATGCCGGCCGCGGCGGCTGGAGGGGTCCGTCCGATGGATAAACTAGGTCATACTATTAAGCGCCCATGGATGGCTGTGATGCTGGGGACGTTGTTGGCATCTGCGCTACTGCTGGCGAGCTGCTCTGGTCAAGGCGAGAATGACAATCGACGCCGTTCCTCTTACTTGCAACAGCAGCAATGTAGTTCCCATCTTGGCCTTGGCCTAGTGCCTTACCCTGACCAAAATGCGCCACAGGCAAAACCGAATAGCGCTCCAGGAGGATTTGGGCCGGGAAGTAGCGACCGTTTTTCAAGATTGATGCGTTTTATTGTCTACCTTCGCTGCTATCAGGGCCAAAAGGTGACTGGCATCCTGCAATTTCTCGTAATTCTGGAGCCTGTCAAGTATCGATGGAAGAATTCCGGATTTAATAACAAGCGAGGCGCACATCTCGAATTTTCGCGCCAGCTCTTCGTCTGACAGGGGATTCTGTGGCTCGCCTTTCGGCAGCGACACCAGGTGCGAATACTTCCTTCCGTCCCTGGTCATGATCTCAAGCTCTGTGGCCAGGTCCAAAGGCCCCTTTCCCCAACCCTTCGGATGCACGAATTTGACCCTGTTAAGCAGGTTCTGTAGCCTTTCATCAGCCACATTTTCATCGGTAAAATCTGAGAGCAGTACCCTGCCGTTCCCCAGGGCCAGCGCAATACAGAACGGGATACTAAACTTTGCCTGGTAACCGGTTTGCGGCTTAATGAAACGGGCTAGCTGAAGGTGGATCGGATTGAGCTTGCAGGTTATCTCCTGCACGTCTGCCGGTCGGAGTCCGAACTTCTCCCGCAAGTATATAGCGGCATCGATCGCCGCGTTGGTCGACCGGCAGGAAGGATGTAGCTTAAAGGCTAGCCCGAGCTGAACGATGTCCCAGGTCTTACCCAGGTCAGCGTCAGCCTCGTCAAGACCCTGGCGTCGGCCCTCAGTGAACATCCCGCATAGCCCGTTGCGGTCTTCCATCACGCTGGTGTTGGCGCTGAACCCGCCCGCCGCCAGCGATGCTGCGACGACTCCTGCCCTTGCCCCATTGCCTGCGTGCATGGGCTTCGTCATCGTCCCGAAGTTGCGGATAAGCCCGCCTGAAAGGGAACCGGAGATGCCCAGAGCTACCTCAGCCTGCTCCTTGTTGAGGCCCATGAGATTGGCGCTCGCCGCGGCTGCGCCCACTGTGCCAAGTATCGAAGCCGAATGCCAGCCGACTTCAGCGAGAGTCAATCCAATGGCCGCCCCTAACCGGTAAGCGACTTCGAGACCGACGACATACGCGGTGATTACCCTTTCCCCGGGGCTGTGCAGCTTGTCGGCCAGCCCCAGCACCGCCGGCAGAATAGCTACCGAGGGATGAAGGTTGTATCCGGTGGCGTTGGCGAAGATATCGTCGTAGTCCAGTGCGTGGCTCGCGGTGCCGTTGGCGAGAGCCGCCAGTTCGGAAGCAGTGCGGTAGCTAGTGCCGATTACTGAGGCTTCTCCTTTCGCCTCCAGACCTTTGACATAATCCAGGATGATGAGCGCCGCCGGCTCACGGGAGCCTCCCAGGGCGACGCCCATGAAGTCCAGAATGCCACGCTTTGCGACAACGACAACCTCTGGCGGCAAATCAGCGAATGTGGCTTTAGCTGTGAATTCGGTGATCCTCGTCGTTCCCACCATACCCCCCCTTACGACAGTTCCTTCAGCTTGGCGTCGAGGTTGCGGCTAAGCTCTTCCTGCACGCTCTTCGCCTTGGCCCGCATGATGCGGTCGCCGAAGGTGGCCAGACGGCCTGAGATACTGACCTCTGAGCGGTATGTGACCTCGACGCCGCCCGGTATCTCCACCAGGTCGACGGAGCTCTTCTGCACGAAATGCCCGGCCCGGGCCACCTCCTCGCCTTCGCCCGAGAACTCCAGATGCTTCGGCGCCTCGACCTTGGTCAACAAGGTCTTGAACTTGAATTTCACTCCTATAGGCCCGACCTTCTGTTTGATGACGCAGTTATAGGTCTTGTCGTCAAGGCGTTCTATCTTCTCGGCACCTGGCACGCATGAGAATAGGGTCACGGGGTCAAGCAAAAAGTCCCAGGTGCGTTGAATGGGCGCTTTAACGATGAACTTGCCTTCCAGCAACATGCGTCTTGCCTTCTCTCTTGTTTTGTGCCTGGAGTGCGTTGTCCGGTCAATGGACCGCTAAACCGCTATGGTTTGGCTTGTAGCTGCGGCCATTTGGCCCTGACGCGGCTCTCGATTTCGTTGTCGGTAACCACGCGCGGTGGGAAGGAGTCTTTCCAGTAATAAGGTTTGCAGGCCAAAATCATGATGGAGTTTTGGGTGAAGTCCTTTACCGCGCGCTTGTCCGGTGGCAGTATGGGGTTCAGGTTGCCGCTCCAGCACTCGCGGACAACATCCCACATTCCCGGGTCGCTACGCATCCCGATGGCCCAGATGACTTCCTTGAGATTTGTCGGGTCGATATCCTCATCAACAATAATGACGAACTTGCGGAAATAGTTGAACTGCCCGAGCGCTGATAGTGCGGTCTGCTTGGCGTGTCCGCCGTACTTCTGCTCGATCGAGACCACGACACAGTGCATACCGCCGAACTCCTGGTGGTTCCAAACTCCTTTAACACCCGGGACGACCGTATCCAGATGGCTCCACAGTCGCGCTGCTCTGAACAGATATGTCCAGCCGGTGGCGACGCCGCAGCCCAGGAAGGGTAGCTGGCCCAGTATAATGGGGTTATCGCGGTGGATAATGCCCTTGATGTGGAACGCGGCTTCCGGCCTGGCAGGGGTGTAATGGCCCGTCCACTCAGAGAATGGACCTTCGAGGCGTGAATCCTTCTCGAAGGGGAGCATCTCACCTTCGAGGGCGATTTCGGCATTGGCCGGGATAGGCAAACCTGTGACCGGTCCTCTGATTACCTCCACGGGCTTGCCCTGCCACCACCCCATGTAATCGTATTCCGGGACCTTCCAGGGCAGGGTAGTACCGCTTACCGAAATATGGACCGGGTCCCCGCCCAGGGTAACCGCCACCGGACAGGCCTGCCCCTTGGCCCAATATTTCCGCCGGATGAAATCAGCATGCTTTCCGGGTTCCATGAATATTGTGGCCGTCTTTCGCTCATGGACCTGGATGCGGTATGTTCCCACGTTAACCCAGTTCTCCTCCGGGTCGCGTGTGATGACCATATCGCCGGTGCCGATGTAAGGCCCGCCATCCAGGCTCTGCCACTTGGGACAGGGTAACTGGGAGAGGTCCACCTTTTCCTCAGGTATCAGGTTTTCCAGAACAGGGCCTGTATTGACCTCAACAGGCGGTATGAGCTTCTGGGGCTGGGATATTTTGTCGCGCAGGGCCTTGATTATGCCAATGCGGTTGGTATCCTGAGGCAGGCCGAGGAGCAGGTTCATGCGCCGGTCAGTGGCATAGGTCAGCGTCATCACCCTGAAGCCTGGCTGAATTCCGCGGATTTTGTCGAAGATGAGTGCCGGGAAGTTGCCCTGGTTTTTGGCCGCCAGGTAGGTCGCGGCGCCGATTTCAAGATTGGGGTCCGCGCCCTCGATGACCTGCAGTTCCCCCATTTCATCGATTTTCTGAATAAACTCGCGCAGGTCCATGGCTGAGCCCTCCTTCAGAAGCAGGTTCAGGCCGGGTTAAAAGCCTTGAGCCCGGCTTTGACGATATCCACGTCCTGGATCTTATCCTCGATAGTGCGGCCGCTGACTCCGACACCTCCAACCACCGTCCCGTCCTTGGTTCTCAGGCACATTCCTCCAGGCAGGGTGGTATATTGAGAGTCAACGAAGGCCCCCAGGTCGCCACCCAGTCTTGCAACCTGTTCTTTAACAAGGGCCGTATCCCTTCTACAGCGCGCCGATGTGTACGCCTTGCTGATGGCCAGCATGGCGTAATGCGCCGAAGCCCTGTCCTGGCGCACGAAATAGACAAGAGTCCCGTTAGCGTCGGAGACTGCGATAGCTACTGGCCTCGCCGGGTCCTTAGCAGCCTCGGCCAGAGCTGCCTCCCCTATCGCCTTGGCCTCCGCCAGGTCCAACACGTTTGAAGCGTACATAATTACCTCCTAGGACAACGGTGGGGGGCCGAGTCAGGGAGCGCCTGTAGCCCGCTGCTCCGGCGCTGCCACTTGTGCCGCGAGCTTGCGGCGCTTTAATAGCTGGGTCGTTGTGACGACCGCGAAAAGTATGAGTCCAAGCGAGAGAAAAAGATAATTGCGGCTGAAGACCCAGAAGAACAGACCGGCTACCGCCAGCGCCATAGCTCCTATCTCCAGCAGGTGCATGCGGTATAGATAGAATCCATAGACGACGGTCTGGATGGCGAACATACCGATGATAGTGATAGCCAGAGTCAATATGCCCCTTATCAGGTCAGGCGATGACGCCATCAACAAAGTCGGTTCCACTACAAAGACGAAGGGTACTATCAGGCTTGCAGAGACCAGTTTGAATGTCTCGAAGGCGGTCTTAGTGTATGAACTTTTGGCCACCGCAGAGGCGATTAGCGCGCCCAGGGCCACAGGGGGCGTGAGATATGCGAAAACTGCAAAGTAGAGGACGAAGAGGTGTGCCGGCATGAGTGGCACACCCATCCTGAGCAACACCGGCGCGCAGACCACTGCAACCAGGATATACACCGCAATGGTATGTACACCGCACCCTAGCAGAATGGCAATTATCATGGTGATAATCAGTGCGATGGGGAGGAGACCCTGGCTCCAGTCCAGCACGATGGTCGGGAGGCGGATGCCAAGGCCGGTGGCATCCAGAGCCGCCGTAACCAGCCCGATCGCCGCGCAGGTCACCGCTACCTGAGCGCCCATTAAGGCGCCTTCGGAGGAAGATTTGATTATGTTCCTGAGCGACGGACGAGTCTCTTTCCGCAGCATATTCAAGCCAATTAATATGACAATCCCCCAAAAAGCGGCGTTGGCGGCAGTTGAGCCCCGCAATAAAAGGAACCCCAGTACCCCAAGAGAGATGATGAATTGGGGACCCCGCAGGAGGATCTCTCGCCAGGCGACTTTCTCTGGCGTCGGCTTGATATGTAGTTTCAGCGCTTGTATTTGGACCGCCGTGCCGATAGAAAAGAAATAAAGCAGGGCGGGTATGACCGAGGCCAGGGCTATCTGTCCGTAGGATAGCCCCGTGAACCCGGACATAATGAATGCCACCGAGCCCATCACCGGGGGCAGTATTTGTCCGCCGGTTGACGAAGCTGCTTCGACTGCGCCCGCCTGCTCGGCGCGGTACCCGGCTTTCTTCATTAACGGTATGGTGAAGCTCCCGACGACCATGATATTGACCGCCACTGCCCCAGTTACCGTACCCATCAGGGCGCTGCCGGTGACCGCTGTATGTGCCGGGCCTCCTGCCAGCTTGCGTCCCACTAGTTTTCCTACTTCCATGAAGAAACGGTCCACCCCCGTGGCCTGTATCAGACAGCCGAACAGGATAAAGAGGAACACGATATCCACTGAAGCCCCCAGGAGTGACCCAAATACGCCGGAAAAGCCCATCGCCATCCAGGTGGTGATGCGTTCCAGGTTGATCGGGGGATGGAAAAACGGCTGAGGAAGGTATTGACCGAGAAAGAAATAGAGAATGAATATTGAGGAGACGGCGGGCAAGACCAGCCCGAATGCCTCGCGGGCGGCTTCGAGCACAATCGCTACGAGCACTAGTCCGACAATAATATCGAATGTTGTTGGCGAACCTACACGCAACTGCAAAGGCTCGTAGTAGCGGAAAATGTATCCAGTGGTCAACAGGGTTAGCAGCACGGCGAGTAGCAGAAGCGGCCAGCGGCTCCGGTGCTTGCGCATTGTGGACAGGAAGACCAGTACCAAGGCGAATGCCAGGTGTACATCCTGGTGGGGCCACGGCGAGAGGAGGATGCGCTGGCTGGCAACAAGCTGGTAGATCACCATGGCAACCGAGATTGCCAGTATTGCTCCATCCAGCAGCCTGGATTTGGGCCGGGCACTTGCCTCCAAGATGAAACCTGCCTTTCTGAGCTAACTGAATTAGTGGCAGCGCCAAGGCGCTGCCACTAAGCTGCTACTGTCCCTGTTGGGAGGTTTGTGTTCAGGCCTATTTGGGGATAACGATTCCCTTCTCGTCGAAGTATTTCAGTGCGCCTGGACTGAAGGCGTCCCTTCCAAGCGGCTTGCCGGTCTTCAGTACATTTGGAATGTGTTTGACCGATCTGCCAAGCATATGATAATCACCGAAAAGAGCAGCTTTTTCGGTAGTTATCTTCGCGATTTCATAGGCAATCTCCGGATTGAGCTCCGGGAAGGCGCCGTAATTAAGCATGACGCTCATCACACCCAGTGGTTCGGGCTGGTTTGCCAGCGTCCCCGCTGGTATGGTGATGGAAGGCCGGTTATGCCCACCGGTTACCGCAGGTTGTTTCTCGGCGAACTCCTGGGTCCAGCTTATGTAGTAAAGCGGTTTCGTAACCTGGACAAAATCCGAGGAGAGCACCCACTTGTCTCCATTTTCACCGCCGGTGACGATCTGGACCAGCGCCAAATCCACCGAGCCCGACATTAATGCCTGGGCCATGTCCGGCAGGTTCATACGCACAATTTTTACCTGGTCTATGATACCCCACGACTTGAGTATATCCTCACCGACGATGGCAAGCCCATGGCCGACCTGCGCCAGGGCAACCTTTTTACCGATCATGTCCTTGTAGGTCTTGATGTTCTTGTCCACCCCGGCGAAGGTGTCGGTCTGGGGATAGTAAACATGGTTTATGGCTTTGGTCGGCAGCTTGGCGTTGAACGGCGGATTGCCTGCAAGGGCGTCGAAGTAGGCTCCGTCGTCCTGAAGGAAGATGGTGGTTTCGCGCTCTTTCGGGCTTTTACTGACCATCTGCTTCAGGTTATCCTGACCGCCGAAGGTATCTGTGACCGTTATTTTCATCCACGGATGGTTCTTGTTCACAATATCTGCCAGAGCGTAAGCCAGAGCGTAGGCCCCGCTGCCGCTCCTTGTGCTCAGCAGGCTGACCGACACAGGGGCGTGCGCCGTAGACGTTGCGGACGATGTAGGCGCCTGAGAAGTTGGCTTGGCCGTAGAAGATGCCTTAGTGGAAGCAGGGGCCGTGGACGTAGAGCTGGTTGGAGCCTGAGTTTTCGAAGTTGTTTTCTGGGTCGATGAGCAACCGAATGCCACTAACGCCAGTACCAGGACAACGACTACTATGCCTGTGATTCGCTTCATGTTACACTCTCCTCCTCTGACACATTGCCGGTTGAAATATGCAAAAAGGCACAACAATACCTAATCAAAGCGCGCCTATGAGATGAGCTAGGATACACCGGAACGACAATTTGTGTCAAGATGGCATATCGTTGTTGAACGGAAGTTCACATATCCACGCCAAGGATCGCCCTCTTGACCAGGACACGGCCTATTGTCACTTTGTATGCATTGAGGCTAAGGGGTCTGGCCGCTCTGAGAGCGGCGGCGCCCGCCTCCGAGGCCAGGTCCTCGGTCAGAGGCTGCCCCTTGAGGACCTGCTCGGCAGCCTTTGCACGGTATGGGAACGGCGCTACCCCGCCAAGGACCAGGCTGGCATCCGCGACAACTCCCGCCTCTACCTCCAAGACTGAGGCAACGCTGCAAAGTGCGAAGTCGATGGTCTTTCTATGGCGGAACTTGAGGAATTTTTGACGGCTACCGGGCTTGAGGGCCGGTATGCTAACCTCAGTGAGCATTTCCCCCGGCTTGAGAATGTTTCCCAGAGGGATGAAAAAGTCTTCGACGGGGACGCTGCGGGTGCCACTTGCACCAGCGAGAGTCGCATGGGCGTGAAGGGAGGCCAGCGCGACGGCCATATCCGAAGGGCACGCGGCGAAGCACTTCTTTCCACCAATGACGGAATGATAGCGGTTGTCGCCCGAGGTGGCATAGCACACGTTGCCGCCCTTGCGGTAGCAGGTGAAAGTCTTGCCGGTAGCCGGAGAACGGCGATAATACCAGCACCTGACCTCCTGGCAGAAGTTGCCGCCGAGCGTTCCCATGCGCCGTATTTGCGGGCTTCCTACCGAGACAGCGGCCTCAGCCAGCACTGGGAAGTATTCCCTGATGATAGCCGAGGTCTCGATATCCCTTATCCGGGTCAATGCCCCTATCCTGAGCCCTCCGCTATACTCGCGAATATAGTCCATCCCCGGTATGGTCTTGATATTTACTAAGGTTTCCGGAGAGATCAGACGGTTGTTTAGCATGCCGACCAGGTCGGTACCCCCGGCAACGAGAACAGCTTTATCTCCCTGGCTCTGCAGGATGGATATCGCCTCTGTTACCGATGTGGCATCGATGTGTTGCGAGCAGCCCAATGTACTACTCCTACTTGCGAGCTAATGCTTCAAGTAGCCGATCGGCGGTCAGAAAGGCCCCCCGAATACGTACCCCGGTGGCGTTGTAGATGGCGTTGGCTATTGCGGGGGCCTGAGTGGTGGTGGCAGTCTCGCTCATACCTTTCGCCCCGAACGGCCCCCAGGGGCAGGGAAACTCGACCATAATTTCGCTGACGTTTTCACTTTTGGGCATATCGAGTATTGTCATCACCTTGTAGTCCAGAAGATTGGGGTTAAGGATAGCCCCGGTGGTCTTGTCGATGACGATCTCTTCACTCCGTACGTATCCGTTACCCATGGTTATCGAAAGGTTTATCTGGTTCTCGACTATGGTCGGATTCAGTACCCGCCCGCAGTCGTGGGCGGACGTGATACGTTCGACTTCTAACAGGCCGGTCTCGGTATCTACTTCGACCTCGGCGATAGCCACGGCTACGCTCACGGGCACGATATTCTTTCCGCTGCGCTCGTCCGTCCACGGGTACGGCAGGACGGCGTTCCCGACTATCTGGTAAGCCTCTGTACAAAGGGCAGCAATAGAAATACTTCGTCTGGGATCGGCCTTTACGTAGACCAAGCCGTCCCTCGCGGCAAGCTCTTCCGGACTGGCTCCCAGCTTCTTGGCCGCTAGCTCCAAGAGCTTACGCTTAGCTTCCTGGGCGGCTCGGTGGACCGAACCCACGCCCGCGAGGGTACCGCGGCTGCCGAATACGCCTCCGCCGTATGGCGTGATGCTGGTGTCCGAGAGGACGACGTTGACGCTCTCATAGGCCACGCCCAACTCCTCGGCAACCACCTGGGCTACGGCCGTTTTAAGGCCCTGCCCGATCTCGGGATCGCTGGAAAAAGCGTCTACGGTGCCGTCTTTGTTCATTTTTACGCTGCCCGAATCGGGGGTGGTGGCAATGCAATGGTGCATCCCGATGGCGATGCCTATGCCTTTGCGCCTGGACCCGTTGACCGCAACGGGGATACGCCAGCCTTTCCACTTGGCCTTCCACCCGGCTTTTTCCGCTGACAGGCGAATGCACTCCGGGAAGCTGTCCAGGTCCGGCCCGACGACGCCCCATTCCACCGGCCCCACCATGGCCGGGAAGAACTCCATACCCTTATCGCCATAGCGCATGCAGTTCTTCAGCCGGAAGTCGACGGGGTCCATCCCGATCCTCTCGGCCGCTTCATCCATCAGGCGCTCGATGCCGAACCCGGATTCCGGGTCGCCAAACCCGTTCATGGCCCCGTGATCTTCGGTGTTGGTAATGACGTGATAGCCTTCGAACTTGGAGGTCTCGTATTTGTAAAGTGTCGAGCATGTGTCCACCGCCGCTGTGGCGGGGATGTAATAGGAAAGCCGGGAATCGCGGCCGAAATTAGTATACAGCTTCGTATGAAGGGCTGTGATGGTGCCGTCATCCTTAACCCCTACCCGCGCCTCAACCCGGGCGTCTATGCGGCGGTGGGTCCCTACGAAGTCCTCCGCCCGGCTGAAGAGCGCTCTGACCGGTTTCCCTGTGGCTTTGGCCAACAAAGCGACCAGCGCCGCCATCTTCTCCGGACTTTTGGCTCCATAGCCTCCTACCGTATTCGTGGCGATGACCCGGACGCTGGAGAACGGCAGGCCCAGTGAAATAGCGATATCCTCGCGAGTGCCCTGGGGACGCTGGCTGCTAGTCCAGCAGGTAAGATTGTCTCCAGTCCATTCGCAGACCACCGAAAGCGGCTCGGGGGACACGGGATGCTGCATGGGGGAGTCGTAAATGCCCTCGATGATGTGGTCGGCCCGGGCGAAGCCCTCTTCTACATCCCCAAACTCAAGTGGCAGCACACCGTTCACGGTGCGCGGGCAGCAGTACAGATTGCTGTCCATATCGGGGTATATCCTGGGGGCATCCGGACGGCAGCCTTCCATTTTGTCAAAAACTGCGGGTAGCACCTCATATTGGACCTCGATTAGGCCCAGTGCTTCTTCCGCCGTCTGGGCATCGACAGCGGCGACGACCGCAACCACCTCCCCGGCATAGCGCACCGTCTCATTCAGCAGGCATTCGAACTTGCGGGGGACGCGTATCTGGCCGAGGGTCTGGCCTCCCTTTAGTGCTGTTGACTTGTAGCTGATTATCTTCTTGACGCCGGGTAATGCATCTGCCCGCGAGGTGTCGATGCTCTTGATACGGGCATGAGCATAGGGGCTGCGCAAAAACCCGGCGTACAACATCCCTGGCAAGAAGATATCGGAAGCGAACTTGATTTCGCCTTTGGCCTTGGCCAAAGCGTCTTTCCGGGGCAGGCGCTTTCCGACTATCGCGAACCGCTCCTTCATCGTTCCCCTCCCCGCATAGTTTTCGCCGCAGCCAGGACGCACTCGGTGATGCGTTTGTAGTTGCCGCATCGACACAGGTTTCCGGCCAGCGCTTGGCGCACATCGTCCTCGCTGGGGTCGGGGTTCTCTGCCAGCAGGGCCTTGGCCGTCATCAGCATTCCGGGGGTGCAGATACCGCACTGCATGCCGCTGCGCTCCACAAACTCCTTCTGGAGAGGATGCAGCTCTCCGCTGATCGGGTCAGCCAGCCCCTCGATAGTTTCGATATATCTTCCCTGGCACTCGACAGCCAGGGTCAGGCAGGATAATACCGGGTTGCCGTCGATCAAGACAGTGCACGAGCCGCATTCCCCTCCCTCGCACATGACCTTGGTCCCTGTAAGCCCTATATCTTCACGGAGCACAGCCGCCAGGGTCGCATCCGGTCGAGCCACTACCTCGTATTTCTGGCCGTCAACGGTAAGAACCAGTCTGGTCACCTTGCCGGACATAGAAGTCTCCTTGCCGATTCAAACGAAAAGATTGGGGATAACCACCTGAACTGTTGGATGGTGTAAATCTTGGGAGACACCAGTTGTTTCGCGCCTGATCAGGAGTTTGAGCCACTCGTTGCCCCATTTACTAGCCTGAATGAACGGTGTTTGCAGTTTGTACCATAACACCCAGCACTTGTCAAGCCAAAACATATTACCCTTAGTTCACTATCTACCGTTTTAGTTCGATAGCAGCCTCTTGACAGATTCTCATGAAAAGGATTAACATCTGCCAGCGCCATATTCCCAGATACCGTCCCCCTTGATTACTTGTCCCAAAGAACTTTATGGAGGGCACGCAATGACAACAAGGAAACTCGCCGTTATCCTGGTTCTCGTAATGGTGCTTTCAGTCCTGGCAAGCGCATGTTCCTCAAAGAAATCCAGTTCCACTCCGCCTCCGCCTACCACTGCATCGAGCGTCGCTGCCAAGCCAAGTACTACTACGTCGAGCCCCGCGGCTAAGCCATCTACTTCGGCGCCGCCATCGTCGACGGCAGCCCAGAAGGTCACCCTCAAATACATCGCCTACTTCGCGGATACGCCGCCGAGCAACATAGCGTATCGCATGCTTATCAGCAAGGTGAACGAGAAGAGCAAGGGCGCGCTGACAATAGTGTTCGCCGGCGGCCCGGAGTCCTTCCCCGCTACCGAAGCCGCTACCGCCATCTCCAAGGGCTCCATAGATATGGGCGATGTTCTAAACAGTATGCTGGGCGGCATGATCCCGGGCCTGGCGACGATAAACTACCAGGAAATCAGCTACGAAAAGTTCCGCGCCACTGCGTTGAGCTACATCCAGGGGCTGCTGGCCGGGAAAAACCTTTACTTTATCGGTCACGCCAAGCCTGTCGTCCCGATGACCTCCTCCACCATGCATGTCAATAAGGCGGTCACCAAGCCGGAGGACGTTTCCGGACTTAAGCTCGCGGCGCCATCTCCCGCCCTGTTCCCGTTTTACCAGGCCCTCGGAGCAACGGCCCAGACGGTCGCCTTAACCGAGTACTTTACTGCCATCGAACGTAAGGTAGTCGATGGGTATACACTATCGACGGAGAACCTTCCGTCGTTCGGTCTGGACAAGGTGACCAAGACCTCTATCGACCATCCATTCATGACCTCGCCCAGTTCCACGCTGATTAACCTGAGCACCTGGAACAAACTCAGCAAGGAGCTGCAGGATATAATTGTCCAATCAGCTATGGAGGTTGAGAAAGAATACCCCGCGATCTTCAAGAAGGCTGTTGAGGATGCCCAGGTAAAGATGAAAGCCTCAGGCATGCAGATCATTAAGTACTCTGCTGCGGACGAGAAGAAGTGGTATGACACCTTCAGGGAGGCCACATGGGCGGCCGAAATCAAGCGAGCGCCTGAGGTCGCCACGAAGATGAAGGAATTGATGACCGCAAAGTAGAAGTTTGAATCGTGGTAAGGAGGCAGGCCTTGCAGGCGGCAGGCAGATTCGCGGCTATCTGGCATAAGACCACAGATGTTTTTCTATGGCTGGCCGCGGGTCTCCTTATCGCTATTTCGTTCGCCATAACCGTCGATGTCTTGATACGTTACTTCTTCAACAAGACCTTCGGGGGTCTGTTCGAGATATCGGAGTTTAGCCTGCTATGGATGACCTTCCTGGGCACGGCCGCGGTGCTTAGGAAGGGTGGACACGTTAATGTCGACCTGCTTGTCACGCGTCTGCCCGCGCGGCACCGCATGGCCATCGAGGTCTTGACCTCTGGCGCCTGTACCGCCGTTCTGGTGCTCTTGACGTGGTATTCAGCCCGCGTCACCTGGCAGGACTTCGTCCAGCATTCTCATTTCATGACTGTCTTGCAGCCTCCGAAGTGGCCTATCGAGCTTATCATGCCCCTGGGATTTCTTTTGATGTCAGGAGAGGCAGTCGGCAAGACCTTCAAATGCAGCGAAGCCTGGAGAGCTAAGCGCCTAAAAGCGGCAGTTGCGGCAGCCGCGGCAACTCTGGATAGGGGTCAATAGCCGTGGAATGGCAGTATGCGCTGCTCCTCATCCTCGGTGGCCTGATTTTCCTGATGGCGACCGGTATACCTATCACCTTCGCTTTCTTGATCACTTGCATGATTGGCGCCTATCTCTTCTGGGGAGGCCAGGTAGGCTTCGAGACACTGGTTACCAGCATCTACAGCTCTGTAGCCTCTTTTGTCTTCTTGCCCCTGCCGCTTTTCATACTTATGGGCACCATCATCTTCGAGTCGGGCGTAGGTATCCTGATGGTGGACGCGCTCGACAAATTGCTGGGCCGGGTGCCGGGGAGGCTGAGCTTGACAGCAGTTGCCGCGGGAACAGTCCTCGCCAGCGTCACCGGTGTGAGCACCGGCAGTATCGCAATCTTGGGAAGGGCCCTCGTCCCGGAGATGGAGAAGCGGGGTTACTCACGCGAAATGAGTATTGGCCCGATTGTTGGCAGCGGCCAGCTCGCTACGATGATTCCGCCCAGCGCCCTCGCGGTCTTCCTCGGCGCAGTAGGTCAGATATCAGTGGGCAAGCTCCTGATCGCTATCATCATGCCCGGCCTGCTCATGGCTAGCCTGTTCGCGGCCTACATCATTATCCGCTGCGCACTGCAACCACAGCTAGCCCCGAATTACAGGATCGCCTCAGTCTCTCTGTCCGAGAAGCTGTACGGGGTAGCCCGCCACATACTCCCTGTCGGCATCATTGTCTTCGCCGTCATCGGAGTCATGATAATCGGCGTGGCCACTCCCACCGAGGCAGCGGCGCTGGGCGTGGTTGCTTGCTACCTGCTGGCCGCCATCGAAAGAAAACTGACCTGGGAAATGATTAAAAAATCAGGGATAAGTGCAATCGAGACAACCGTAATGATCTTCATGATAATCGCTGCGGCGGTAAGCTTCAGCCGTCTCCTAAGCTACAGTGGTGCTATCAAAGGAGTGGTCAATATCGCCGCGGGTCTGCCGGTTGCCCCTATAGTCATCGTCCTCGCTACACAGGTTGTGGTAGCTTTCATGGGCATGTTTATGGGTCCGAATAGCATCATAATGATTACCATGCCCATCTTCATACCCATCATCATCCCATTGGGTTTCGACCCGGTCTGGTTCGGGGTCATCATGCTCATTAACGTGCAGCTAGCTCTCGTATCCCCGCCTTTTGGGATGGACTGTTACGTCATGAAGGGCCTTAGCCCGCCGGATGTAAAGCTGGGCGATGTTTTCCGTTTCAGCATGCCCTTCCTGGGATTGGGATTCCTGGCAATAGTCATAATCATGGTCTTCCCCCAGGTAGCCCTCTGGCTACCACGACTTATGAGGATCGCCTGACAGGGGAGCTTTAACTAGGAGGATTAGTCTGTGAGAGGTTTCCAATACTTCGAGCCCGAGACACTGTCCGCGGCGTGCTCATTGCTGGCGAAGTACAAGGGCGAGGCCAAGGTTATCGCCGGAGGCCAGAGCTTGCTCTCCATGCTCAAGAACCGTCTACTTGCCCCGGACTACGTTGTCAACATCAAGGGGCTATCCGGGCTCGAATACATCAAGGAGCGTCCAAGTGGAATAGCTGTCGGAGCCCTGACCATCCACAGGGCGATTGAAACCTCCCCCGTTGTTGGCGCCAGGTACCCATTGCTCGTCGAGATGGAGCACCGCCTGGCGGCGGTTCAGGTCCGGAACTGGGGCACTATCGGTGGCAACCTCTGCCATGCCGATCCCGCTGCTGATCCTCCACCCTGCCTATTGGCCCTTAATGCAATTGTCAAACTCAAAAGCAGGAGCGGCACAAGATCGCTGCCGCTGGAACAGTTTTTTAAAGACTATCTTGAATCTGTGCTGGCCCCGGACGAACTGATGGTAGAGATTTTCATTCCCAATCTGCCAGCCCGCGCGGGCACCGCCTTCATCAAGGAAAGCGTCCGCGCTAATGACATGGCCGTCGCCAGTGCGGCAGCAGTCGTCATTCCTAACGGGAAAGGCGCAAAAGAGGTCCGCATAGGCTTGGGGGCCGCCGGCCCGACTCCACTTCGCGCAAGAAAAGCCGAGAAAACACTGGTTGGGCGTTGCCTGGAAGATGCAGCCATCGAAGAAGCGGCAGCCATAGCGGCAGAAGAAGCTTCGCCTACTACCGATATGCATGGTTCCGATAGTTTCAAGCGCCAGTTGTTGCAGGTGGTCGTCCGCAACGCCTTGAAGGAAGCCGGGCAACGGGCACAGGTCGGGAGGGCGCGATGAAACAGCAACTTATACTGAAAGTCAACGGGGAAGAGCATGAGGTTTTTGCCGAGCCATCGAAACTGCTGCGCGATGTGCTGCGAGAAGACCTGGACCTAATGGGGACTAAGGAAGGCTGCCAGGATGGTTACTGCGGCGCGTGCACCGACCTCATCGACGGCAAGGCGGTGAAGAGCTGCCTGGTGCTGGCCCGCCAGGCGCGGGGCAAAGAGGTAACCACCATCGAGGGCATCGCCAATAACGGAAGGCTCGGCCCCGTGCAGCAGGCATTTGTCGACCACTTCGCTGTCCAGTGCGGATTCTGCACTCCCGGTATGATCCTGTCGGCCACTGCGCTGCTTTCGGAGAACCCCTCACCTACCGAGATGGAGGTCAAACGGGCCCTCATCGGCAACCTTTGCCGCTGCACCGGCTACGCCAAGATCGTCGAAGCCGTTCTGGCCGCCGCCAGAATTGTCCGTGAAGGAGATAATCCTCGCCATGACTAGAGATAGTTCTTTCGCTGGGGCAGTCGTCATCGACAAAAAACCGCTGGAGCTAAAGAGCCATGGCGAAGGGTTGAACGCAGTCGGGCATAGCGTAACCCGCGTCGACGCTGTGGCCAAGGTAAAAGGTGAAGCCAAGTTCACCGGAGATTTCAAGATGCCCGGCCTCTGCTACGCCAAGCTGCTGGGCAGCGCGCATCCTCACGCCAAGATAATACGCGTCGATACTTCCCGGGCGGAGGCGCTCCCGGGAGTGATAACCGTGATAACCGGCAGCGTGCCGGAGAACAAGCTCTATGGAGATATCTACGCCGACCAGTATATCCTCGCCAGGGATAGGGTTCGCTACGTAGGCGAGCCGGTGGCCGCGGTCGTGGCGAAGACCGAGGATATCGCCAGGGACGCCATTGAGCTCATAGACGTGGAATACGAGCCCCTTCCCGCCATCTTCGACGTGGAAGAGTCGATGAAGGCCGATTGTCCTATCGTGCTGCATCCCGACCTACTAAACTATGAGATGCTCCCCAAACCGAACTTCCGCTTCACCCCTTGCGCCGAGGGACGACCGAACGTGTTTCAGGTTTACAAGTGCATCAAGGGGGATGTTGACAGGGCCTTCATGGAGGCCGATTTTATTGTTGAAAATCGATACTCTGCGCCCATGGGCAACGCCACACCGATCGAGACCATGATCATAGACGTCTGGCTCGAGCCGGATGGCACCGTCAATCTCCGGGGCAAGACCCAGGCAATGCATATTCCGCGCGCAAAGATCGCTAGTGTTTTTAACCTGCCGATGTCGAAGGTCAGATACATGGCGCCTTATATCGGAGGCGGATTCGGCCCCTTCTGCAGTAGCTGGCCGGAGGTGGTGGCCGTACTCATCGCACTGAAATGCCGCCGGCCTGTCCGCTTGAGCCTCGACCGGGCTGAGCAGTTCAGCATCGCTCCACAGAAACCGGGCAGAATAACCTATGTCAAGGATGGGGTCAAGAAAGACGGCTCAATTATCGCCCGGGAGATCATCGCCATCAGCGATTTCGGGGCCTACTGTGGGCCTTACGGCACAGCAGGGTATGTGCGCGGTTCCACCGGCGGCGTCGTATCCACTTACAGATATCCCAACTTCAGGTACAAAGGTTACGGCGTCTATACAAACCACCATCCCGGATCGGCCTTCCGATCCGTGGGCAGCGCCGACATGCACTGGGGCATCGAGCAGCAAATGGATATCATTGCGGAAAAGCTCGGCATGGACCCGGTACAGCTCAGGATGAAGCATATCCTTAAGGAAGGCGAACCTGACATGGTCGGCGAGACCATACACAGCATTGGCGCCGAGGAATGCATCGAGACCTCTGCGGACTGGCTGCGCCACAGCAAGGTCCCCGCCGGGCCGCAATCCGGGCCCTGGAAACATGGCAAAGGCATTTCGCTAGCGGGACATTTCGTCGTAAGCGATATGCCGTCATGGGCACAGGTGAAGGTCAACCCGGATGGAATAATCGAGGTACGTCACACCGGCTTTGAGCTGGGTCAGGGCTGTGACACGGTGGTCACCCAGGTGGCCGCGGAGGAGTTCAATGTCCCTGTTAGCCAGATAAGAGTAGTCGCCCGCGACACCCAGTTCACGCCGTACGAGTTCTTTACCGCCGCAACGCGTTTCACCTATTACGCCGCTAACTCCATCTCCCGCGCCTGCCAGGACGCCAAGCGCCAGCTTTTCGCGCTCTCTGCCGCCAGGCTTAACACCAGTCCTGATAACCTGGAAACGAGGAACGGCACCATCTTTGTCAAGGGCAAACCAGAGACAGCGATAAAGTTTGGCGCCTTGTTCAGCCCTGCCGGTTTCATTCCTATACCCGGCGGCGAAATCATGGGTAACGGGTTTTTCGCCGATAACTCGGCCCTGTACGAGGCGGAAACCGGCCAGTCGCCCAAGCAATGGGCGGCGCACCCATACTTGTCATATGGGGTCGAGATTGCAGTGAATATCGAGACCGGGGAGATCAGGGTAGAAAAGGTAGTAGGCACGGTGGATGTGGGGCGCGCCATAAATCCCAAGATGGTCGAAGCACAAATCGAGGGCGGCATGGCGCAGGGTCTGGGTGCCGCCCTTTTCGAGGAGCTTATCTCTGATGAGGGAGTTGTCCTCAACCCTAACCTTGTGGACTACGCCATACCCAGCATTATGGAGGTGCCCAGCGGCGATAACCTGGCCTCTCTAATTTCATCCCCGCTACCACACCCGCTGGCCTACAAAGGGGCCAAGGGCGTCGGAGAGCTAACCATAATCCCCTTCGCCGCGGCGGTCGGCAACGCACTTTACAATGCCGTGGGCGTCCGTCTCAAGGACTTGCCGATGACTCGCGAGAAGGTCCTGTGTGCGCTCAACGAGAAGAACAAAAAGGGTTAGGCGCGCCAGGTAGCCCTTCGACAGTCCCAGAGCGGACGAGAAGTCTAAAGAGGACCGGACTTATGCCCGGCCTCTTTGTTTTGTGCCTTGAGGGCCCTCAACAGCCTTTCGGGCGACATGGGCAAGTCCATCAGCCTCACTCCGGTAGCATTGTATATGGCATTGGCGATAGCAGGCGCAGAGGGCGTCATCGCCCCCTCGCCCATTCCCTTAGCCCCGAAGGGCCCTTCCCGGTGGTTGGCCTCGACCAGGAAGCATTTTAGATCATGGTTGCCGGGCAACTCGGTCATACGCGGCATGCCGTAGTCATGAAAATTACAGTTCAGCACCCGGCCCCGGTCCAGCAACATCTCCTCATACAGCGCGCTGCCGATGCCCTGGGCGATGCCTCCTTCGCTTTGCGCTTCACATAGCTTGGGATTTATGGCGCGGCCTACATCGGTCGCGGAGCAAAACCGGAGGACCTTGACCTCGCCTGTCTCGGTATCCACCGCCACCTCAACGGCATGCGCCGTATAGCAGTAGCTGGCGGTAAGCCGCGTCCCCTGGCCGGTCTCCGGGTCGCCGTCGCTGTAGCCCTTGTAGAAGAATGTCCCCTGTCCCAGTAGCTCGGCGTCATGCGGCAGGCAGGTTGCCCGCCCGGGCAGGAAGAGATCGCTGACCGGCATAGACTTTGACGGATTTGATCTGAAGTAGATCTGTCCGCCCCGGGCCTCCAGGTCTTCCGGTGCGGCCCCCATTACGGGGGAGGCGGTGGCGCAGATGAGCCGTTTAACGTCCTGGCAGGCGGCACGGATGGCATTGCCCACAAACATCGTGGTGCGGCTGGATATGGCGCCGTGGTCGTAGGGCACCCTGGCGCTGTCGCCCCATATGACCTTGATCTTCTCCACGGGCACGCCCAGTTCCTCGGCGGCGATTTGAGCCAGCACCGTTTGAGAACCCTGGCCGATTTCATCCGAGCCGTGGAAAACGTCCACGAAGCCATCTTTGTTGAACCGGACCAGCGCGCTGGCGATGGTATCCACCTGGGTATATTTGTTCGCCAGCGCAAACCCCTTGGCAACCTTTACAGTATTGCTCGAAGGCTGTGAGGTAGGCCGGCCCCATCCTATCCACTGTGCGACTTTGTCCAGGCATTCCGCCGCACCCATGCTGTGAGTCTTTTCGCCGCGGAGGTTTTCTTCGCCCTCGGCGATGAGGTTTTTCTGGCGCAGCTCCACCGGATCCATCCTCAGCTTCTCGGCAATGATGTCCATGTGCTGTTCCATCGCCCAGAAAGGCTGGGCGTTGCCGAAGCCGCGGAAAGCCCCTGAAGGCGGCTCATTGGTGTAGACGCCATAGGCATCCCACCTGAAGTTGGGAATGCGGTACTGTGATGAGCCGAACGAGCCGTTGCGGATCACCAGTGGAGTAATTTGGGCATAAGCCCCGCAGTTGCAGATGAGCTTTATCTGCCGCGCCACCAACGTTCCGTCTTTTTTGACCCCGTCTTTTAGATAGATGACCATTGGCAGACGGTTCAGGTCGCGGAAAAAGCACTCCTCCCGGCTGAAGACTACCTTGACCGGCCTTCCGGTGCGGATCGCCGCCAGCGCCGCGAAGATGTGGGCCCTCGGGGCCGAGCCGAAGTTGCCGCCGATGTAATGCGTCACTCCACGCACCTTGCTGGGCGGCAGGCCGAAGAAACGGCACACCTCCGCCTGGACTCCAGTATAGACCGATTTGGTAGAGGTTGAGATCACAAGCGTCCCGTCCACGTTCGGGCGCGCCACCGAGCTTGCCGGTTCGAGCTGGCAATGCGAGATGCGGGCCGTGGAAAAGCGATTCTCCACGATAAGGTCAGCCTGCCGGAACCCCTCCTCGACATTGCCCCGGCGCACCTTGTGGTGGGTGTGGACGTTGGGCCCGGGGAGGTCGTTGCCCAGGTAGGGATACATGTTTCTCTTGTATCCCGATAGCCCCGGGTGCAGCACTACAGGGCAGTCCGGTCTCATGGCTTCCTCGGCGTCAAAGACCGCCGGAAGGACTTCATACTTGACCTTGATGAGCGCCAGCGCCTCTTCTGCAGCTTCGAGGGTGCGCGCCGCCACTACCGCCACGGCATCGCCCACGAACCTCACCTTCTCCCGTGCGAGCATATGCTGGTCATCCACGCATGAGCCGACCCTGGCCTCGGGCACATCTTTGCCGGTAAGTACCGCTTCAACCCCCGGCACCTTCTTTGCCCGGGAGATATCTATACTGATGATGCGTGCGTGAGCGTGCGGGCTCCAGAGAACCTTGCCATGCAGCATACCCGGTTCGCCCAGCGCCTCATCTGCGGCATAGAGTGCCGTCCCCGTAACCTTCTCCAAGGCATCGAGCCGGATAACATTCTTGCCGACCACTGAGAGCTCACTCATCTGTGCTCACCTCTCATCCTGGCGCTGGCCGCCATTACCGCCTCGACTATCTTGGCATATCCGGTGCACCGGCACAGGTTGCCGCTCATGCCCTCCCTGACTTCCTCTTCCGTCGGCGCGGGGTTTTCATCCAGGAGGGATTTGGCCGTGAGGATCATGCCCGGAGTACAGTATCCGCACTGGACGGCAAAATGCTCCATGAAAGCCTGCTGCAGCGGATGCAGGCCGCCGTCCTTTCCGCGCAGGCCCTCGATAGTAACCACCTTTCTCCCCTGGGCCTTCACCGCCAATATCAGACAACTCCGCACCGCCTTCCCATCCAGGAGCACCGTGCAGGCCCCGCAGTCTCCGGTATTGCATGCTATCTTGGTGCCGCCCAGGCCGAACTCTTCGCGCAGCACCTGGGCCAGGCTCCACCATGGCTCAGCGTACACCTCTTCCTCTGTCCCGTTTATATTCAAAGTGACACGCTGCTTCATATATCCCTCTCCAAGTTCAGGACGCTATGCCCGCGGCTACCCTCAAAGCCCGGCCGGTGAAGACCCGCACCATCTCGGTACGGTAGTCCGCGGAGGCACGGACGTCAGATATTGGGCGGGCTTCGCCGGCAGCTATCTCAGCAGCTTCGACAATAGCTTTATCGTCGAGCTTTTTCCCGAGGAGCGCTGCCTCCGCCTTACGGGCTCGCATCGGAGTGGGAGCAACCGCCCCCAGCACAATCCTGACATCCTTGCAAGACCTGCCATCCGAGTCCAGTATTACACCGGCGGCTACTCCCACGACAGCAAGTTCGATCGAGCTGCGGGCATGCTTCAGATAGACTGCTTGCATGGATGCCTGGGATGCGGGCACCTGTATCCCCACCAGTACTTGCCCGGCTTTCAAAGCAGTCTTGCCAGGTCCGCTAAAAAACTCCTCCAGCGGCATGAAAGTCTCTCCCTCCGGACCGGCGATCCTCGCCTTTGCTGCGAGAGCGATAAGACCGGGGGCCATGTCCGCCGAGGGCGAGGCGTTGCACAGGTTGCCGCCCAGCGTCGCCATGTTGCGGATAGCGGGTGAGGCAAGCTGATGCGCGGCGCTTTGTAATACCGGGTACTGCTTACCCACAAGTGTCGATGTTTCCAGCGCCCGTATGCTGGCCAGCGCGCCGATGTTCAAACCATCCCTTGGGTTAAAATCTATGAAGTCCAGGCCGGGGATGTTGGACAGGTCAACGACATAGGCCGGGTCGATCGCTCGAGACCGCATTTTGACGACGAGGTCCGTGCCACCCGCCATCACCGTGGCTCTTGTTTTGTGGCGCGCCAAAAGCGCCATAGCCTGAGGGATAGTATTGGGGGTCAGGTATTTGAAGTGCATGGCTAGCCTCCGCGTCCCGGCGCTTTCAGCCTGGCTTTCGTGGCCGGCCTTCTCTTAGGGACCGCCGCGATTACCTCGATCTCAACCAGCATATCTGGCAGGTCCAGCTTGGCGTACTTCAACAACACTCCAGCTCGTGGATGCTCCGCGAGACCCGGGCAGTTCTTGACATAGAAATCGTGGTAAGCCTGCCACATATCCCACCAGTCTTCACGGTTGACGAGGAAGATATCCACATGGAATATGTCTTCCAGGCTGGCTCCCATGCTCTCCAGGATCTCTTTTATGCGTGTCCAGGCGGCTGTGGTCTGCTCTTTTACTCCGCCCACCACTTTGCCCACACCTCGACGCTCTTCCTCCCAGTTTCTCGGCTGGCGGTCGGTCTTGGGATCGCGCCCGGTGTGGCCGCCGCACCATATCAAACGCTCTACCTTGTCCATATGCACTTCCACCGCCCCGGCCCAAGGCATCTTGTCGTTGTCATGATAGAAGGGGTATACAGTGAAGCAGGGGTACTCAGCGGCTTCCTTGATCATCTTTTGCAGTCTATCGCTCATCGGACACCTCCCTCATTTTGGCTGTCTGGACAACTTGCTATGGTAAATGGATAATCTATCCCCTGACGATAAGCCTTCCAGGGTTTCGAGCCTGGTGTTAGCTGTACGTGGTTCGCCGGAAACAGAGCTTGGCCGGGGATGCCACGGAATCTCTGGCTGAATTGCCTATCGTGATATTGTTTTCGAGGTTATTCGCCAAATTTTATCATGCAGTACGGTAAAGTCAACGGGTATTTGGAGACCCCGGCCGATTTCGGGCATATGTAGATATTCCTGTGTATCCAATCAGTTCAGAGTCAATAGCACAGTAAGGACTGATGGTAAGGTGACGCTATGTCAAGGTGATTTCGGGGTTCTGCCAGGGTGCTCTGAAAATAAGCCTATGTCAGGCGGCAACCGGCAGGGGCTCCAGAGTCACGTTGTAGCCGAGCCTGTGTAGCCGATTGACAAGCCGTCGTTCTACTGCCTGGCGGTCGTGTTGGTCGAAGTATACGGATCCCAAGTCAGTATAGGTTGTACCT
>JACPPY010000070.1 GCA_016190755.1 Chloroflexota bacterium | reverse complement strand
GTGCTGTTGCCCCGCAGATGGGTAGTAGAGCGGAGCTTCGCCTGGATGACCCGGTTCCGCCGTCTGGCTAAGGACTATGAGAGGTTGCCGCAGATAGTGATGGGACTGCACCTTGTCGCCTTCGTCTTCTTGCTGCTTCATCGTGCTGCACCTTTGCTCACTGGAGGTTCATAACACGCTCTAGACAGTTGCCCAAGAGTGCCAACAGAGCCGCCGCCTGAAGCAAAAAGGGAACTGTAGTACTAAGCGCCAGCATCAGTGTAGGCAGCCGGTTATGGGTATTGTCTCGCAGCCTGCTCAATAGACCACCACTTTCCCGTTTATCTCAGGATGGAGGGGGTCCTGCGCCAAGAAGGTCCCGCTGGTCGTGGCGGTGAAGAGGATCGCGTCCATATCACCGGCAACGGCATGCATATGGACATCATCGCCGGTGGGACAGACACCAGAAGAGCAGATGTGGTAAGGCACCAGGGCACCGCCGTGATTGTGCTCGTCATGATCACCCGCGCCAGCGCCACTGCCATCACTTTCTTTGGAAAGCCAGAGTATATCCGCGGGCACCAGACCAAAGATGTGATAATGGTGCTCGCGGGTACCTCGGTTACGCATCACCAATAACACGCTTTTGCCAGCCGGCAGGTAGATTGCCGGGGGCTGGACACCGGTATCCGTAACATCAACGTTAACGGTCAGGTAAGGCGACTGACTATCGAATGCCGCTACAGGCCGCACCAATGGATCATCCTGATTACCCAGGCTCGACGCGGAAGCTAAAGGATTGCTCCTGGCTCCGGCCGAAGTGTCAGCCACAACACGAGGGAGAAACCTGGTGGCTCCGTAGGCCAAGATGCCGGTGGCGACCAGTGCACTTGCCACGATCACGACTCTAAGACGGACTGAATAACCCACTTATGGTTGCTCCCTTACTGGTTGAGGTACTTCAGGTATGCGGCGACCGCAGTGATGTCGCTATCGCCAAGCTTGATGAAAGACATCGCCAGCACGCCGCCCGTAACGGCCGTCCTAACCTTTGCCTCGGATGCGCCGCGAATATCAGGCGCACCGCTCTTTCCACCTTTTCCATCCAGGCCATGACAAGAAGCGCAACCGACGCCACCGGCCGTTTTTTCAAAAATCAGCTTCCCCGCCGCGAGAGTATCTGTATTGCCAGGAGCAGGTGGCTTCGCAGTGGCCGGCTGAGCGGCCGCCGCCACCATTGCAGCTTCCGTCTTGAGCATGGTCGCCTTGGGACCGCCATGGTCCGCCATCAGCTCGCCGGTAAAGTCCGGATTGTAGCGGACGAAGGCTCCCGAGTGGGTGTCACCTCCGTGAGGCGACGGTATGCGGGCTTTGACCTCTTTGGTGTTGAGGTCCAGAACGATAGTCTCCCAGGTCCCGGCGCTGCTTATCCAGAGCTCGTTCACCTTGGGGTCCGGATGCAGAATGGCATGGTCGATGATAGCCCCGCCGGTCTGGATCGGCTGGTTGAAATCCCGTGCTGGCGAAAAGGTCTTCGTGTCGATGACGCCCACCACGCCACCGGTGTTGTGGCTGCCCTCGCCCTTACCCATGGTATAAATCTTTGTCTCATCCCAGCCCAGCCGTAAACCATATGGCCCCGCCACTCCGGCTGAGGTGTGTCCCACGATCTTGTTCGTTGCATTATCGATCTTGTACACCAGGCTGTCTTCGCCATCGACAACATAGGTAAATTTGCCGTCCGCAGTGGTGGTCGTGCCAATGGGATGCGCCCCCACACCCGGAATCACCGTCACCTCTCCTGTCTCCAGATTGTACTTGGCTATGCCGCCGATCTCGCCGATCTCGTCCCGCCACGCCGCGAGCTCCAGAGACACATACAAGAACTTGCCCGTGGGATCCGGGGTTACATACGGGTGGCCCATGGGGTACTTGATGTTTTCCACAGTGATAGCTCTTAGGACCTTGTTGTCATCTTTGGGGTCAAGGAGAAAGTGCGGGCCGCCATTAGACCCGAAACCAAGCTCCAGCAGAACGCGGTCTTTGCCTGCCCAGTCCGTGAAGCCCAGGATGTGGTGCAGTCTCTGCAATGGATGGGTGAGCACCTTATCCAACTTGAGTGTCCTGGCATTGACGATAAGGATCAGGTTGCGGGTCTCTTTGGTGGCCGCTACCCGGCCCGAGAAGCCGATGTATACCCATTTTCCATCGGGGGAAACGCCGAGCCCATGAGGCTGGCTCAACACCTCATTGCCGAGGTCGAACAAGGCGGAGGTTACAACTTTCTTCGTCGTAGCATCGATGACTTGCACGCCGGGCAGCTTATTCGTCTGTGAAGGACGTGTGCCGTAACCCATGCCTTCGCTCGTCATGTAGACCAGAGGATGTGCTACAGGGTCCCAGGCGTTGGGCCCGTCGGAGTCGTAGGTTGCGAGTAGCCTTAAACCTCCTCTAACGGACTCAGAGGTGTCCCATCCGGTTGGCTTTGCCTGTGCCGAAGGAGGCTGAAGCTGCCCTGCCTGTACCACGCTACTAGGGCCCATGGCCGATAGTTGGGCCCTTAGTTGGGCCGCTTCTTGTTCCTTGGCAGCAAGTTGCGCCTTCGCTGCATCCAGGTCCGCCTGGGGAACGCCCTTAGAACAGGCAGCAGCTAGCGTAGCCAACAGTGCCAGTATAGCAACGCCTGCCAGTAGCACCTTTTTCTTGCTCATTGACCCCATGATGATGGTTTCCTCCCTGTACAATTGGGTTGCGTATTGCATATTGGTAAGGCCGGTATCACCCGGCCAATACCGCAAGAGCCGTGGACAGACCTGCGTATCAGTATGAGTCAAGCAAACCTGGCGGACGATACAGCTATCCGTAGGTTATCCCTACCAATGATGGTAGTCTGCGTTCAGAGCTTGCTAGTTTGGTCACCTTCGTGAGATAGGCAAGAGGAGTGAGTTGAGAGTGCCGAGGGCAAGGAAGACGGCAGTTTGAAGAAGGGCAATGTCCTACCAGGTTGTCTAGCCTGTTCCTCCGGGGCCAACTGATGAGAAGCCGTGCTGTAGCGCCCAGGCCACCACCTCGGACCTGTTCCTGAGATGCAGCTTGGACAGTATATTCTTCATGTGGTAGTTTACGGTGTTCTCGGAGATGTACAGCTCCGTCGAGATCTCCCGGTTTGTTGCGCCCCTGCTGACGCACTCAAGCACTTCCCTCTCGCGTTCGGTCAGCCCGGTGCCAGCCTCGGTGTCCTGCTTTTCCCGCCTGAGCCGGGCGAACTCCTGCAAGAGCTTCTTGGCCAGGCCGGGCGACATGATAGGCTCGCCGCGCCTCAGACGTTCCACGAGGTCGGCGAACTCATCTTCCTGTAGATTCTTGAGCAGGTAACCCTCAGCGCCGCTTTTTATGGCCTCGAAAAGGTCTTGCTCGTCGTCCGAGACTGTCAGAATGACGACCTTGATATCCGGTAATTCGGCCTTGATCGCTCGGGTTGCTTCCAGGCCGTTGAGCCGGGGCATGTTGATGTCCATGAAGATGATGTCCGGTCGAAGCTGTCGGGCAGCAGCCACAGCCTCCTCGCCATCGTCTGCCTGGCCAACCACAGTCAGTCCCCAGGCCCTGAGCAGGCTCGCCAATCCAGCGCGGAACAGGGCATGGTCATCCGCCAGGAGAGCCTTAGTGGTCACAGGCCCTGATTCCTTCCATCGTGGCGCAGAGGGAGACGTATCTCAACCCTGGTACCCCGGCCGGGAGCGGTATCAAGTCTGAGTGCGCCTCCAATCGCCTCGGCACGCTCACGCATCGTCTGCAGGCCGAAACGCGGCCATCCTGTCGAGGGGAGGCGCATCAAATCGAAGCCCTGCCCGCTGTCCGCTATGGTAACGTGAAGCTCTCCTCCCGCGCGTTGGAACGTCACTCTGGCGTCAGCCGTCTTGGAGTGCTTGCGCACGTTGGTCAGTGCTTCCTGAATGATACGCATGAGCTGAATCTCGGCTGACGGGGCGAGCCTGATGTTCTGTATATCCGGGTCAACCTGGATTTCTACCTGGACGCTGGACATCTCCGTATAGCGGTCGGCGTATTGTCGAAGGGCCGTAAGCAGGCTGTCTGAGTGGGAAGATGCTATCCTGAGGCCAACGATCCCCTCCCTGACGTCAGCGTAAAGGTCTCGGGTAACCTCTTCCATCTTCTTCAGTTCCTCGCGAGCATCCTCCACACGGGAGTTGGAGAGGAGCTTCTTCACCGCTATAGTCTGTGTGTTAATATAACCCAACAGTTGGGCCATCCCGTCATGCATCTCCCGCGCCAGACGCTCTCTCTCACCCAGCACCGCCAGGTCCTGGACCTGTCTGTAGAGATGAGAGTTTTCGATGGCCAGGGAAAGCCACTCACCTATTCCCTGAAGCAGGGAAATTCCTGACTGGTCGGTCAGAACGTCCGGTGACAGGGAACCCACTGCCAACACCCCCACCAGCCTGTTCTGAAATTGCAGGGGAATGGCGCCAAAGGTTTTGAACCCCGCCTCGACTACGCTACGTCGAACGAAACTGGGCTCCGCAGGCAAATCATGTACGATAAAAGGCTGCCGGGTTTCGGCCACGACGCCGATGGTGCCCTCGCCCACTCTCAAGTTAGTTCGCTCGAAGAATCTGTCCCGGTATCCGCCGCAGTGACTACGAAGGGAAACCTCTGTTTGGTTCTCTACCAGCCAGACCTCGGCGGCGTCGACTGCGGTGACCTTAACAACGGTGTCCAGAGATTTGCTCAGCAACTCATCGAGGTCGAAAGACGAGGTTACCGCTCTGCCGACTGCGAGCAACGCCCCGAGTTCCCGGTTCTGGACCTGAAAGTGCTCATACAGGACCGCATTCCTGATGGCCATGCCTAGCTGGCCGCCGATGCTCTCCAGGGCTGACCGGTCGGCCCGGGAAAAATGGCGTTCCTTACGCGTTGCGATGGCGAGAATCCCGTTGACTTTTCCTTCGTACTTCAGGGGCGCACTGATCCCGGAACGGATACCCTCTCGTCTGGCCATTTCCGCTACCGGAGGATGTTCGAACACTTTTTCCAGCACCACCGGCCGTCCAGTGCGCACTACCTCGGATGCTATGGGGTCGTCACCCAATTTCGCCCGTCGTATGCGATTGACCAGATCATCGGAGAAACCGCGATGGCAAACGGCCGAGTGCTCCCCCTTCTCCTGATCAACCAGACAGATAAGGCCCGCGTCGGCTCGCAAACTTGCAAGTATCTCGTCAAGACTGGTTTTCAGAAGCTCCTGGAACGTCGGCTTCTCAGCGCTGGCGCGGGCTATCTTGTTTAGGGCCGCAAGCTGCCGGTTTTGTTCCATCACCTTTGAATGAAGCCTGCCGATGAAGCCAAACATGGTGTAGGCAAAGCCTACGACTCCAGCAATTACCAAGAGATAGACAATAATAAAGGCGGGCCAAGAATGAAGTTGTGCGAATAGCACCGTGTGCCTGAGAACGTCGAAACCGATGAGCAAGACAATGGGGAAGATTATTGACGCTAACCGCAATGCCCTTACGGTGCGGCGCCACCCGAGCTCTCTCCTGTCAAGTGTCGTGCGCGATGACATGTGTTTCCCTGGGGCCAAAGGTTATGACTAATTGTACCAGAGGACGAAGGCCATCGCCCCATGGGCCATGGTAGTGTTACCCTACCAGGTTAGGCGGCTCACTCAATTGTGAAGTAGTAGTTGTAGGGTGGGCAGAGGCCCGATCGGGTATCCTTTGCGGGTGCGGGACGAAGCCCACCATCTCCCTTGCACGTCGACTACTTGCTCACCATCTCTACGCGGTGGGTTTCGTCCCTGCCTGGGACAGTAAAAATGAGTTTACCTGCTCTCCTAAGGCCAGATGAGATATCCAGGGCCTATCCTGTTGTTGCCGGGACTGTACCTACCCTACGTTGATCTGCTGACCCAGACCCCCGCCAGGATGACTGAATGGCGTGCCCCGGTCATGCTGTAAGAGAGGCCTAAGCACACGTCAGGTTGTGCTCTCAGGGGGATTACCCCCCCCATATATTGTGGTGTACAATACTTGACATGGGCGGGCTACGAGGTGGAGCAAACAGACTGCAGCACAGGCTCCTGGCCGGGTGTGCTTCAGATACTATATCTCGATAGTGCTCGCTCCACGTGCGGCAGTGAGGAGGAAATGCCTGGGAGATAGTAAGATGGCTGGCGAAAAAGCAGGAGGCACGAAGCCACCGGCAGAGCAGGGAGACAAGCAAAACGGGGACTTCCAGAAAGGTCCCAAATCGCACGGCTTTCCCGTCATCGGCATCGGCGCCTCCGCCGGCGGGCTGGAGGCCTTGGGCAGCCTCTTCAACCATATGCCCGCAGACACGGGCATGGCCTTCATCGTCATCCAGCACATCGAGCCCAGCCACATCGGCAACATGGCAAGCCTGGTGCAGAAATCCACCCGGATGCCCATTGCCGAGGTGAAAGTCGACGTCAGGGTGGAGCCCAACCACCTGTACATGATTCCCCAGAACCGGGATATCTCCATGGCCAACGGCACGCTGCACCTGGGGGAAGTGGCCAACAGCCGGATGAGGCGCAGCATCGACCTGTTCTTCCGGTCCCTGGCCAACGACCTCAAAGACAGGGCTATCTGCATCATCCTCTCTGGAACCGGAACGGACGGCACTGTGTGTGTGGGGGGGGCCAGGGCGATCAAGGCCGAAACAGGTCTGGTGATAGTGCAGGAGCCCAGCAGCGCCGCTTACGATGGCATGCCTCGCTCAGCTATCGGCGCCGGTGTGGCGGACATCGTCCTGCCGCCGGATAGGATACCGGAGAAGCTGATCGAATATGTGACGGGGGCCTATGGAAGGCCCGCGGAGAGACGGCGCCAGGCCCTGGAGAAGGCCTCAGACTCCCTCAGCCAGGTATTCGGCATCATCAAGGCGAAGACGAAGCGCGACTTCTCCGGCTACAAGGTATCCACCATCAACCGGCGCATAGAGCGGCGCATGAACATCAACCGGGTCCAGGAGATAGAAGACTATATCCGTCTGCTCCGGGAAAGCCCCGACGAAGTAAACGAGCTCACCAAAGACTTCCTGATACAGGTAACCAGCTTCTTCCGGGACCCACCGGCCTTCGCCTCGCTGAAGAAACACCTGCTGGCCCTGATCAAGAGCAACAAGCAGCGGGATGAGATCCGGGCCTGGACGGTGGGCTGCTCCACCGGGGAAGAAGCCTACTCGGTGGCTATCCTCATCGATGAATGCCTGGAGGAGCTGGGGCTTAGCCGCGAGTTCCACGTCTTCGGCACCGATCTGGACGCCGAAGGAATCCAAACTGCCCGCATGGGCATATACCCGGACAGCATCGGGGCGGACGTCAGCCCGGAACGCCTGGAGAAATATTTCACCCGGAAAGACACCAGCTACCAGGTGAAGCGGAAACTCCGGGAGAAGGTTGTGTTCGCCGTCCACGACCTTATCGGCGACCCTCCCTTCTCCCGCATGGAACTGGTCTCGGCGCGGAACCTGCTCATATACCTCGACTCCGAGACCCAAAAGAAGGTATTGCCTGTCCTGCACTATGCGCTGAACGACAGGGGTATCCTCTTCCTGGGGACCGCGGAGACCATCGGGGAATCGGCCGAGGACCTCTTTGAGACCCTGGACCGCCAATGGCGGATATACCGGGCCCGCAGAGACAAGCACGGGCTGGCGCCGGCAGCCCTGCGGACATATGCCTATCACGGAATCGAGCCTTTCCCCCGCGGCAAAGCGCATTCCGAAGCCGGATCTGAGGCGGATGCGGAGAAAGCCCTTGTCCGGGCCCTGCCGCCGTCGGTGCTGGTGGACAAGGACCTCAACGTGCTCTATGTCCATGGAGAGACCGGCAAATATCTTCAGCTCAGCCAGGGCAAGCTGGCCAGCAACATACTGGACCTGGCGCAGGAGAGCATCAGGATGCCACTGGCTACCGCCACCCACCTGGCGCTGTCCAGGGACCAGGAGGTAGTGAGGGAAGGCATCCGGGTCAGGATTAACGGGGACACCATCAGGGTGGAGGTCACCGTCAAGCCCATCCATGACCGGGATATCCGGCTGGCGGTACTGTTTGAGGATGTGGTGGAGCCCCGGGGCAGGAGGAAGGGCACCGGGGCCGAGGGAGATGACCGCTACAAAGCCCTGGAGCAGGAGCTGCAGTTCACCCGGGAGAACCTGAAGAGCACCGTAGAAGAGCTGGAGACGGCCAACGAAGAGTTGAGGTCTACGGTGGAGGAATATCAGTCCACCAACGAGGAGCTGCACAGCGCCAATGAGGAGCTGGAGACCACCAGGGAGGAGCTCCAGTCAATGAACGAGGAGCTCACCACGGTCAACAACGAAAACGAGAAGCGGATCGAAGACCTCTCCCGGGTGAGCGACGACATGAAGAACCTTCTCAACAGCGCCAACATCGCCACAGTTTTCGTGGACGAGGACCTGATCATCAAGAGGTTCACCCCGGCAACGTCAAAGGTGCTAAACCTCCGAGAGGGAGACGTGGGCAGGCCTTTCACCGACATCACCTCCCGGATGAAGGGTATGGACCTTGACCCGAGAATTAGACAGGTGCTGGAGACGCTCGTACCGACGGAGGCGGAAGCGCAGGCAGACGGCAGATGGTACTCGGTGCACATCACACCGTACCGGACCTCGGAAAACGCTATCATGGGAGCGGTAGTTACCTTCACGGATGTCAACACTCAGAGGGAGCTGCTGCAAGAGCTCCGCGGCTCCCTGGCATACGCCAACAGCATCCTCGGCACCATGCGCGAGCCCATGGTGGTGCTGGACGGTGACCTGCGAGTGCTGTCAGTGAACCAGGCCTTCTACCATGTGTTCCAGGTCAGCCCGGGGCAGACGGGGGGAAAGCGTCTCTACGACCTGGGCAACGGCCAGTGGCACATACCGGAGCTAAGGAGGCTTCTGGAGACCATTCTGCCTCAGAACTCGGCGTTCGATGACTTCCTCGTGGAGCATGACTTCCCAGGTATCGGGAAACGCCGCATAATGCTGAATGCCCGCCGCCTACAGGAAGATCGCAGCGCTCCGAAGATCTTGTTGGCCATGGAAGACATTACGGAATGCCGTGGGTCTAAAAGGGCAACCGGCGGGAAGGGTGACAGGAATGCCGGAAGAACAAAACATGAGTGACTTGGAGAGCTTGCGCCGGCGGGCCGAAAGGGAGATGCGGAATGCGGAACCATGCACCTCCGCGTTAACGCGTGAAGAAGCCATCAGGCTGGTCAACGAACTGGAGATCCACCGGGTAGAGCTCGAGATCCAGAATGAAGAGCTGATGGCTGCCAGGGATGATCTGGCCAGCGCCCGGGACCGGTATGCCCATCTGTATGACTTCTCCCCGGTCGGATACCTTACCCTGGGCTTGCACAACATCATAGAGGAAGCGAACATTACTGTCTGCAAGATGCTGGGGATCAAGAGGGCGGACCTTCTCCAGAGAAGGCTGACGGAGTTCATTGCCCCGGAGAGCCAGGACGACTTCTACCGGCACCGGCGCGACGCGCTGCGGACCGCAGACAGGCTGTCGTGTGAGCTTGTTATGCGTCGTCTTGACGGGCGCTCTTTCCATGCTGAGCTACAGAGTATCGGTGATTCGGATGGAATGAGGATCGCCGTGGCCGACATATCCCGACGCAGGAGGGCCGAAGAAGCACAGAGGGAAAGCGAAGAGCGGTTTCGTGTCATGGCGGATAGCTCGCCTTTCATGATCTGGGTGACCGATTCCGCCGGTGGGCTACAGTTCGCCAACAAGGCCTTCCGCAAGTTCTTTGGAGTTACGCTTGACCAGGTGCCAGGATACAGTTGGCAGGCTTTGGTCCATCCTGAGGATTTGCAGGATCATGCTGAGCGGTTCCTCAAGTCGATAAAAGAACGGAGTCCTTTTCACGCCGAGGCACGTGTCCGGCGTGCCGATGGCGAGTGGCGCTGGGTCGAGTCCTATGGCGTGCCCCGTTTTTCGCGGTCAGGGGAGTTTCTAGGAATGGTAGGCAGCAGCCCGGACATCACCGAGCGCAAGCAGGGAGAGCGGTTGAAGGACGAGTTTCTCGGATTGGTCTCTCATGAGATGAGGACGCCACTGACAGTGATGCTGGGTGGCCTTCATACCCTCGTCAAGCAGGGCAAAGAGCTATCGGAGGAGGAGCGAGCAAGTCTCTTACAAGATGCCTACCTTGAGGCCGGATCTCTGGCAGATATAGTTAGCAACCTGCTGGAATTGTCCCGATTCCAGGCAGGCCGGCTGTCGCTGGCAAGCGAACCGGTGGAACTAGAAGCGTTGGTGTGGCACATGATCGACAGGGCCAAAGAGCAATATCCCAAGCATCGATTCGTGGCAGAGTGCAAGCAGTCGACGGTGGTAAAAGTGGACCGGATACGTTTAGAGAGAATAGTGTCTAACTTGCTGGACAATGCTGCCAAGTATTCTCCTGAGAAGTCTACCGTAAGAGTCACTGTTATGAAGGACGGCGCTGAGTTAGTAGTGAGCGTGAGTGATCATGGAGAAGGCATAACATTGGAGAACCAGACCAAGCTGTTCCAGCCGTTTGAGAGGCTGGGAAAGCAGACTGCCCAAAAGCCGGGCAGTGGTGTTGGTCTGGTGGTGTGCAAGCGGCTGGTAGAAGCTCATGGCGGCAGGATATGGGTGGAATCTAAGGCAGGCAAAGGCTCAACCTTCTACTTCACCATGCCCCTGTACGAGAAGGCACAAACCACCGGCCGGGAGCAACAATCCTCTCAATGCGGACATTAGCAAGCAGGGGTTGCGTCTCTCAAAGTAGATATTAGCGCCAATCCAGTATATACTATAATCTACAAACTATATACCATCGGAGGCCGTGATGAACACGTCAACGCTTTCTGAAAAAGGATGGGTGGTAATCCCCCAGGAACTGCGGGAGAGGTACGGCCTCAAAAAGGGCGATAAGGTGCACGTTATCGACTATGGCGGCGTCATCTCTATCGTGCCGGCTTCCGATGCGCCGATCAGAAACTCGTTGGGTATGCTGAAAGGCAAGACATCTCTGATCAAAGATCTGGCCAGATCAAGGCAGGAAGATGCAGAACGCGGGAAATAGCTCGCCCCTGGCAGGTGAGTACGTCCTGGATAGCTATGCTCTTCTTGCTTTTTTTGAGGCTGAGCCCGGAAGCTCTCAGGTTCGCAGGCTCCTGGAAGCGGCTGGAGAGAACAGTTGCCGCCTCTACATGTGCGTGATGAACTTAGGCGAAATAATCTATATCGTGGAGCGAGAAAGAGGTCTTCCCAAAGCCCAGGAGACTCTAGCACGGATCAATGAATTGCCTATTAAGATCGTAAGCGCGGACCGTATTCTTACCCTGGCAGCGGCTCACCTCAATACTGGTTGTTCCATTGCCTACGCTGATTGTTTTGCCGCTGCTCTGGCGCAAATCAAGGATGCCACCCTGGTTACCGGGGACCCGGAATTCCGGAAAATCAAGGCTGAATGTAACGTGCATATAGAATGGCTGGCCCTCAAACAAGAGGAATGAATATGTGTCTCCAAGCAGATCCGGCACCACAACACATACGGATAAAACATTGGTGCAAGTGGTGGGCCATTCTGTATAGTAGCCAGATAGTAGCCAGAACCTTCAGGCTGTCCTTCCGGCTGGAGGTGCGCCGGGGAGAGTTTTCTAAAAACCGTACTTGGTAGTCCGCACCGAACCGGGTGCCCTTGACATACATGTCGAGAAATAGTATCGTCAATGTAGATACATATGATAGGGGGGCGACATGAAGACGCGAGTACAAAAATGGGGCAATAGTCTGGCATTGCGTATTCCCAAGTCGTTTGCCGATGAGGTCGGACTGCAGAGGGAAACGCCCGTGGAGGTATCTCTGGTGGATGGCAAGCTCGTCGTTACGCCCGAGAGAAGATCAGCGCCGACACTCAAACAACTCCTGGCAAAGATCACTGAAGAGAACCTGCACCATGAGGTCGACACCGGTTCTGCTGTGGGAAATGAGGGGTGGTAGGTCCCCGGTCTTATGCTCCCCGATGTGGTGATTTGGTCTGGATAACCTTGAACCCGCAAGCAGGACACGAGCAGGCAGGGCGCCGTCCTGGCGTGGTTCTTTCGCCTCGAAGCTACAACAGTAAGACCGGATTAGCTATCCTTTGTCCCATTACCAGTCAGATCAAGGGTTACCCGTTTGAGGTTGTCCTTCCATCAGGGTTGCCTGTAGCCGGGGCCATCTTGTCTGACCAGGTAAAGAGCCTGGATTGGCGCGCTCGCAACGCAGAATTGATATGCGTCTTGCCCGCCGAGACCGTGTCTGAAGTGCTTGAGAAACTGCTCGCACTGTTATCGCCGTGACCAACAAGCGTTCTGCAAGCACTCGTTGCGGTGGCAGATACATGATCCTACCTTATACCAGCTAATTTTTGTAAGCGGTGGTGGGCCACATTGGACAGTTCCCGAACTTTTCTTTGAGAAGAAAAGCCTCATCCTTGCCCTTCAGAGCTTACTGGTTTCACTCCGACCAGCAAGCCACCCATAGTCCAACGCCGGACCAGCTAAAGTTGAGACCTCGATGAACAGGTCCTTGGCAGGACCAGGCATGGCTGGCAGGCGCAGCTTTCGAACCCCGTGACAGTGCCAGTATTGACATTGTGCAGCAGCATGCTGCACAATGATGCAACATGATGCATGGTGCATCATTGTGGTCCAGAACATGAATAGGAAAAGGCGAACAATCTCATATCCGACCCAAGCCGACACGGACTTGGACGAACTGCTGGAGCGTCTGCAGTCGTTCAAGGATAGCCCTTACTGGAACCGAAGCTTGAGTGACATCGGTGGCATGATTCTCTTCCGCTCAGCTCAGGCGGAGGTCAAGAAATACACCAAGAAGTTGAATCAAAGCCCGGACAAGAAGAAGGCTTCCGATGCAGATGCAGAATAGGACAGCAATCTTCGAGCAGGTGAAGCAGGGGCTCAGAAACCTGGGGTACGTGGGCGGGCTTTTGCAGGAGGACTATGAGTTCGCCGACGTCCTGACGCCCCATTATGGTGTCAACCGTGTCCCTCTGGCAGCCTTCGCGCAGGATCCTCCTTCGTACCGAAACGCTTGTTTTGGCGTAGTACATGCTAATGGCATGTCTGGAGCATCGTTGGTTCAAGGCTACCGTTCTCTGGGGGCACCCCAAGTACTTGAGGTGCGTAGTGACTGTCTCTTGCGATGGAAGATGACCGGTCATGGTGACCCGTTATTTCTGGAGAAACTCGGGCCAAGTGACATTCCTGGTCTGTTTAGGAACCACAGGGATGACTGGTCACCCACTAGTCTGCTAAGAGCCAAATCAGCAGGCGATGTGGTTGCCACTCAACTCGATTTCCTTGATGTTGGGCTACTTCCCCTGCTGGAGCAAGAGGTACGCGCGAAACTCGATCGCTTGCTGCGTGATACTGTGGTGTTAGCCATTGAGACGTATCGACATCATTCCGAATTCACGGACCGCCAATATCCTCCGCTCTTCCGTTTGATGTTCCGGCTACTTGCGGCAAAGATCCTTGCTGACCGACGGCATCCTGGCACTTGGCTTGAAGACGATTCTCATACCGTTATTCGTTCAGTGCAAGACTTTTATTTCAAGGACACTAAGCCCGAGCCGGTACTCGAAGACAGCGAGACACAGGAAAAGGCCTGGGAGCGAATAAAGGAAGCATTTCACTTTCAGAATTTGTCTGTCGATTCCCTAGCATATGTGTATGAGAATACGCTAGTAACTCCTGAGACGAGGCGGCTGTATGGGATTCACAGCACACCCCCTGCAATTGCCGAATACGTTGTGCGTCATTTACCATTCGAGGATCTTGCTGAGAATGAGCGGCGTGTTTTCGAACCTTTCTCGGGGCATGCTGTCTTCTTGATAGCCGCCATGCAGCGTATGCGTGAACTGCTACCTCCGCAAATGACGTCAGAGCAACGGCACAGCTATTTCGTCAACATGCTTTCCGGCATGGAGCTTGACGATTTCGCCAGAGAGGTAGCCAGGTTGTCTCTCATGCTCGCCGACTACCCAAATCCAGATGGTTGGCGGCTGCATAAGGGTGATGCCTTTGAATCAGCTTCCCTTGATCAGGAACTCAGCGATGCCAAGATAGTCCTCTGCAACCCTCCGTTCGAGGACTTCGGCCAAGATCAGCAGGCACACTACCGAGGTCTTTCTTCAGTCCACAAACCTGCAGACATTCTCCACAGGGTGCTCCAAAAACCACCCGATATGCTGGGGTTCGTCTTACCTAGGGTGTTTTTGACTGGACGTGGGTATCGGCAATTGAGATCTGAGCTTGGTCAGACCTACTCTGCCGTCGAACTTGTGGCGCTACCCGACAGGGTGTTTCAGCACTCAGATGTCGAGACTGTCCTCTTGATGGCTTTTGCCAAAGACGGTAATACTGTTCGTCTGCGAACAGGCGAAGTGTACAAGAAGAATCTTGAAAACTTCTATGTGGCACGCAGACCATCATACGAGTCAGAGGAGATTGTCGAGAATGCCACGGAGAGGTTCGAGGAAAGCATATGGTTGCCCCCTCTCCAGGAGGTGTGGAAGGCCACGGCTTCCCTGAAACGTCTGGGCGATCTTGCGTCGGTTCACAGGGGAATTGAATACAATGTGCCGTTCGAAGAACATCGGTTGAGCTTAGTCTCTCAGACGGAGCTTCCTGGATTCTCTCTGGGCGTACATAGAGTAAAAGATGCCATTGAACCTTTTGCAGTCCGCAAGACTATGTACTTGAATATCTCTCCTGAGCTAATGCGTGGTTCAGCGTACAAATTGCCATGGGGACAGCCGAAGTTGATCGTAAATGCGAGGTGTAGGACTAGGGGGCATTGGAGGTTGACTGCTTCGCCTGACTATCAGGGGTTGGTCTGCTACCAGAACTTCCATGGGATTTGGCCTGCGACCGCGCTACCGCTGGAAGTTCTTTCTGCAATACTGAACGGGCCGTTGGCTAACGCTTTTGTTTCCACTCGCGAAGGAAAACGGGATGTGCGAGTCATGACCCTGGAAGGCATACCTATTCCCATTCTCAGTGAGACCCAAACACGCGACATCTCGGTCAAGGTACGCCAGTACATCGATGTTCGCTTGTCGTGGTTGTTTGGAGCAGTGTCTGCGAGCGAGGCACAGGACACGTGCGGACATTTGTTGAGATTGATAGATGCGGAAGTCCTCGAGGCTTACGATTTGCCGCCTCGGACTGAACGAGCTCTGCTAGACTACTTTGCAGACCAATCTCGGCCGGGACCGGTTGAATTCAGGCAGTATTTCCCTGCAACCTTCAAGCCGTACATTCCGTGGCACCGATACTTGTCAACGCGAACGGAGGAGTCGAAGGCGTCGGAAACTCTGAGGCGCCTGCCAGTCATCAGCGACCCGCTGATCTCGGAGGCGCTGTCACCGCTCTATGAGGCTACCAATGCCTGATGTGGAGGGGTATCTGCTTGACACTAGTGTCGCGAGTGCCGCATGGGATAAGGGGGCACCACGTCACAATCAGGTCAGGGAACGAATGGAGACGCTCGGGGACTCCCTGCTATTCGTTTCTGCTATCTCTATAGCAGAAGTGGAGTATGGGCTTCAGGTTGCTCCTGCGCTGGACGCCTCGCGTCAGTATGCTGTGCGAGATGCCATGAGCAAATATGCAATCCTGGAAATTGATCGCCACACAGCACAGACCTATGCCGGCATTCGAGCCAGACTGTTCAAGGCTCACGCTCCAAAAGACAGGCGACAAAGAATCAACAAGACCTATGTTGAGGATCTGGTTGAGCGAACGTCCGGGAAAGAGTTGGGAATCCAAGAAAACGACTTATGGATTGTAAGTGTAGCGGTGCAGTACAACCTCGTTTTCGTCACAGCGGACCGGGGAGGTGGAACGGGAACGATAGTGGACGCGGCCCAGTATGCTCATCGAATAGAATACTGGGCGTGATAGTTCTACTCTGCCGTGCGCGAGCGACATTTCTGCAACAAAGCCAACGGAAGTGGGAACCAGGCTTTATCTGCGGGCCGGGACAGGCCACAGGAGCTATCATGGGTTGGAATTTGACTGGTAAGGTCACGCTATTACTTATCTCCTGAATTCAAATGGCCTAATCCTTCTGAATGGAGGCGGTTAGGTGAAGCTAATTTGAGGTAATAACTTCACCTGGTGGTGGGCCGTACTGGACAATGACGAGCTTATGAATTCCGCACGGTCCACCATTCCGTACAAAAGGCAAAATCATTCTTAAGAGGCCTTACCCCGACGGCCTGGCCATCTAGCACTGTCCAGGGCCGTACCGTTACGAATCATACCAGCCTGACTCTCGGGCAACTAACCCGGGTCAGATTGGGCTTCGCCGACAGCAGCGACAGGATGCCCCACTATGCCTGCCTGGGCCGCGATAATAGCCGCATGGGTGCGGCTGCGTGCCTGCATCTTGTCGATAACATTCCGGACGTGTTTTTTGGCAGTGTCCATGGTGATACCCAGTGTTGCAGCGATAATCTTGTTCGAGTCTCCGTTGCCCATGAGCCTCAGCACATCGACTTCCCTCTCTGTGAGGTGAGCCGCCTCAGCCGTGCGCTCGGCAAGCGTCTTCCGGCCATTTTGGATCAAATTCTCCACGGCAGTGCGCAGTAAAGCCGTCTGCATCTGGGTGCCACCCTGGACCACCCGATGGATGCTCTGTAGCAACATCTCCGGTGACATATCCTTGAGGAAGATGTAGCCCCCCGCACCCGCGTGGATGGCGTCAATTACGTAAGAATCGTTGAGGTTCTCCGTCAGCACCAGGACAGCTATCTCCGGGAATTCATCCTTGACAAGCCTCGTAGCTTGCACGCCATCCACTTTACCGTTCCGGGTCTCGGTCAAGACTACGTTGACAGGCCTTCCTCTGTCACATGCTCGTTTAATATGCAGGAGAGCTTCCTGCCCATCTGGAGCATCTCCAATCACTTGAATTCTCTCGTCTTTAGCCAGGATAGCCTGCAGACCCTCACGAACAACTGGGCTGAAATCAATTAGCAGGACCCCCAGATTCTTAGGTTCGCGTTGCCTCACTGCCATCGTTGGACACCTCTTGGTACACGCTAGTATCCCTTTAGCTACCACTTTGGTGCGCCTTTCGGGTACCACTGTAGTCCCCACCCATGGCATTGTCAAGCGCCATTAGTTATCATCGCTTAGATTAGTGGACCGGCACTAACATACCTGGTAAATACCCGCCTGAGAGGGTTGTGGCCCTGGGATATTGAGCGCATACTCATAGAGAGGGTGGTTGCCCCCGTGGAACAGAACGAGTTGCACCTCACACAGCTTGGGACAAGCCATACGACGCGAAGTTCCTTCGGCACAGTTGATGACCGGTAGAAAAGAGAAAGGGATGAAAGCGACGGCACGATGGGAAGAACTGGCATTGATTCTAGCCGGAGGTCGCGGTCGCCGGCGGTACGCTAACCATTGAAGGTGAGAAGAAGGCAAAGGCAGAGAGTAAGAAAAAGAAGACACGACTGGCAAAAAGTAAGGAATCTCCATATTACAACGTTCCTCTAACAAGTCAGTCTATACTAAGTATGGGGTACTGTGTTCAGTTGCCACTGAAAATACTCAAGGAAGTAGGAGTCAATAATTATGCCGATAGCCAAAGGAAGCACAAAGGTACAACCATTAGCTGACAGGGTCCTGATAAAACCGGCACCGAAAGAGGAAGTCACCAAGAGCGGCATCGTGCTGCCCGACACGGCTAAGGAAAAACCCCAGGAGGGTGATATTGTGGCCGCAGGCCCGGGGAAGCTGGATGAGAAGGGCACCCGGATTCCACTGGAAGTCAAGGTGGGTGACAGGGTCATCTACGCCAAGTACGCCGGCACTGAGATCAAGGTCGACGATGAAGAATACATCATACTGCGCGAAAGCGACATACTGGCGACCAAGGGCAAGTAGAAGCATTTGTTCAAAACAGAATAAGGAGGATACATGGCAAAACAGATAATTTTCGGTGAAGAGGCCAGGCGGTCCCTGAAAAAGGGCGTTGATACCTTGGCCAACGCCGTCAGAGTCACTCTGGGACCCAAGGGACGGCCGGTAGCCCTGGACAAGAAGTTCGGCCCGCCATCAGTGGTGGATGACGGCGTGAGCGTAGCCAAAGAGATCGAGCTTAAGGACCCCATTGAGACCATGGGCGCGCAGTTAGTTAAAGAAGCGGCTACCAAGACGAACGACAAGGTTGGCGACGGCACTACCACGGCAACAGTGCTGGCC
>JACPPY010000069.1 GCA_016190755.1 Chloroflexota bacterium | reverse complement strand
TGGGGCGGGGTCAACAGCTCCGCCCCGGTCAGTCAGGTCAAGCCGCCGGAGTGGCCATAGAAATCGGGCTGGAGGCGGCTACGGAACGTGAGCCGCTACACTTGAAGTCGGGCCAATGAAAAAGTTCACGCTTTCGTAGCCAGAGTGCAGGGTGCAACCCTCTGAAGCAAGCAATAGTCCCGACTGAGAGATACAGGTGTAATAGCGGCGTCAGCTAACTTCTGCAAGTGGTGGGCGATTCTGGATTCGAACCAGAGACCCCAGTCTTATCAGGACTGTGCTCTAACCAACTGAGCTAATCGCCCGGTGCGCGGATCGGCGGGGTGCCGAATCTGAATGAAGTATAGTGACACCACGAGACACCTGTCAAGGGAATTTGCCCATTCCCGGCACGGCGGCCTGCCTGACAGACTTGAGGCCAAAGCGATACGGCCGGAGAACGTCGGGTTGACACCGTCTGGACGTTTTCCTATAGTAGGCCCCAGTCCAGCATCGAAGGAGAATAAAGCATGCCAGGCTTATTGAACGGCAGAGTAGCTATCATCACAGGGGCTGGTAGAGGTATTGGAAGGGCTCATGCACTGGAGATGGCCAGGCAGGGAGCGAAGGTGGTGGTGAATGACCTGGGAACGGGCAGGGACGGAGCGGGAAACTCCCAGGGGCCGGCCGGAGAGATAGTAGCCGAGATCAAGAAGATGGGCGGACAGGCCGTCGCCAACTACGGCTCGGTGACCGACCCGGAACAAGCTAATGCCATAATCAAGACCGCAGTAGATACCTTCGGCCGCGTCGACATTATGGTGAACAACGCCGGTATATTGCGCGATCGGATAGTGTTTAACATGTCCGACGAGGAGTGGGACCTGGTGTTGAAGGTCCATCTGTACGGCACGTTCTACTGTACCCGGGCGGCATGCCGGATAATGAAAGAGCAAGGCTACGGCAGGATCATCAACACCTCATCCATCGCTGGCATGGGACAGCTAGGACAGGTGAACTACTCAGCGGCCAAAGAGGGCATCGTCGGGCTCACTCGCACTGTGGCCCGGGACATGGCCAGGTTCAACGTGACCTGCAATGCCATACGCCCCGTGGCTGCCACAAGGCTGACGGTGACCGACGAGCTCTACGAGATGCGCAGGAAGAGCATGGGAGAGGAAAAGGCGATGCAGTGGAGGAAGGCTATCGAGGCGGCCTCACCAGAAGATATAACGCCAGTGGTAGTCTTCCTGGCCTCAGAGCAGGCTGCCAACGTCACCGGCTGTGTGTTCGATGTTCGCAGCGACTTCGTGGCTCGGTATGAGGACCCGCCGCGGCTGTGCAAGACGATAGTTAAAACGGGCGGCAAGTGGAGCGTGGAGGAGCTTATCGAGGTTATGCCCAAGACGCTTACCGCTGGCCTGGGAGAGCCTTTGCCAGCCGTAGCGGTAAAACAACTGACATGCGATGCGAAGGGATGGGAGTTTGACGGCAAGAAACTGACTGAGGCCGCAACGCCACCAGTCAAGTGATTCCTCAGGCGCCCTCCGGCACATACTAGAGAATACGCTTGAAAAACATGATACACGCCGGAAATGACCTGAGTGGCGGGAAGGCGCCAGCCTGTCACATGCCTTGTTTCCGCCGGGAGCTCCAGCCACTACCGTCTTCGCGAGGATGTCCCGACGAAGTCTGGTGGTATGGTGAGGGTTGGGTGGTAACGATGTCGGGACGACGTGGCGATCTCAGCTACAACGTTGCTAACAACGCCTTGCTTTCCCTGATCAAGGAGTGAGGCAGTCTCAAGACCTGTGGATTGGTAGGCTTTACTGGAGTGACCTGAGGCCTTAGCCCCAGGAGCAGGCTTGAGGTTGAGATTGCCACGCAAAGACGAGATACAGTGTCCTGGTAATAATTGACACACCCTGGACCTACACGGCGCTCCCGTGAAATTCGGGGTGTGTCATGCTTCGTTTCCAAGGCGATGTCCTTATCATCCCGAGATCCGGCACAGCGGCTCACCCCTTTGGCATCAATTCAGACCCCAAGCGGACCAACATCGCCAGCGAAGAGCACTGCTAGGGTTCGTTTACGTGTCCCTACGTATATCAGGGGCTCAGGACGGTAGCCCTACTGTTGTGGGTAGGACACCTGTCGTATGCGGCAGGTCCGATTCTGTGACACAGGAGATGTTGGTATGAACAGGCAAGAAGTATTGAACGAAATAGACGAGGCGATGGGCCTCGTGCCAGAGTGGATGGAGAAGATGCCTGACCCTGAGCTGGAGCACTTCTGGGGCATGCAGAAATGGTTCCTCGGCGACAGCGGACTCACCGTTCGCGACAAGGCCCTTGTTGCCTTTGGGGCCGCGTCCGCCACGCACTGCCCTTACTGAGTGCCGTTTCATACTGAGCAGTTGCGGCTCAGTGGAATGAGCGATGAGCAGATAACGGAGGCGGCATCTGCGGTGCAGGTGTCGATCGGCGCCAGCTCATATCTTCACGGGATCGGGTATGACGTCGAACAGTTCCGCAAGGAGCTCAAGGATACATTGAAGCACATCAAGAGCAAGATGCCGACGCGTGCACGCACGTGACCTGACGCACCAAGCCGGCGAGACCCGAAGTCAGAGTCGGCGGTTCCTGGATAAATTCGAATAAGCGGCAGACCCGGAAGGCAGGCTGACGCCAACAGATACAGGCGCCGAGGCAGCCAATCCTAGCTGATCTTGGGCTTCGTCTCGCCCAATCGCTGAATCAATAACTTGATGAACGCCACATTAGCAGCGTTCTCCTGATCAATGCCTGCTCTGGCGACAAAGGTATCCCATGCCGCTTTGAGAGACGCATCCTGCGTGGCCGAGAGGGAGGCACTCAAACTGGCTACCGCAGCTAGGACGTCGGTTTGTGGACCACCAGCCAAACCGGCTGCCGCCACGCTCAGATATGCCGACGCCACATCCACATAGGGCTGTGTCCCTTTCACGGAGGCGCTTACTGTAGAGAGGGCCTTCTGTGCGGTATCAAGGTCAGCCTTGGTCTTATCGAGTTGGCTCTTGGTTGCGTCGCGGTCGGCGGTAACAACAGTCAGGGATTGCTGGACGGCTGCAAGATCGGCCTGCGCCTTGGACAATTGCCCTTTTAATTCATTGGACTCTTTGACAGCGGCGTCGTAGCTGCTTTTTGAGACACAACCCGTGACAAGTACCATGGCTACTATGAGCAACGTGACCGACAGGGCCATGCGTTTCATGGCAATTCCTCCTTGAGTAAGACTTTTCGTGGTGCCTGCGGCCAAAAGCCTGGCACCTTGCACTGCAATCGTGCCTCTCTTGCCGGCTTGACTCACTGTGTCTCCCTTCAATTATACCTGTAGCGAAGGGCCCTTTAAGGCAGGAAGAGCCGTAGAACCGTTCCCTCCCAAACTTGAAAACTCTGCCCTCGGCGTCACGGGCTGCCAAAAAACAAAAACGGCTCCGGCTTGCCAAAGGGGGTTGATATCTACTAGGATATTATGTGCGAATCCTCCTTAAGCTGTTCGTGTTTCTCCGCCGTTACCGCTGGCGCATGGCTGGTGCTTTCTTATGTCTGATGCTGTCCAGTGGCTTCTCACTGGTAGTGCCGCAAATCGTGGGCCGGGCGATAGATACTGGCGTGTCTGGCGGACAAGGCAGCTTCCTCATACTGGCAGCGCTGGCCGTGATCGCTGCCAGTGCACTGAGAGGGACTTTCACATACTTTCAGAGCTACCTCGGCGAGGCGATTTCAGCGCATGCCGCTTACGACATACGGAATGCCATGTACGACCGAATCCAGCACCTGGGATTTGACTTCCACGACAAAAGCGAGACCGGGCAGCTCATGTCCCGAGCGACTGCGGATATTGAGGCAGTGCGTTGGTTCCTGTCTTTCGGCGTGCTCCGTGTAGCACAGTTGGCCGTAATGCTGCTGGCGATCGCCACCATGCTTGTGATTATGAACTGGAGCCTGGCGCTGATCAGCCTGGCCTGCCTGCCTCTGGCCGCTCTGAGGGCGGTGACCGTCAGCCGGAAAATGCGCGCCGTGTGGATGCGCGTACAGCAGAGCATCGGCGACATGGGTACTGTGCTGCACGAAGCCCTGTCCGGCATACGAGTGGTCAAAGCGTTCCACCGCGAGGACTACGAGGCCAGCAGGTTCGCCGCGCGCGCTGGCGAGGTCTACGACGGCAGCGTGGAGGCCAACCGTCTGTATGCCTTTAACACCCCATTAGTAGTATTCATCCTCGCAGTGGCCACAGGGCTGATTTTGTTGTGGGGCGGACGCCAGGTAGTGGCGGGACGACTTACTCAGGGCGAGCTGACCCAATTCCTGCTCTATGCCCTCATGCTGGCTATGCCCGTGAGGATGCTCGGGTATCTGAGCGGGGTGGCCTCGCGGGCTATTTCCGCCGGCGAGCGCATATTCGAAGTGCTGGAGACGCAGCCGACTATCAGGGAAGCGCCACACCCCGTACAACTGGGCCGCGCCAGGGGCCATATCCGCTTCGAGAACGTCTCTTTCCGTTATGACTCGACAGGTTCTGTGCTGGAGGATGTGACCTTCGAGGCCAAACCAGGGCAGCTAGTGGCCGTGGTCGGCGCCACCGGCAGCGGCAAGACAACTGTGATCAACCTCATACCCCGCTTCTACGACGTGACCTGCGGCCGTATTACCATCGACGGTATAGACATACGAGACCTATCGCTGTCCTCGCTGCGTCGCAACGTGGGCGTAGTACAGCAGGACGTATTCCTCTTCTCGGCCTCGGTACATGACAATATAGCCTACGGTGCACCGGATGCTTCGCGAGATCGTGTAGCGGCAGCCGCCCGTGCGGCACATCTCCACGACTTCGTTGCCTCGCTTCCCAAAGGGTATGACACCTGGGTTGGCGAACGCGGCATAACCCTCTCCGGCGGGCAGCGGCAGCGCCTGGCCATCGCGCGGACCCTCCTGACTGACCCTCCGATACTAATACTGGACGACGCCACCTCAAGCGTGGACACCGAGACGGAGTACCAGATACAACGGGCGCTAACAACAGTGATGCTTGGCCGCACCAGCCTGGTCATCGCCCATAGACTCTCGACTGTCAAGCGCGCCGACCTGATACTGGTGATCGAGGATGGCCACATTGTCGAACGAGGGCGGCACGATGAACTGTTGGACTCGGACGGGTTCTACCGGCGCGTTTACGATATGCAGCTTCGAGACCAGGAGGCGGAGCAGACCGCCAGGTATCAGGAGGGCAGGGTATGAGGGCTCCGGCAACCGCAGCGCAGGCAAGGCCGCGGGGCAGGGTGCGCCTCTCCAGCGCGCTGGACGATGAACGGCGCCACCTGGGGCAGCTATTCGATGTCCGTAACCTGCTGCGCCTGGCGCACTATCTGCGTCCCTACCGGGCACATATCATGCTGGGGCTGGTCGGTGTAATCGTGAACAGTTTGGCTTCCGCGGCCGGGCCGTGGCTTATTGGGCTGGCGATCGACCGCTACATAGCCAGCTCAGACCTCGCCATGCTTAACGTCATTGCCGTTGCCTTCGTCGCAATCGGCGCCGCCGGCTGGGGAGCACAATACCTGGAGTTGATCACTGCCACGTATTTTGCCCAGGGAGTCCTCCGGACACTGCGCCTCGACCTGTTCCGCCACCTGCAGCGTCTCTCCCTCTCGTTCTTCGACGCCAACGAGGTGGGGCGCATAATGTCCCGCGTCCAGAACGACGTGGAGCAGCTTGAGGACCTGCTGGATAGCGGGCTGTTCGGTATCATCGGGGCTATACTGACACTGATAAGCGTCACCATTGCCCTGCTGCTGATGAACTCTTCCCTGGCATTGGTAACACTGAGCGTGGTGCCCCTGCTGGCGGTGGCCCTAGCACTGTGGCACATACGCAGTTCGGCCGCCGCCATGCGCGTGAGGCAGACTGTGGCCACGGTAAACTCCGCCCTGCAGGAAAATATATCCGGAGTACGCGTCATACAAAGCCTGAACCGCGAGGAACGCAACCTGGAGCGGTTTTCCCGGGTGAACAGCAACGACCTGCATGCCAATCTTCACGCCGGCAGGCTCCGGGCAGCGATTTCCCCGGTGGTAGAGGCAGTGGTGGCACTGGCTACCGCCATCATAGTCGCATATGGCGGAGGCATGGTTCTTGGTGCGCAGCTAAAAGTGGGAGCGCTGGTGGCCTTCGCCCTGTACATGCAGCGTTTCTTCGACCCTGTACGCACCCTGACGATGCAATACACGCTGCTTCAGAAGTCCATGGCATCGCTGGCGCGCGTCTCCGAGCTTCTCGACGTCGCCCCCGACGTGAAAGAGGCGCCCGACGCCATAAGTCTGCCGCAGGTCCAGGGGGATATCATGTTTGACAGCGTTTCCTTCAGCTACGTGGATGGCATCGAGGTGCTGCATGATATCAACCTTCACATAAGGCCGGGCGAGACCATTGCGCTGGTGGGGCCCACTGGTGCAGGCAAGAGCACCGTGGCTAGCCTTGTAAACCGCTTCTATGACGCCAGCCGCGGCGCCGTGCGCATCGACGGCTACGATGTGCGCCGTATCTCGCGCCGCTCGTTCGCCGGGCAGGTAGGGCTGGTGCTGCAAGAGCCGTTCCTGTTCTCGGCCACCATCGCCGAAAACATACGCTACGGCCGGCTGGGCGCCGCCGACGATGAAGTGATTGCAGCAGCCAGGGCCGTCGGGGCGCACGAGTTCATCGAACGTCTTGAGAATGGCTATCAGTCGCAGATTCAAGAGCGGGGGGCCAACCTCAGCGTCGGGCAACGCCAACTGGTAAGTCTCGCCCGGGCGCTCCTGGCCGACCCTCGGATACTGGTGCTCGACGAGGCCACAGCGAACATAGACACTCAGACCGAAGCTGTCATACAGAGGGCACTGCGTCGCCTGCTGGCCGGCCGCACCGCGTTGGTCATCGCCCACCGTCTCTCCACAGTCAGGGACGCACACCGGATAGTGGTCATGAAAGAGGGCCGGATAGTGGAGACGGGCACACACCAGGAGCTGCTTGCACGCGGCGGCCTGTATGCCGAGCTATATACAATGTCCTACGCCCGCATGCCCCACGGCCAGGCGCAACTATCATAAATGTCGTGTGGCCTCAGAGGTTATGGCTAATCAGGAACCCCAACTGGCTTTCGGCAAGGGCATGCTTTTCTAGCAGCAATAAAGTCGACCGCAGGCGCTTCACCAGCGCCCTTACTCTCGATGCCCTGTTCGCAATGTCCGCCCCCGGCTGGCACAACTCCTCTGCCTCACGTGTGGCCCACCGCAGGCCGCGCAGTATCTTAGCGTGCTCCGACCTCAGTATGCCCAGGTCTCCCGGGGATATCGCACCCGCAACCTGGCGGAACTCCTCTTCCTGACGAGGAAAGAACTCCGCAGCTCTACGCTCGAAGGCTTCCAAAAGGCTGGCCAACCTCGCCAACCGTTCGACAGGCTCTTTCGGAGCGCACGAAGCACGCTGCTCCAGCCTGTGTGCTGCCTCCAGGACGTCTAATTCGCTGCCCATGCTTTCCAGGCGTTTCGCCAGCTCGCGTTCCTGCTCTTTGTCGGTCCTGAATCCATAGTCTGTACCCACTGCGATACCTCTTCCGAGCGCGACACCGCTGAGCTTATTATACTTCTTGCACCCCATTACGTCCGTATCACACCCAGACCAGCGGGTCGACAGAGAACACCCTTCGTGTACTCCTTCGTTACCGTTTTGATTCCTTTTGGCCCTGGAATCAACACTGACATATCACATAGACTTCGCGCATCATGCAGAACTTGCCTACGGAAGGCTGTCCGGAAAAGAACATGACCCAATGCTTGTGACCAGGATCCGAAAAGGAGGACCGGTAATGGGCAAAACAAGGCGGTGGCTTATTGCGGCGAGTCTACTGGCAGCAATCATATCGATCTTTGGTACATCCGGAATCGCCCTGGCGGGCTGGGAATGGTGCGATGATCCCTTGATCTCTATCGGCAACGACCAGCTCGGCTACACTACCACGAACATCGAGTTCGCGACGGACGACGGCTCATGGGGTTACAGCCCCACGGTCAGTATTGCGGCTCCAGCCGGGGTGGATGTCTATGTGTTGGAACCTCATGGGTCTGTAGTCAATACCTCCGTTGACTCCAGCCTGTCTGTTGCAGGCGGCGGAGTGCAGACCAGGATCATCGTCCTGGTGCCGCTCGACCAAGCCAGCGGTACCGGACCGCTTCCCATGATAAAAGTCAGAGTGTCCTCCAATGGCCGCGTTCTGGCACAGGGCGTGGGCTCCATCGGCGACGAGATAGTCCTCCAGCCCTGGGTTCCGGTGGCGCGGTAGTCGGCGCCCCTCCAAATCACCTAACGATGCCCGGTCTGGCGGCCGGGACAATCATGGGAGGGTCTAATGCGCCGAAAGGGCTGGCCGCTCAAGCTATACATGGGCGTGGTGGTGGCCGCCGGCGTGGCGACGCTGTCATACGCCCTGGTACGGCACTCGATTGAAACGAATACTGTCCAGCTAGTCCTGGCAGTTGTCCTCGCGTCGCTCATAGCCCTGGCGGCCGCGCGCCCGATGTCGATTGCGCGTGGCGTCAAGGCAAATGTGCTGACCGCACCGCTATTCGCGGGGGTACTCCTCCTACCCCCCGTCTTAGCTATCGCGTCAGCCGCCGCCGGAATGACCCTCTCCGGGCTGGTACTCAGGCGCCGCCTGAAGTACCAGCTGTTCAATCCGGCGGCGACCGCGCTTTACACCGGCCTGGCCAGCCTGGCCTTCCGGATGTTGAATCCCGGCGGAATACCCTTTTACTCAGGAATAACAGGCCTCACAGCATCGGCGCTGGCGGCAGCGGTCGTTTACCTGGTCAACCGGACCACAGTGGCGATAGCCGCGGCGCTCGAGGCAAGCAAGAACCCATTCCACCTGTGGCGGCAGCAGTGGCGTGGCGATCTGGCCCAGGAAGTAGCTCTCACGTGCCTCGGCTTCGCAGGCTCGCTGGCAATAAGCCTGTCTCCCTGGTCGGTAGGACTGCTCATCATACCTGTGGTCATGGTGTACATGGCCTTCTCCAGAGTAGTTGCATTGAGCAATGAACTCGAGGCGAGGATGACGGCGCTGAAAGTTGCCGAGGCGCAGCTCGTCCAGGGAGCCAAAATGGCGTCACTGGGCACGCTGGTAGCTGGGATCGGCCACCAGATCAACAATCCTATCTTCGCCATAAAGGGCCGCGCGGAGCTCCTGCTGGACGGCGCGGACAAGTACCTTAAGACGGAAGTTGCACGCGAGAACGTGGAGACAATACGTGCAATGTCGGAGAGGGTGGCCAATATTGCCAGGAGCATGCTGGCCCCCGCGCGGGCGTCCGAAGATGGAGCTTCTTGCACCGATGTGGTCGGCGCGCTGGAGACAATAGCTACGCTGCTCGACACACGCATATCGACCGCCATGGTCACGGTCATACGGGACTATCAGAAACCGCTTCCACCCGTACGCGGCGACGCCATCGAGATACAGGAGATGCTCGGCAACCTGATAAACAATAGCTGCGATGCCATGGCCGGAGGCGGCACGCTGACCCTTAGAGTCAAGGCGGCAGGCTCTGCTGTCCGGGTGGAGGTGGCCGACACCGGCGCCGGCATACCCGAGTCCAACCTCAGCAAAATCTTCGACCCCTTTTTTACCACAAAACAGACTTCCGGCGGCACGGGGCTCGGGCTGTATGTCGTAAAGACCATTGCCCAGAAATATGGCGGAACTGTAGATGTGAAAAGCGAACAGGGAAAAGGCACCACCTTCTACATATCCCTGCCCATAGCAGACTATGTTGCCAAAGAAGATGCAGCGGGCGTGCAGGAACGCGGCAAGGCCACAGCCTCGCCGGCCGGTGCAGGACTGGTGACGCAAGGCCCTGACAGGAAGGCCAATCGGACACCCCTGCCGTGAAGGTGTGCACAGGACGACGTGCGTGACAAACATGACACACCCCGGAAATGACCTGAGCGGCGGGAAGGCGCCAGCCTGTCACAGGCCTTGTTTCCCCTGAGGGCTCCAGCCACATCGTTGCTAACAACGCCTTGCTTTCCCTGATCAAGAAGTGAGGCAGTCTCAAGACTGGTGGATTTGTAGACTTTACTCGGGTGACATGCGGCCTTAGCCCCAGGAGCAGGCTTGAGGCTGAGATTGCCACGCCTTCTCGCTGCGCTCGAATGGCTCGTTAAGATGATATGCCGCTGTCCTGGTAATAATTGACACACCCCGAACCTACTCGGTGCTCCCGTGAAATTCGGGGTGTGTCATGTACCCGGGGAGAGAAAGTACAAATGAGGGTGAACCTGAAGTTTGTGCACACACCCATACTGTTGCACCAGATACCTGGATTGGTTAGTTTCCCCTGTGGTATTTGGCCTTGCCCTCTTCGTACAGGTCGCCACCACGGGCATCGTTTATCACGATAGCCGGGAAGTCAACAACTTCCAGCCGGCGAACGGCTTCCGCTCCCAGGTCTTCATAGGCGACAACATCGGCTTTTTTGATCGCTTTAGATATCAGTGCGCCGGCCCCGCCTACCGCTGCGAGGTATACGGCGCCATGCTTCTTTATGGAGTCTTTCACCGCCTGGGACCGCTTGCCCTTGCCGATAATCGCTTTGACGCCCTCGGCAAGCAATCTAGGAGTATACGCGTCCATACGGCCGCTCGTGGTTGGCCCCGCGGAGCCAATGACCTGGCCGGGCCGCGCCGGCGAGGGGCCCATATAGTACAGGGTTTGTCCATCGAGTTCGAAAGGAGGCACCTTGCCTTTGTCCAATGCCTCTACGATTCTCTTGTGCGCTGCATCCCTGGCAGTGTACAGCGTGCCCGTTATGAGTACCTGGTCTCCTGCCTTCAGTCCCTGTATCTCTTTGCTGTCCAGAGGTGACCGTAAGCGAAGCGCTGCAGCCATACTACCCCACCTTCCGGCCGTTGGTTGCGCCATCACGCTGCCAGAACTTCAGCTTCTGCACGAAAGCCTTCCGCTTCAGCCTGCTTATGGCCACGGTCTGATTGATCTTCTTGGGACAGGCCTCCACGCAGTTGAAGACGGAGTGGCACCTCCATACACCATCCTCCCCGGCAACCAGCTTCAATCGTTCTCTCTGCGCCCCGTCGCGCGAGTCGCCTACGAAACGGTAAGCCTTGGTCAGCACAGCCGGCCCGAGGAAGTCCTTGTTCGTCCACGCCTGCGGACATGCAGACTGGCAGGCCGCACACAAAATACAATCAATGACCTCGTTTATCTGCTTGCGCTGTTCCATTGATTGCAGCCTCTCCTTCTCTGGCAGAGCACCAGCAGCCACCAGATAAGGCATTGCCTTTTCCAGCTTTTCGAAGAACACAGCTAGGTCGACCACCAGGTCCTTGATGACCTGGAAGTTTGGCAGCGGCTCGATCTTTATGCGGTCGCTCTTGAGGTCCTTGATCTGCGTCTGGCAGGCGAGCCGGTACGAGCCGTTGATGAACATGGCGCACGAGCCGCAGACGCCCTCACGGCAGGCAAAGCGAAAAGATAGAGTGGGGTCTACGTTATCAAGTATGTACAGCAAGCCGTCAAGGACGGTCATGCCTTCCCGCACCGGCACCTGGTAGGCTTCGTAGCGGCTTTCTTTATCCTTGCTCGGGTCAAACCGAAAGACAGTGTAAGTGACGTTCAATATTTCCTTTCCTCCGGCTGCCACTTGGTGAAGGTCACTGGCCTGTAGCTAAGCCTAGGGCCTTCAGGTGTGGGGTAGGCCAGCGTATGTTTACCCCAGTTATGGTCGTCGCGCTTGTTGAAGTCCAGGCGTGAATGCGAGCCGCGGCTCTCCTGGCGCGCTATCGCCCCGGCGGCAATGGCCTCCGCCAGGTCGAGCATATACCTGAGCTCGTATGCCCGACATAGGTCAAGGTTGAATATTTTGCCGCCCTTTATCGCGCGCAAATGGCGGTAACGTTCCTGGAGCTCAGCTATTCTCTTGAGCGCCTCATCCATCAACTTTCGCTCGCGGAAGATGCCTACCTTGAAGAACATGGTTTCCTTCATCTCCGCCCTTATGGCCGCAGGCTCCTGCTGGCCCGTTCCCTGGAACAGGGCGGCCACACGCGCCCTCACTATGTCCAGCGCATACTGGAACACGCCCTCCGGCACCGGCTTCCATTCCCGTCCCTTCACATACTGCACTGTCTTTTCACCCGAACGTTTGCCGAACACGATGGTCTCCAACAGAGAGTTGCCACCGAGCCGGTTCGCCCCATGCACGCTAACGCAGGCGCACTCCCCGGCGGCAAACAGTCCGGGTACCGGTGTCTGGCCGTCGAAATCAGTATCTATGCCGCCCATCGAGTAGTGCTGGCCGGGCTGTATGGGTATGGGGGCAACGATCGGGTCTACACCAACGAAATGTATGCTGTGCTCGCGTATCTCCGGCAACCTCTCCAGTATCTTCTCTTTGCCCAGGTGCCGGAGGTCCAAAAGCACATAAGAGTCATCGAAGCCGCGTCCCTCGTTGATCTCGGTCTGTATAGCGCGGGACACCATATCGCGCGGGGCAAGCTCGACTACCTTGGGAGCATACTTTTTCATGAACCGTTCGCCTAGCTTGTTGATCAGGTAGCCTCCCTCACCCCTGGCCCCTTCGGTCACCAGTATGTTGCTGCCGATTAGCGAGGTTGGATGAAACTGGACGAACTCCATGTCTTTGAGCGGGGCCCCGGCATGGTAAGCGTGCGCCATGCCGCTGCCACTGTTTATGAGCGTATTCGTAGAGCGGGCGTAAACCTGGCCATAGCCTCCCGTGCCGAGCACAATCGCTTTTCCTTGAAAGGACTCGAACTCCCCCGTGGGTATGTGGTAGCCGACCAGCCCACAGCAGACCCCATCGTTCACTACCAGGGACATCATCAGCCACTCCGGATATACCTTTATGTGCCGCTTCAGCATTTGCTCGAACATCGTATGGAGCAAAAAGCGGCCGGTCTTGTCAGCGGCGAAGCATGTCCGCGGGAAGGCACCACCACCGAAAGGACGCTGTGCGATCTTGTCGGACTTTGTCCGGCTGAAGGGCACTCCCCAGTGCTCCATCTCGAAGATGATTCCCGGGGCCATTCCGGTCATCACTTCTACCGCGTCCTGGTCCGCCAGGAAATCACTGCCCTTGACGGTATCGTAGGCATGGCGCTCGGGGTTGTCATCCTCTCCACCCTCGGCGTTGCCCAGTGCGGCGTTTATGCCCCCCTGGGCAGCTCCGGAATGCGATCTCACAGGGTATACCTGGGATACCACTCCGACATCCAGCCCGCCGTCATGGGCCGCGATCGCGGCCCTCAGGCCGGACAGTCCGCCACCCACGATGATGACATCATGAATAACCACTGATGAGCAGACTCCTTTTATCGAAACAGCGGCACGCCTAAGATGAAGGATATGAGCGCCAATACTCCATAAGCGAAACCGAGCACGCCAATGGCCGAGAGCACGCCTGCCAGCAATCTCGGCGACTTCACGCCGATGCCGAAGTCCAGCAGAACTGTCCGCACTCCGTTCAACGCGTGATAGAGCAAGCTGGCCAGCAACAACAGGTCGACCGTTGCGTATAATGGGCTGGAAACCCTTTCCCTGACGGACTCGAAGGTTACCGGGCCGGCGCCCGACCTGGCCATATGAAGCGCCCAGATATGTATGGAGATGAAGACGCCGATCACAGCCGCCGTGAACCGCTGCAGGGCCCACGCCCAGGCGCCGGTTTCCGTAGTGGTCGTCCGCTGCTTTCCTGCCGTTCTTTCAGCAACTGCCATCTCGACTGCTCCGTAACATGGCTAAAATAGCGATCCGCCTGTAATGGAGGGCATCATGGCGTTGGCTACGAAAATGGCGATGATAACGCCCATGCTCATCAGGCCCCAGAAAAGGGGCTTTTGCTGCCTGATGCCTATTCCGATGTCAAATAGAAGCAACCTGATGCCGTTAAGGCCATGGTACAGCACAGCCAGTATGAGCAAAAGCTCAAGCGAGACCACCCATGGCTTGTGCAGGTTCTCCATGACGGTGTCAAAAGTGCCGCCAAACATGGAAGTTGAGATAACTATGATGTGCGCCACACCATAGGCTGCGATCACCAGCCCGCTCACACGGTGCAGCACGAAGGCCCACATCCCGAACTTATACTTGTCAGGCACGGCGCTCGAATAAATGGCTTTCACAGTACAGTCTCCTTATGGCGAGCGCTATGACACTGTATGTTCACGCCCACCGGCAGGCTGGCGATGTGCGCCGGGAATACCTCGACGTGCACAGCCAGCGCCGTGACTCTACCGCCAAGCCCCTGGGGGCCGATGCCCAGGCCGTTTATCTTCTCCAGCAGCTCGCGCTCCAGCGCCGCTACTTCCGCATCGGGGTTGGGCTCTCCGACCGGGCGAAGCAATGATCTCTTGGCCAGAAGCATGGCCTTCTCCGGAGTCCCTCCGATACCCACCCCCACGATTATGGGTGGACAGGGATTGCTGCCCGCCTCATCCACAGCCCTCGTTACCGATTCCATCACCCCCTGGCGTCCTTGTGAAGGGGACAGCATGAACAGGCGGCTCATGTTCTCCGCGCCACCGCCCTTTGCCATGACCGTTATTTTTAGCTTGTCGCCCGAAACGATTTCGGTGTATATGACGGCAGGCGTATTGTCCTTTGTGTTCACCCTGGCCGAGAAAGGTTGTTTCACCATGGATTTGCGCAAGAACCCTTCGCCGTAACCCTGTCTGACGCCTTCCTCCACGGCGGCGTACAGGTCTCCACCGACGACATGTGCATCCTGGCCCAGCTCCAGCATCACGACCGCCGTCCCGCAGTCCTGGCAGAGCGGCAACCGCTCTTCGGACGAGATGCGCGCGTTGTCTACTATCTGCCCAAGAACCCAGCCCCCGAGCGGCGACTCCTCTTTCCTCCTGGCCTGCTCAAGGGCCTTGAGCACATCTTCACCCAGCTCCAGGTTCACTTCCTGGCATAGACGCGCCACGGCCCGGGTTACGTCACTGGCCTTTATCTCTCTCACTTGAGTTTCATTATCTCCACGAGTTCCTGAACGGCCCTGGCGGAGTTTTGAAGCAATATCTCTTCTTGAGGCGTGACGGCTATCTGCCACACCTTCTCCACGCCCTTCCTTCCCAAGGTTACGGGCACGCCCACGACGGTGTCTTTGATGCCGTATTCTCCTTCAAGGTAGACGGCGCACGGCAGCACCCGCTTTCGGTCCAACAGTATGGCATCCACCATCTGGGCTGCTGCCGCTCCCGGTGCGTAGAAGGCGCTGCCGGTCTTCAGCAGCGCCACAATCTCACCGCCTCCCTTCGCGGTACGGTCCACCAGCTTATCTATGGACGCCTTCGGCAAGAGCTCGGTTATCGGTATGCCGTTCACGGTCGAATACCTGGGCAATGGCACCATCTGGTCGCCGTGCCCGCCCAGCACAAATGCAGATACATCTTCAACTGAGACGCCCAGCTCGGCGGCGATGAAGGTCCTGAACCTGGCGGAGTCCAGTATTCCGGACATACCTATGACCCTGTGGCGCGGGAACTTGCTCACGTGAAGGGCCAGTTGGACCATGGCATCCAGCGGATTTGTCACCATTATCAAAACGCAATTGGGCGAGTACTTAACGACTTGGTCGGTAACGCTCTGGATGATCTTCATATTAGTGAGCAGCAAGTCATCCCGACTCATGCCTGGCTTGCGCGCCACGCCTGAGGTGACAACCACTACATCCGAGCCGGCTGTTGGCTCGTAGCTGTTGGTGCCGGTGATCCTGGCGTCGGAACGTAGTACAGGCCCGGACTGAAGCATATCCAACGCCTTACCCTGTGGCATGCCCTCAACGATATCCACCAGAACAACGTCTGCATAACCCTTCTCCGCCACACGTTCGGCGCAAGTAGCTCCGACATTTCCCGCGCCGACCACGGTCACCTTACTTTTCATGCGGCCCCCTCTTCAACTGCTCGACGCGTTCGACCACTGCATCACCGACCTGGTTTGTGCCCACCGGCGCAAGGGCCTCACCAAGGTCCGACTTGATATCGTAGGTGATGCTCTTTCCTTCCTTGAGCACGCTTGCAATAGCAGACTCCAATAGGTCCGCTGCCTTTACCTCACCGATGTGCCGGAGCATCATCACGCCGGAGAGCATCATGGCCATGGGATTGACCTTATTCTTCCCGGCGTACTTGGGCGCGCTGCCGTGAGTGGGTTCGAAGACAGCGATATCGTCGCCAAGGTTAGCGCCAGGCGCAAGTCCCAGCCCGCCGACAAGGCCGGCCGTCAACTCCGACATGAAATCACCATAAAGGTTCGGAAGCACCAGTACGTCATAGTCTTGTGGTCGCCTCACCAGTCGCATACATACGGTATCAACCACGACATCCTCGAACTCTATATCGTCGTACTCTTTAGCTACATCCCGTGCTACGGAGAGGAAAAGCCCATCGGAGAATTTGAGTATGTTGGCTTTGTGGACCGCCGACACCTTCTTCCTGCCATGCTTCCGGGCATACTCAAAGGCGAACTTGACGATCTTCCGCGTACCGGTGTCGGATATCATCTTCAGGCTGAACCCCGAGTCCGGTCTGACTTGCTTACCTGTGGCATCATTGACCAGGCCAATGAGCTTGTACGCCTCTGGGCTGCCTCTCTCGAATTCGATGCCGCAGTAGAGGTCTTCAGTATTTTCACGAACGATGACTAAGTCTACGTTATCGTACAAAGAGACAATGCCGGGATAGGTCTTGCAAGGCCGGAGGCACGCGTACAGGTCCATGCCCTGCCTGAGCGCGACGTTCACGCTGCGGAAACCGTAGCCCACAGGAGTGGTTACAGGGCCTTTTAGCGCCACCTTGTTCCGCCTGATGGAGTCGAAAACGTATTCCGGCAATGGGGTGCCGAACAGGTCCTGGGCAGTATCGCCCATGACGGCCAGGTCCCATTTGATGTCCACACCCGTAGCTTCAATGGCCCTGCGTGTCGCCTTGGTCACCTCTGGCCCAACTCCGTCCCCTGGAATCAGAGTAATGTTGTATGACATTCTTTGAAGTCCTCCTGACTAGACAGGTGCGCTATTCCCGGCACACCATAACGAACAATTGTTACAGCTTTATGTCGCCGTAGCGCTGCACATACGGTATCAGGCCGCCGCTTTCCAGTATGCGCAGCATGACCTCCGGTATCCTGCCAGACGTCAGGACCGCGCCGTTGGTAAGGTCTTTGATCACACCGGCGCCAAGGTCAACTTCAAGCTCGTCCCCATCGCTTATCTTGTCGGTATCGCAAATAAGTACCGGCAGCCCCTGGTTGATCGCATTGCGGAAGAAGATGCGTGCCGCGGACTTGGCCAGCACGGCGCTGACACCGGCCATCTTGATAACCAGTGGCGCATGTTCCCGGCTGGAGCCGAGGCCGAAGTTCTTTCCCGCCACCACGAAATCGCCTGGTTTCACCTTCGAAGCGAACTTTGGGTCGGCGTCTTCCAGCACGTGTTTGGCCAGCTCAGGCAGGTTGCTACGCAGGTGCGCCAACCTGCCGGGCACGATCAGGTCCGTGGAGATATCATCGCCAAACTTGAATGCCTTCCCTCGAAGCATTTACATGACCTCCCTGGGGTCTACGATCTCTCCGGCCAGGGCGGAAGCCGCCGCAGTCGCCGGGCTGGCCAGGTAAATGAAAGATTGCGTGTTGCCCATACGTCCTTTGAAATTACGATTTGCGGTCGACAGGCATGATTCGCCGTCTGCCAGTATGCCCTGGTGCAGGCCCAGGCACGCGGCACAGCCCGGTGGTAGTATCAATGCTCCCGCCTTAACGAGGGTTTGGATATATCCTTTCTCTATGGCGTCAAGGTATACTTGCCTGGAGGCCGGCGCAATCAGGAGCCTGGTACGGCTGTTCCGTTCCTTCCCCTTGAGTATGGCAGCGGCTACTTCCAGGTCTTCGATACGGCCGTTCGTGCAGGTGCCGATAAACACCTGCTGTATCTTAGTCCCCTTTAGCTCGCGCGCCAGCGCCACATTATCAACCGTGTGCGGCCGGGATACTGTAGGTTCCAATTTGCTGACATCAACCTCGATTGTGGTTTCGCAAGTAGCACCCTGGTCGGGTTGAAGAGGGATATACTTGTCGCCGCGGCCGTGCTTCTTCAAAAAGCTCTCGGTAATCCTGTCGGAAGGGAACAGGCCCACCTTGGCCCCGGCCTCCACGGCCATATTCGCTATCGTCAGACGGTCGGGCATACCCATGCCGTCGACCACGTCACCTCCGAATTCCAGTGACTTGTAGGTGGCCCCATCGGCGCCTATCTTCCCGATGAGATGCAGTATCAGGTCCTTGACAAACACACCTGTTGGGAACTTGCCCGTTGTCAGGATGCGCATCGTCTCGGGCACCCTTAGCCACGTCTTACCCAAACCCATAGCTATAGCGACATCTGTAGAGCCCATTCCGGTGGCAAAAGCGCCAAGCGCACCTGCTGTGACGGAATGTGAATCGGCGCCCACTATTACCTCTCCGGGGTTCGCCAGCCGCTCCGCAACAATCTGGTGACACACGCCATCCCCGACATCGAAGATGAGACATCCCTGCTCCTCGGCAAAGCGCCGCATGAGCAGGTGGTCATTTGAATGCTCGCTGCGCGGGCTCGGCGCGGCGTGGTCCAGGAACAGCACGGTCCGCTTGGGGTTGGCCAATCGCTTTAAGCCGCTGGCCTGAAACTGGCGGACTGTTAACGGGCCGGTGGTGTCCTGCACGAAGGCAAGGTCAACAGGCACCACGGCGATATCCCCAGCCCGCACCGCGCTTCCTGAATTCCGGCTCAGTATTTTCTCAGCTAGCGTACTGCCCATAGTTCTCCTGCTTCAAATCCTCGGAGGAAATCAGCTTCCTCTTCTTCATGTTCTCTTCATGTTTCTGCCTAGTAATACTCCGGCGTTTAATGCCTTCAGATTCATCTGCCTTACCTGCTGCGGCAGCCTTGCCCGAAGAGCGGCCCGCAGCGCACTCGCGCTTACAATATCGCTTATCTCAGATACGACACCCAGGGCCACAAAATTCGCGCTCTGGCTGGTCCCCGCCACATGGCATGAGACTTCCTCCAGCGGTACCTTGAGTACCTTGATATGGCCGGAGTATTCGCCCCCAACGTGTGCGGACTCAACAATTATTACCCCATTCCGTTTCACCTGGTGATGATACCGGTCGAAGGCCTCCTGGTTCAATGCCAGCAGCACATCGGCCTCCAACACCTTGGGATAATCTATCTCGGCATCGCTGACTATGATCTCCGCTCTTGCCGACCCTCCACGCTGTTGCGGCGCGTAGGTCTGGGTCATCACTACGTTCTTTCCTTCATAAACGGCAGCCGCTTCGGCCAGCACAAGCCCGCCGGTAACCACGCCCTGGCCGCCTTCGCCAGCCAATCTAACGTCATGCCGGTAGCTCATTTTCTGCCGTGCACCTCAACAGCCTTCGCGACCTCGGCGGACTTTTCACTTTCCTCGTGCTCAACCGCCACTGCTTCGTGCGGGCCTGCCAGCCTCACGGTTGCGGGACTTTTCTTGCGTTCCCTGATGTCTTTCTGCTCCTGCGCAGATCCCACCAGTTTGCGGTATTCATCACCGTATTCCGGGACTTCACGGTCGACGAGGACACCCCGCCTTATCCTGCCGACCACGTCCTGGGTGCTGGTATTGTCTCGAAACCACTGCATCATTTCAACTGCCGTAGGCATACGGTTCATCTTGCCGTAGAATACGGGGCATTGGCTCAGGACCTCCAGTACAGCAAAGCCCTTCTTGGAGATGGCCCTGGCGACCAATCGTTCCATCTCGCCGGCATGATAGGTGGTAGTCCGGGCCACAAAGGCCGCACCCGCCGCCTTGGCCAGGAAGCACGTATCGAAAGGCTGATCGATGTTGCCGTACGGAGCATTCGTCGACCTCGCCCCCAAGAGGGTGGTCGGAGACTGCTGGCCGCCGGTCATGCCGTAGGTGTTGTTGTTTACGATAATGGCTGTAAGGTCCAGGTTTCGCCGGCAAGCATGTATGAAGTGGTTGCCGCCGATAGCCAACGCATCGCCATCGCCCATCAGGACTATCACTTTCAGGGACGGCTTGGCCAGCTTAAGGCCGGTGGCGAACGCCAGAGCACGGCCATGAGTAGTATGCACGGTGTTGAAGTCCATGTATACTGGCATACGTCCTGTGCAACCGATTCCGGAAACGATAGCCACCTCGTCTTTGTTCAGCTTCAGCCGGTCGATGCCGCGTATTATGCCGCCGGCAACTATGCCGATGCCGCAACCCGGGCACCAGACGGTGGGGAATCTCTTCTTTGACCTCAGGTAATCTTGAATGTATGGAAGCTTCTCTGCCATTTAGAACTCTTCGATTGCCTTCAGTACGGAGGTGGGGCTGATCATCTCGCCATCAAAGCGATGCACGCCTTCCACTGCGGCTCTGCCTGCTGCCAACCGCTCTATGTCAAGCCTTACCTGGCCCCTGTTCATCTCCACAACGATGAATCCCTTCGCCGATCGTGCCAGTTCCTTTATTCTGTCCTCCGGCAGGGGCCAGAGAGTTTTCAATTTCAGCAGGCCCACACGTTTGCCGTCCGCCGCCGCCATCTTCATTGCATGGCGCGCAGAACGCGCGGCAGCGCCGTACGATACCAGAACGATTTCCGCTTCTCGTGTCCCCTCTTCGCTAACCTCAACGATATCGTCCGTGTTCCCTTCTATCTTGTGAAACAGCCGCTCGAACCATGGGTCGATCTCGTCGATGCGCTGAGTGGGAAACCCGGACTTGTCGTGAAACAGGCCGGTTACATGGTACCTGTAGCCATCTCCGAAAGCCGCCAATGGCGGGACATCTCCCAGGTCGTTGTCGTAGGGGAAGTACCATTCCGGATGCACCTCCGGTCGTGCACGGGAGACCACTTCCATGACAGGAAACTCGGATACTCTCTCTCGCATGTGGCCGACCACCTCGTCGGCCAGCAGTATGACCGGGGTACGATATTTTTCCGCCAGATTGAAAGCCCGGACCGTGAGGGCAAAACACTCTGAGACGGAACTGGGGCTGAGAACGATGATCGGGTGGTCGCCATGAGTGCCCCACCGTGCCTGCATTACGTCTCCCTGCGCACCGAACGTGGGCTGCCCGGTGCTGGGGCCGGCACGCTGCACGTCGATTACTACACTGGGTATCTCGGTGGCCACGGCATAGCCAATCTGCTCTTGCATCAGGGAGAAACCTGGACCGCTGGTTGCCGTAGCCGCCTTCAGGCCGCCAAGTGAGGCGCCTATTACAGCCGCCATGCTGGCTATCTCGTCTTCCATCTGGATGAACACTGCGCCCCTCGCCGGCAGCTCTCGGGCCATGGCCTCGGATATCTCGTTGGCCGGCGTAATAGGGTAGGCGGCGAAGAAGCCGATGCCGGCAGCCAGTGCACCTTCGGCAATGGCTTCGTTGCCCTGCATGAACCTCGCAGACTGCTTAGGTTGTTTGATCGTTGTTGGCATCTTATGAGCCGGGCCGGCCCAGGATAATAAATCCGGTACTATTGGCGTTCTTCATGCCTCGCGGGCACGGAAATAGCGAAATCGGGGCAGAGCAACTCGCAAAGCCCGCAACTTTCGCAACCCTCGGGGTCGGACAGGTAGGGGCAGCCTTCTTTGTCGTATGAAAGGGACGAGCGAGGGCAGATCGCGGCGCATATGCCACACTTCTTACACCACTGGTGGTAAAAAGTTACCTTCTCCTCTCCCTTTTTGGCGCCTTCCGTCCTGGCTTTTTCCTTAATTTCCGGTTTGACCTGCTGTTCCATTACAGGTTGACACTCTCCACGGGCTATCAGGCAATAACTGCGACGGTATCACCACGTCCTACCTTGCCGCCCGGGTTGCAGTTAAGCAGTTTTACCTTACCTTTCACGGGTGAAACGATGGTGTTCTCCATCTTCATCGCCTCGACCACGGCCACCGGCATTCCGGCGTCTACCTCCTGTCCCACCCGGACCAGATACCGGAGCAATATGCCCGGCATTGGAGATACCACGGCCCCCTTCTCAGGTTGAGCATCCGGGGCCGTAGCATGTGTCTCGGGCTCCGCCGCAATCGCCTTTTTCACTTCAGAGGCGAGGCTACGTACCGGAGAGGGCCGTCCAAAAGGCACAGCGGCAACGGCCGCAGAACCGTCAACGGGTTCTACTTCCACCTTGAAATACTCGTCACCGACGAATACGTTGAACGCCCTGGCAGCCGGACCCTTGGCCGGCGGAGCGATCTTAGATTTCTCGACCAGCTTGCCGGCTTTCGCCTTCGACACAAGCTCGTCCTCTTTCTTCACATCATCCAGCGTCTTGGGTCTGGTTTCCGGCGGAGGCGTCTCCAGGCCATACTTCCACTTCAGGAAGCGCATGCCTGTAGTAGGATACAGGGCATAAATCAACACGTCTCCGATGTCCCTGGCCAGGCCCTTCGTAGCCTCTTTTGCCTTTTCAAGTTCCGGCGGCAGCAGGTCGGCCGCGCGACCGGTTGTTGGCTTCTCGCCACGCTCATACCCCTTGAGCACCACGGTCTGCACTGCGGGGTCCACTGGAGCCGGCGGTCTGCCGTATAGTCCGAAGACATAGTCCTTGACCTCTTTGGAGATCATCTTGTACCGGCCGAACAGCACGTTCTGGACCGCCTGTATGCCTACGATCTGGCTCGTCGGCGTCACCAGTGGCGGATAACCCAGCTCCTTTCTTGTCCGTGGGAGTTCCGCATATACATCCCCAAGCCTGTCCAGAGCGTCGGCCTCCTTGAGTTGCGCCACCAGGTTTGTAAACATACCGCCGGGTATCTGATGCGCCAGCACGCGAGTATCAATTACCGATAGCTTGGTTGTATCCAGAAAATCGCGGTACTTGGGGGCAATCTGTTCCAGGCACTCATCTAGCTTGAGCATTGGCTCAAGTTCCAGCCTGGTGTCGCGCGGCGAGCCCTTCAGGGACACGATGAGCGGCTCTATGGCCGGGTGCGACGAGCGGAGCCCGAATGCCGCCAGGACTGTGTCGACCATATCGGCGCCAGCCTCGATAGCCTTGAGTAGGCTCATGGAGGCCATGCCACTGGTATAGTGCGAGTGCAGGCCCACCGGTATCTTCAGCGCCTTCTTGAGCTCCTTCACAAGGTCGTACGCATCGTCGGGTGCAATAAGCCCGGCCATATCCTTAATACAAAGGCTATCGGCGCCCATCTCCTGTATGATCAGCGCTTTTTTCACAAAGTAGTCTATGTTGTATACCGGCCCGCCCAACTTCTGCTCGGTGAGGGAATAGCAGAGGGTGCCTTGTATATGCTTGCCGGTCTCCTTTACCGCTTTGAACGCCGCTTCAAAGTTCCGCTCGTCGTTCACCGCATCGAAGATGCGGAACACATCGATGCCTACCTCGGCCGAGTGGTGGACGAAGGCCTGGACTACATCGTCGGCGTAGTTTCGATAACCTACGAGGTTCTGGCCTCTGAGCAGCATCTGGAGCCGCGTGTTTGGCATAAGCTTTTTGAGTCGCCGTACCCTGTCCCAGGGGTCTTCATTCAGATAGCGGGTCGCCACGTCAAAGGTAGCGCCACCCCAGACCTCCATTGCCCAGAAGCCAAGCTTGTCCATATCGGCTGCAATGGGTTCCATGTCCTCCGTGCGCATCCTGGTGGCGAACAACGACTGGTGTCCGTCACGTAAGGTGAGGTCAATGATCTTTACAGGATTCTTGCGTGCTTGACTGTTCATGCTCAGGAACCCCCCTAACTTCGCTTCGACCCGGCCAAAGATTGGAACCGGGATGTCTACAGGCGGCGAATGATAGCGTCATCCCCAGAGGTACTGTTGGTCAGACATGTCCTACCCCTGGTTATCGGAAGACCCCGTGCTCGCATTTGCTCAATTCTTCCCAGCAGTCGCCAGGTGCTGGTGACGGGCAGCGGTGGCACCGCACGAACTTGTCTTCCCTCGGCCTCCATCTGGAGGTAGGCGGTTACTGCGGCGATGGCCGCGGTCTTAGCGTCCATAGCCCTTCAACGCTGTCATCATTATGCTCTGTTTCTCACGCTCATACCGATGGTATTGGACGGTCTCTGCCTTGTCAAAGCCATGTTCAACCGGGGTGCACATCAGTTCGAAACAAGATGTTACCACAGCTTCCGTGAGTATACAAACAAAAGTCGGGACGAAAAACACTTTCGTCCCGTTGCATAACCTGCGCCTAACTGGTTCCGATGGATGCCAGTTTCCCTAACCTTTGGATGACTTCTGCTTTTTGATCTCTTCCGTCAGGCAGGGCAGCACCTCACGAAGGTCGCCCACTATGCCGATATCCGCAACCTGGAATATCGGTGCCTTGGGGTTCTGGTCGACCGCCACGACGAACTTCGCCCGTTCGAAGCCGGAAGTAAAATGCATTGCGCCGGATGCACCCAGGCTGATGAACAACCGGGAACTGACCACCTTGCCGCTCTGCCCGACCATGCGGTCGGGTGGTATCCAACCGCTGTCCACCATAGGCCTGGTGCCAGCCAAGGTGCCGCACACAGCTTCGGCCAATTCCTGCGGGCACTGTATCCCTCCCAGGGAATATGCCCCCCAGCCGACGGCTACCACGGCGTCGGCCTCGGTCAAAGGTGTCTCGCGCTGCGCTTCCTCTTTTACCTCTATCGTCCTCGCCCTGAAGTGTTTCTCATTCAACTGCGCCGGTACGTCGACTACCTCGGCATTGGAATCGCTCTTCGGCACTGGCAGGTCGAATACGCCCGGCTTCACAGTCGCCATCTGAGGCCGGTGTTTGGGACAGACTATGTCTATCCTCATCCCACCGCCCCACGCCGGCACGGTTTGATGGAGCAAGGGAACGCCGTCGCGTTTTTCGATCCTGAGGTCAATACAATGTGCTGTAAGCCCGGTGCCAACCTTGGCCGCCACTCGCGGCGCCAGATCTTCTCCCACATCGGTAGCCGCGAAAAGGAATATCTCCGGGCAGTGTTCTTTCACCAGGCCGGCCACTACGCTGGCGTACGCCTCGCTCTGATAAAGCTCAAGCCGCGGATCATCTACGACATACACTTTGCTCGCACCGTAGGCCGCTAGCTCCCGAGGTACTCCCTGGGCCCCAGACCCCACGAGCACGCAAACAGTTGGTGAGCCGGTCTCCTTGCCTAGCTCCACAGCCTTTCCCAAGAGCTGCAGCGTTGCCTTCGAAGCATGCCCGGCTTTCTGCTCAGCGTAAACCCATGTCTCGTTCTTGCCCGTCATGTCTGTCAACCCTTTTCCGGTACGCTAAAGCGCGTTCAACTCGCGCAGCCTTTCGACTGCCTGCCGCGCAGCCGTCACTGCCGCGCCATCAAGTATCTCCCTCCTGCGTTCGCGCCTGGACTCGAACAGGTTGGCCATCTGGGTAGGAGAGCCAACGAGGCCCACATCCTCGCTTGAGAGGCCGAGGTCAGCCAGGCCGCATACCTTGATCTCTTTCGTCGCCACCTGCATGATGTCAATCACACTGGGTATCCTCGGCTCATTGATCGTCCTGTTGACGGCCAGCACTGCCGGCAGCCTCACTTCGATCTTCATGTGCCCGTTTTCCATGGAGCGTTCCACGATCAGGGTGTCACCACTGTTGAAACCTATCGTTCTGACATTGGTCACATGAGGCACATCAAGGAACTCGGCCAGTTGCGGCGCCACCTGCCTGGTCCCCGAGTCCGCCGTCTCATTCCCCAGCAGTATGAGGTCGAAAGGAGAGAACTTCTTGATGGCCTGGGCCAGCGTATATGCCGTGGTCAGGGAGTCCGCCCCGGCGAAGGCCCGGTCGGATAATAGCACACCGCCGTCGGCGCCCATGGCAAAGGCCTCTTCTATCGCTTCCCTGGCCTGCGGAGGCCCCATGCTGATAACCGTCACTCTGCCAGAGAATTTCTCCCTTATCTGGAGTGCGGCTTCCAGTGCGTGTTTGTCCACCTGATTGACGACAACCGGAATGCCCTCCCGTCTCACCAGTTTCGTTTTTGCGTCGAGCACGATCTTGGAGAAGTGCTCCGGGTCCGGTACCTGCTTGATGCATACTACGATGTCCATTGTTCCCATCTCACCGATCAGCTTGCTAAGGCCCGCCCCACAGTTAACCTCATGATCTCCTGGGTGCCTCCCGCAGTCAGCAGTTCTATAGCGTCCCTCAGGAAGATCTCCACCCGGTACTCGGGCGATTGACCGTATGCCCCCATGACTTCCTGTGCCTTGAGGCATGTCCTCAAGGCCATATCGACCGCAAATAGCTTCGATCTCGCTATGTCCGGCCCAATTTCACGCGGGTTTTTTCCCTGGTCGAGAAGCCATGCCGGGCGATAGCAGAGCCATCGAGACGCCTCGATGTCGGTGCTCATGTCGGCCAGCATGAACTGGATCGCCTGAAGGTTGGATATGGGCTTTCCGTACATCACCCTTCCATTGCAGAACTTTGCTGCCCCCTCGAAAGCCCCCTGAGCAGCGCCAAGCGCCACGCCCGCCGCACCGGTGCGCCCGATGACTGATATGGTCGTGATGGCGATGGCCATGCCTCGACCCTCTTCCCCGACGAGGTTCCCTTTCGGTATCTTGCAGTTCGAGAAAACGAGCTCGTTCACGGGCATGCAGCGTAGCCCCGGCCGGGGCTCCCTGCGGGTGACCTCATACCCCTTAGTACCTTTCTCTACAAAGAAAACACTGAAGCTATCTCCAGTCTTCGCGACAAAGCCAAGCGTATCCGCGACTTCTACGTTAGTGATAAAGGACTTCCTGCCGTTCACCACGTAGCTTTCGCCGTCCAGTTTTGAGGTGGTCATCATGGCGGAAGGGTCGGAGCCACCCATCTGCTCAGTGACGCCGAAAGAGCTTATCTTCGTCCCCTTACACAAGTCCGGCAGGTACTTTCTCTTCTGGTCTTCACTCCCGAAGCCTTCCACTGCAAACATGAACAGGTTGCCCGCCTGGAAGAAGAAACCGAGTGAAGGGTAAATGCGCGACACCTCTTCAATAGCTATTGTGCGCGCCATATAGCCCATGCCCGTGCCGCCATACGGCCTGGAGTTGGTCAGGCCCAACAGTCCCATCTGGCCCATGCCTTTCACCAGGTCGAAAGGAAAAGCTCCCTTTTGCTCCAACTCCGGCACCCTCGGTGCGACATTGCTTTCCGCGAACCCTCGCACCGCTTTCTTTAGCATTTCTTGCTCTCTAGAAAAACTGAAATCCATCCCGTCCTCCTTGACGCTCACTCAAAACACGATCCCACGCCAGTGGGCGGCAATAACGGTTGGACACGGCCAAACAGATACAAACTATTAAGGGTTGGCTGATGCGGATGTATGAGCCATAGCCTCCTCCATCATCTGCGCACCCCACATCGTTCATAGTGGTATGTTGCCGTGTTTCCTGCGAGGGTTGGTATCCACCTTATTCTTGAGCATTTCCAGGGCGCGGATGACCCTCGACCGGGTGGTCCTTGGGTCTATTACGTCGTCTATGAAGCCGCGACTGGCAGCCTGGTACGGACTATCGAACTTCTTGCCGTACTCAGCGATCAACTCCTGTCTCGTTTGCTCCGGGTTTGCCGACTTTGCTATCCGGTCGCGATATATCACGTTGACGGCTCCGTCGGCGCCCATCACCGCTATCTGTGCGGTGGGCCAGGCATAGTTGATGTCGCCCCGCAGATGCTTGCTGCCCATGACTATATAGGCTCCCCCGTAGGCTTTGCGGGTGATAACACTTACCTTCGGAACCGTGGCTTCGGCGTAGGCATAAATGAGTTTGGCCCCGTGCTTGATTATGCCGCCGTGCTCCTGCTCCAGGCCGGGCATAAACCCCGGCACATCCAGAAAAGTCACTATGGGTATATTGAAGCAGTCCAGGAAGCGCACGAATCGCGCTGCCTTCATCGAGGCATTGATGTCTATCACACCAGCCATAGACATGGGCTGTTGGGCCACTATGCCTACCGGCCTGCCATCCATGCGGGCGAAACCGACGATCATGTTGGTGGCGTAATGCTTGTGGACCTCCATGAAGTCGCCATTGTCCACTACGGTCAGTATTATGCCCTTCATGTCGTAGGACTTGCGTGACTCTGAAGGTACAATGTTCAGTAGTGACTCGTCCTTCCGTTCGGGGTCATCGTCCGGCTCGCGTGCCGGCGGGTCCTCAGCGTTATTCTCTGGAAGGAAGTCAAGCAATCGGCGTACCTGCGCCAGGCACGCATGGTCATTCCCCTCGGTGAAATGTGCTACGCCGCTCTTGGAGGCATGGGCGATGGCGCCACCCAGCTCCTCATGCGTTATCGTTTCTCCGGTGACGGCTTTGACCACATCGGGGCCTGTGATATACATCTGGCCCGTACCCCGCACCATGAAGATGAAGTCCGTTATGGCCGGCGAGTATACGGCACCCCCCGCGCATGGCCCCATCACAACCGAAATCTGTGGTATCACGCCCGAACAGAGGGTATTCCGCAAAAAGATATCGCCGTAGGCAGCCAGGCTAGTAACACCTTCCTGAATCCGGGCGCCGCCTGAATCGATGATACCCACTACCGGAGCCCCGTTGCGCACGGCAAGGTCCATCGCTTTGCATATCTTCTGGCCCACCGTCTCCGAAAGCGACCCACCAAACAGCGTGAAGTCCTGGCTATAGACGAAACATAGCCGGCCGTTCACCTTCCCGTATCCGGTGACCACCGCGTCTCCGACCTGTTTCTGATCTAACGGGCCGAGGTCATTGCCTCGCTGCGTAACGAAGGGGTCGAGCTCTTCAAAGGTCCCCGAGTCGAACAGCATGTCGATGCGTTCTCTCGCTGTGAGCTTGCCACGAGCGTGCTGGGCCTCGATGCGCTGTTTGCCACCGCCCACCTTCACCTGTTCCCGCATATTATTCAGTTCATTCAGTCTGTCGAGCATTGTCATGGCCGGTCGCGCGCCCCATAGTACGTCGAGCCGCAGCGGAACGCTCCCCCCTCTTTGCTTATCTGGAATAGAATACAGAACCGTGGTATGCTAACATAGCATCTTCGGGAAACGCAAGCTGTTTGGCGTACCATTTGTCAACATATGGCCGGGGGATTTCAGCCTGATGACGGGCAGCCACCGATTTTTGCCTCGCTCCACCCGTTTATGAACATTGGGATCGCGCGAGGCGCCTCAGGAGCTACCAGTACAAACATGTGCAGCGCACGATACACACCACCGACGCCGACGCGTATCGGCGATAAGTCCTTTGAGTGGGGGGAGCACACCTACATCATGGGCATCGTAAACGTCACTCCCGATTCCTTCTCCGGTGACGGCCTGGCATACAATATCCCGGCCGCGACAGCACAGGCGATGCGCTTTCAAGAGGAAGGCGCCGATATTATTGATGTAGGTGGGGAGTCCACACGTCCCGACGCCCAGCCGGTAAATGCAGATGAAGAGATGCGCCGTGTCATACCCGTCATTGAGCGACTGGCCGGTAAGCTGCGGATACCGGTGAGCGTTGATACTTACAGGTCAGCCGTGGCCCGCCGTGCACTCGACGCCGGCGCCAGCATGCTGAACGATGTCTGGGGATTGAAGCAGGACCCGGCTCTGGCCGGGCTGGCTGCGGAAAGGAAAGTTCCCATAGTGCTCATGAGCAACCAGCGCTCCGCCGCGGTCCCAAGGATAATGCCGGCAGTTATTTCCGACCTGAACAGGGCCACAGGCATCGCCCGGTCAGCCGGAGTGCCGCCACACAATATCATTGTCGACCCGGGCATTGGCTTCGGCAAAACACTGCAGCAAAACCTGGAGCTCATACGCCGCCTGCGCGAGCTGCGCCGCCTCGGTTACCCTATACTGCTGGGCACCTCGCGTAAGTCTATGATCGGCCTGGTGCTCGGCCTTCCGCCCGACCAGCGGATCGAAGGCACGGCGTCCACCGTGGCCATCGGCATAGCGAACGGGGCGGATATTGTACGGGTACACGACGTGCTGGCTATGTCACGGGTATGCCGAATGAGCGATGCGATAGTCAGGCAAAGGCGCTTCAGGTGATATGCCGATAGCATACCTGGGCCTTGGATCGAACATTGGAGACAGGGAAGACAATATAAACAAGGCCCTTCGTCTCATCTGCCAGAGAGTTGCTGTTGAGAAAGTATCATCCCTGTATGAGAGCGAGCCCTGGGGTTACCACGACCAACCCGATTTCCTGAACGCAGTTTGCCGTACTACCACTAACCTGAGCCCGCGTGAGCTACTGGCGCTGGCCAAGGAAATCGAAAGGTCCCTGGGAAGGAAGCCCCGTTTCCGGAACGCTCCCAGGCCGATTGACATAGATATCCTGCTGTATGAGAATATGGTTATAGTAGAGGCGGACCTCGTTATCCCGCACCCCAGGATGGTTGAGCGTGCATTCGTTCTAGTGCCGCTGGCGGAAATAGCCCCGGAAGCCGTGCACCCCCAGGAGGGCAAGACAGTGGAGGAGTTGGCAGCAAAGGTGAAGGACAAAGACAAGGTGCGTCTGGCCGGGCAGTCTGGCGCTCCGCCCTCGACCTCATGCCGAAGCGACTCGAAAGTGGTCATACGTCCGCTAGCAATGAAGGACTACGACGACGCCTGGCGTCTGTGGCACCTGTGCAAGGTGCCCGTAGGCGCGACGTTCGACCGCGCCGCAGTGGAGCGGCTGGTGCAGCGCAATCCGGAGCTCATACTTGTGGCCGAGCTGAACGGCATGGTCATTGGCACAGTCATCGGGGCGCTTCAGGGTAGCCAGGGACATATCTTTAATCACGCCGTCGATCCACGCTGCCGCGGCCGGGGTATCGGTACGAGGCTCTTCCAGGAAGTCGAGCAACGATTGATAAAGATGGGCGCCCGGGAGATCGAGGTAATGGTGCCGAAAGACAGCCTCGATGGCAAGAAATTCTTCGAAGATGCCGGCTTCAAGGACGACAGCCGGTACGTGTTCATGGTCAAGCAATATCCTGCTGGCACGTAGGCGGAAATATGTACGAGGTTACGATCGAACAGGACTTCGATGCCGCGCATCACCTTCGCGGTTATAGCGGCAAATGCGAGAGGCAGCACGGCCACCGCTTCCGTGTGGCCGCCACCCTGAGATTCGACAAACTCGATAACATCGGTATCAGCCGCGACTTCGTTGACCTGAAGCAGCACCTCAAGGAAATACTATCCCGGTTCGACCATTACCCTCTCAACGATATTCCGCCGTTCGACAAGGTCAACCCTTCCTCGGAAAACATTGCCCGGACGGTGTTCGAGGAATTCCGCTCACGCTTGCGCGACCAGGGGCACGCCCTCCATTCAGTGACGGTGTGGGAATCTCCCGAACAGCACGTCACCTACTTGCCGTAGCCCTTTGCCTCAATTTGATCTGCCTACAGCAAACCGGTACGGCCATCCAAGAGCATGACCCAAGTTCTACAGTGCGACAATGATT